>NZ_DATKFP010000302.1:0-26727 GCF_035511395.1 Sphingobium sp.
ATGCCGTAGAAGTCACGACGCAGGTGGTGCAGGCGCTCGACAATATCGTTCCTGCTGTGACGGATACACTTGGTGTCGTGCCGCCCCTCGTCGGGAACGCGCTTCCGGTCGCGGGCGAAACCATCGACACGGTGCTCGATCAAGCATCGCCCATCGCGGACGATGTCGTGTCGGACACGACCGACAAGATAAGCGCTGTCGTCGATGGGGTCGACAGGACCGTTGAGCCTGTCACCCAGCTTGTTCAGGAAGTTGCCCTGCCGGCGGCAAGCGGCGTCGTCGCGGATGTAGTCGAGCAGAGTTCCACCCTGGGAAATGCTGTCACGAACAAAGTCGTGCAATCGGCAGTAGCGCCGCTCGATGCGGCAGGTGACGTCGTCGCGCCGATAGCGGACATCGCCAAGGACGTACCATCTCTGGCGATCGAGCATGGCGCGGACACGCTGGGCGATCTTGCGGGCGCCGATCCCCTTGGCGGCGTGACGACGCTTACGAGCCTGGTGAGCGCCGCCGATATTCTGGAAACGCATGATGAGGCACCGCAAGCCACTGGCCTGTTGGTGTTGCAGGATGCGACCGACACGCTTGAAGGGCTGATTGCTGGCGGCGATGACGATCTGGGGGACGGCGGACTGCTGGGCGTAGCGCATCAGGAGGACGGTCTGCTCGACGGACTGACGGACCATGACGAGCATGGCAGTCTTGGACTGGGATTGGGCTGACCTATGACGAAAATGGCAGACAAGGCAGCGATCAAACCAAAGCGCGTGCGCGCTTCTCGCACGCTCGACCCGACCCATCCTGACTATGACGCGCGCGACGAGTTCGCCGCTGCGCTGCGCAATGTGAAGGGGCTGTTGTGGACGGCGGCGGCGTTCAGCGGCGGCGTAAATCTCCTGTTCCTCGCTTCACCGATCTACCTGCTCCAGATCTACCACCGTGTGATCCCGGCCGGCAGCATGGCGACGCTTGCAGGATTAAGCATCGCATTATTGCTGGCGCTGGCGACCATGGCCGTCCTGGATGCGGCCAGAGCCCGGCTCCTTGTACGCGCTGCTGCACGGATCGACAGGCTGCTCTCAGGCCGGGTGTTCCAGGCGATCATCGATCTCTCAGCGCGCAACGGAGCGCCCGCCCGGAATGCTCAGGCGCTCCGCGATCTCGACCAGTTTCGCAGCGCTCTTGCCGGACAGGGCGCGCAGTTCTTTTTCGATGTGCCCTGGATGCCGCTCTTCCTGCTTGTCCTCTTCCTCATCCACCCGCTGCTCGGCGGCGTCGGACTCGTTGGCGGGGCAAGCCTCATGGCGCTTGCCTTCTTCAATGACCGCTCGACCCGTGACGCCGCCAAGGCCGCGCAGGAAGCGGCCACCCGCAGCTATCGCTTCACCGACAGCATCGCGCGCTATGCAGATCCCGTCCACGCCATGGGCATGGACCGCACGCTTGCCGATCGCTGGCGAGCCGACCGGGATGCCATGATGGTCGCACAGGGCGTCGGCAGCGATCGCAGCGCCGATTTCACCTCGGCCATCCGCTTTCTGCGGCTCCTCATGCAGGCCGCGATGCTGGCCGCCGGCGCCTGGCTCGCGGTGCAGAACCTCATCCTGCCGGCGGCGATCTTCGCCGCCAATATGATGCTCGGCCGCGCGCTCGCACCTTTGGAAGTGGCGGTGGGCGGCTGGCGGCAAATCCGGCAGGCCATCGCCGCCGGGCGCCGCGTCCAGAAAATCCTGATCGAAGCACCGGCGCATCAAGACCGGGTCGCGCTGCCTGCGGACGGCATTGATATCTCGATCGAAGGCGTCAGCTTCGTACCAGCGGGCGCCAAGCGCCCTGCCTTGCGCGACATCGATCTGCATGTCGCGGCCGGCGAAGCGATCGGCATCGTGGGCCCCAGCGGCGCGGGCAAGAGCTGCCTTGCCCGCATGATCGTTGCGGCGCGGCTGCCGACGCAGGGTCATGTCCGCATCGGCGGGCTTGAGAGCCGGCACTGGTCGCGCGAGATGCTGGCCCATAATATCGGCTATCTGCCGCAGAATGTAGGCCTCTTTCCCGGCACGCTCCGCGACAACATCTCCCGCTTCAGCGAATGCCTCGACAAGGATGTGGTGGAAGCGGCGCAGCGCGCCAATGTCCATGAAATGATCCTCGACCTGCCAGATGCCTATGAGACACGGGTCGATGAGGGCGGCGCAGGCCTGTCGGGTGGCCAGCGCCAGCGCATCGGTCTTGCCCGCGCCATGTTCGGCTCGCCCCGGCTCCTCGTCCTTGACGAGCCCAACGCCCATCTCGACGCGGATGGCGAGGAAGCGCTTGCCCGTGCGCTCAAGCAATTGAAGGCTGAAGGATCGACGATCATCCTGATCGCCCACCGGCTCAACCCGGTCGCTCATGTCGACCGGGTGGTCGTGATCAACAAGGGCAGTCTCCAGCTCGATGGGCCCCGCGCCCGCATCTTCCGCAAGGTGAAGACCGAACTCATCGAATCCATTGCTCGCGAACCGGTAAAGGCCTGACGATCATGAAGCTCGATTTCCTGACTGGCAGCGCCCATAGCGGCAGCGATGCGGGTAATGGCGGAGGAAAAATAGCGGCTGGCCGCCCGACGACCGTCCCGCGTCATGATCCTGTGCCCGGCGCTCTGGATGATGCGCGTCCGGTGATCCGGGTAGGCCTGGGCGTCGCCATCCTGTTCTTCGGTCTACTGGTCGGCTTTGCCTTGCTGGCGCCGATTTCCGGTGCCTCGCAATCTGTGGGCGAGGTCACGGCGAGCGGTACGCCGATCATTATCCAGCCCGAGCGAGGCGGCGTCATCAACCAATATCAGGTCACAGAAGGTCAGATGGTAGAGGCCGGGCAGCCTCTCGTTCGGCTGAACGGCGTGCGCTCGGCCGCCGAGGCGCAACAGGCGCAGGCCAGGCGCGATGCGCTTCGTGCGCAGCAGACGCGATTGACCGCCGAGCGGGACGGGTCCGAGGCGATTGCCTTCCCGCCCGACCTGATGGCCCGCGCGTCCGATCCGGCCGTTACCTCCGCCATGCAGGCGCAACAGGCAATCTTCGTGCGCCATCGCTCCGTCATGCAAGCCGATCGCCGCATCGCCGATACGCAGCTTGCGACCGCGCAGGCCCAGCGTGTCTCTTCCGCCCGCCAGCTCGCCCTGATCCGTGACGAGCTGGCCAGCGTGCAGACGCTTTATGACAAGGGCTTTGCGCGAAAGTCGCAGCTGCGTGCGCTGCAACGCTCCGCAGCCCAGCTGGAAGCGGACACAAGAAGCGGGGTCGGCGATGTCGAGCGGACCAGTCTTCAGGCGCGGCGCGTGTCCGATGAGCAGGCAATGCAAGTCGCGACCCAGCTTGGCGAGGTAGAAGAACAGCTCGCGCAAGTCGATCCGGCGCTCAAGATCAAGCAATATGATGCGCGGCGCGACCTTCTGCGCAGCCCGGTGGACGGGCGCATTTCCGGGCTGGCGCGGCTGGGCCCGGGATCGGTACTTTCACCCGGCCAGACCGTGATGGAAGTGGTTCCATCGGCCCGCGCCCTGATTGTCGAAACACGCATCAAGCCAACGGACATCGACGATGTCCGGGTAGGAGCGCCTGTCAAACTCAACTTCACGAGCGTGAAACCGAGCGGGCAAACCAGCTTTAATGGCAAAGTGCTGACCCTTTCTCCGGCGCGGGTCAAGGATGGTGAGAAGGGCGAGGATCACTACCGCGCGCAGATCGGGATCGACGACCCGCGGACGCTGATGCAGGCGGGCATTCGACTGCAACCGGGACTTCCCGTGTCCGTCCAAGTCGTGACACGCGATCGGACAGTCTTCGACTATCTTTTCTCGCCGCTGATCGACACGATGCGCACGGGATTTAGGGAGGAATGACCAGAAGGTCGTCTAAACGTGGAATGTCGGCGCGTGACAACGGCAGCCATTCGACACATCGCTGGAGATCGGCAGAAAAGTCCCAGGAGCCCATTGAGTGGCCCCTGGCCAGAGGCAAGGAGCCAACACTTCGGTATTCTCGGCGAGGGCAAGCGCGTCTTCCACGTCGATCCCGAGATAGCGCACCGTATTCTCGATCTTGCTATGACCGAGAAGGATCTGGACGGCACGAAGGTTGCCGGTCGCCCTGTAGATGATCGACGCCTTCGTCCGGCGAAGTGAATGGATGCCATATTCACTTCGCATCAAGCCGACCCCAGTCACCCGTTGATCAACAAGGCGGGCATACTGGCGGGTGCTGAGATGGCCATTGTGATCAACCCGGCTCGGGAAGATGTAATCGTCGACCGTTCCGCCTCGCCGCTCGAGCCATGCCAGCAGACTGGCTCGAGCAACGGGGAGCAGCTGAATTGAACAAGCCGACCGGTTTTCTGCTGCATCACGATCGCGCGCGTTCGGATGCCCGCCACCGACTGCGCCCGCCGGCGCCCCTCCCCGTCCTCAGCGCAACCACAAGAAAAAGCGCGCGAAGCCTTTCGGCCGCGCGCGCCAGTCTGCTTGGGAGAGAGTAGAAACATCGTGCGCAAAAGTGGGAACCGGTTTTGCGCTTGCAACGATGCGAAAACAAAAACCGGAGCGCGCGATTTGCGTCCGATATGACGCAGCGCGATCCGGTATCAGCGTCCGGCGTATTGACGCCCGCGCGTTGCGACCGCCCAGCGCTGCACGGTGGCGTCCGGCGCGGTTTCGCGCACGAAGCACTGGCCGCGCTGCGCCCGGATCGTGCGGCATGCCGTCATGGCATCGGCGCGGCTGGCAAAGCCACTGACCGCCAGGCGATGATAGAGGCGGCCATCGACCGTGGCCTGGCTGGTGAGTACCGGCAGAGCCGCCAAAGACGCGCTGCGCCCCGCCATGCCCATCCATTTTTCCTTGGCCACGGCCGCGCTGTCATAGGCGCCCAGTTGGACCACCCAGTTGCTGGCCTTGTCAGCCGGCTTGAGGAAAGCCGCCTTCTGCACCCGCGCCATCGGCGTTGCGACGGCGCGCTGCGATGCGACAGAGCGGCGGCTATGCTCCTGAACCATGAAGCCGGGGCTGGCCACCGGCACCGGCGTCGCCACCGAAGCGGGCGCCTGCACCGCCGGCCCCGCATCCGCGAACTGCACCGGCTCAACCGACGCAGGCCGCGCTGGTTCGGGCGCGGCAGCAGCCGCCATGTCCACCGGCGTGATTGCCGGCGCGGCGAGCGCGAGCATCGCCGGCTGGCCCTGATCGGCACCGTTGATCGTTACGCCCATCAGCGCGGCAACGCGCTGCGGTGCCAGCGACGGTTCGGCGATCTGCGCCCAGTCGGTGATGCGCGCGTTCGCTTCCCTGGGGTCGAGGTCCATGCCGACCAGCATCCGCGCGTCCTTCCAGCGCCCGGCCAGCGCATAGGCATAGGCCAGATTCTGGCGCGTCCGCGCGGTCGCTGACGGATCATGGATCGCTTCAGACAGGATGCGCACGCCTTCCGGCGCGTCGCCCGCCATCGCCATGGCCAGGCCATAGTCGGACGCGGGCACGGTATCGGCATGAGTGGCGAGCAGGTTGCGCGCGGCATCGGGGCGCCCCTGCGCCACCTGCACCAGCGCCAGGCTGACGATCGTGCGCGCATCGGTGCTGCCCAGCGCCAGCGCGTCGGACAGCGCCGTCTCGGCCGAAGCAAAGCGCCCCGCCAGCACATAGGCGCGGCCCAATATCTGTCGATACTCGCCATTTTGCGGCGCAATCCGGACGGCGGCCTCGGCCGCCTCCACCGCCTTGACGGCATTGCGATCGGCCAGCGCCCTGTTGGCGGTCGCCACATATTTCACCGGATCGCCCCTGGCCGGTGCGATCGCGGCGGACGGACGGAACGCCGACCCGGTGCAGCCGACCATCGTGGTCGCGACCATCAGCGAAGCCAGTGCCGCCCTGCCAAACATCTTGCGGTTCATAAGCCTGATCCTCGCTTCACTTGCCCGCGCGCAAATGCGGCAGCTGTTCGGTCAGCCGGTCCACTTCCGGCAAGCTACCGAGAAAATCGTCGAGCGCCTGCGTCACCATCTGCTGCGCAGAACGGCCGGTCAGCGCGCTCGCCAGCCGCAGCTTCAGATGCCGCTCCGCATCCAGCCGCAGCGTGAAGGCGGCCTTTCGATTGCGTTCGACCTTGGCAGCAGGTGCGGCGACTTCCTGCGTCGCGCCGATCCGTTCGGCCAGTTCCTCGCGGGCGGCCACGACTGCGGGTATCGGGGCCAGCTCGGCTTCCGCCTCCACCAGGCTGACCGGCGTGGTGACGCCCATCGGGGTCAGGCCCAGCGCGACCGGCGGCTGTTCGATCGGAACCGGTTCGGGCTGCACGTCGAAGCCCATGTCGTTCCAGCCCAGATCATCCTGTTGAACAGCGACCACCGTGCGACCAAAGCCCAGCATGGGACGGCGCATGGCCGGCTGGGCCGCGCCCTTGCGGGCGAGCAGACCGGAGGTGAGCGATGCGAGCGGCTTTGCTTCTGCCATGACGTGGCCCTCCTTACTGGCCGATCACGCGGCGACCGAAGCCACCACCGGCAGGGCGCGCGGCGCCCATCGTGCCGACGGTGCCGACGGGAACGGAAAAGACCGTGCGGCGGAAATTCTTCTCAAGCCGGTCGGACACATAGGTCCACAGCGCCTCCACCTCGGCGGCGGAGCGGCCCTTGGGATCGACCTCCATGACGGTGCGGCCGTCGATCATCGACGCGGCGAAATCGGTGCGATGGTGCAGCGTCACCGGCGCGACCGTGCCATGCTGCGACAGGGCCACGGCGGCTTCGGAGGTGATGCGCGCCTTGGGCGTCGCGGCGTTGACGACAAAGATCAGCGGCTTGCCCGCACGCTCGCACAGGTCGACCGTCGCGCCCACCGCGCGCAGATCATGCGGACTGGGGCGGGTCGGCACCACGATCAGCTCAGCGACCGAAATGACGCTCTGGATCGCCATGGTGATGGCAGGCGGCGTGTCGATGACGGCCAGCTTGAAGCCCTGCTGGCGCAATATCTCCAGATCGGCGGCAAGCCGTGCGACCGTAGTCTGGGCGAAGGCAGGAAACTCGGCTTCGCGCTCGTTCCACCAGTCGGCCAGCGATCCCTGCGGGTCGATGTCGATCAGCACGACCGGACCGGCACCAGCGCGCTGCGCCTGTACTGCCAGATGCCCCGACAGGGTGGTCTTGCCCGACCCGCCCTTCTGCGACGCCAACGCCAAAATCCGCACGCATAACCCCCAAGGAAAATCCCAGTTCCTGTAGGAATGCCATATCCGCCGCTAAGATTTGGTTAATCGCCGGATGACCGCGCGTGTCATGATGGCACGACAACGCCATGCGATAGGCTATTCCTTTATGCTAATCGGACTTTAACCTTGTAAGGGCATGAGGGCCGAAACGGATTGCCGCAGGAGCGTGAATATGAAGCCTTTCTGGAGGACGATGGCGACCGGCGCATTGCTGGGCCTGTCCGTGCCGGCGCTCGCCGATGTGAAGACCGGGGTCGATGCCTGGCAGCAGGGCGACTATGCCAAGGCGATCGGGGAATGGCGTCCGCTCGCCGATGCCGGCGATCCCGATGCGCAGTTCAACATGGGCCAGGCCTATAAGCTGGGTCGCGGCGTGCAGGCCGACATGAAGGTCGCGATCGACTGGTATCGCAAGGCCGCCACCCAGGGGCATATGCGCGCCGAGGATAATCTGGGCCTGCTGATGTTCCAGCAGGGCGATCGCGCCGCCGCCATCCCCTATCTGCAACGCGCCGCGATGCGGGGCGAACCGCGCGCGCAATATATTGTCGGCACCGCCCTCTTCAACGGCGATCTGGTCGACAAGGATTGGGTCCGCGCCTATGCGCTGATGACCCGCGCGTCGGCGTCGGGCCTGTCGCAGGCGTCGACCAGCCTTGCCCAGATGGACAAATATATCCCGGAGGACCAGCGCAAGCAGGGCCTCGCCATGGCGGCCAAGATGGAACAGGGCAAGGGCGCCAGCTTCGCCGCGACGGAACCTGAGCCGATCCGCGCCGCGCCTGCGCCCGTGCGCGCGGCGGAGTTGCCCGCCTCCACCCCGCCCAGGCCTGCGTCGCCAGCGCCGAAGTCTTCCGCTCCAAAGCCACAGATCGCGACCGCGCCGCCACCTCCCAAGCCGGCCACGCCAGCCAACGCCCTGCCCAAACCCGCTACATCGGGCGGCTGGCGCGTCCAGCTCGGCGCGTTCGGCGAGGAAGGCAATGCCCGCGCGCTCTGGAACCGCCTGACCGGCAAGGTCAGCGGCCTGTCCGCCTATCAGCTCTATCTGGTGAAGGCCGGCGCCGTCACCCGCGTTCAGGCTGGCCCGATCGCCAGCAGCGTCGACGCCAGCCGCCTCTGCTCCCGCATCAAGGCCGCCGGCGCGGACTGTATGCCGAAGAAGATCTAATTCCCAACTCCGGTCATTATTTGGACAGCCCCGCCTGCTCCAGCATCCAGTCGCGAAACTGCGCGACCGCGGGGCTGGAGAGCGCATCGGGCGGGTAGACGAGATAATAGGCCTGCTCAGTCGACATCGGCCGGGCAAAGGGGATGACCAGAGTCCCCGCCTCCAGTTCGGGCCGGATCAGGAAGCTGGGGATCAGCGCCACCCCCGCCCCCGCCGCCGACGCCTGCGCCAGCATCAGGAAATGCTCGAAGGCCGGCCCGGCCGCCAGCCCGGTTGCATCCACACCCGCCGCCGCCAGCCAGCGCGGCCAGGCGTCGCGGCGCGATGTCTGGCTCAACAAGGGCACATGCAGCAGGTCGGCGGGAGTGCGCAGCGGGTTTACCGCCAGCCATGACGGCGCGCAGACCGGCACCGCCTCCTCGCGGAACAGAAAGTCCATCGCCACGCCGGGCCAGTCCTGCGCGACACCGAAATGGACAGCCGCATCGAAATCCTCATGCCCGAAGTCGAACGGCTGCGACCGGGCGGCGAAATCGATCACCAGATCGGGATGGCGGGCCGTCAGTTGCGGCAGGCGCGGCGCCAGCCAGCGCATCCCGAAACTCGGCAACGTCGCGACCCGCAGCGCCGTCTGCGACGGCCGCGCCGATGCCCGCGCGGTGGCGCGACGAATCGCGTCGAGCGCGGGCAGCAGTTCCTCGGCATAGGCGCGTCCCGCCTCGTTCAAGCGCACCCGCCGCCCGATCCTGTCGAACAAGGGCGTCTGGAGCATATCCTCCAGTTGCGCGATCTGGCGGCTGACCGCGCTCTGCGTCAGGCCGATCTCCTCGCCCGCGCGGGAAAAGCCGCCATGGCGCACCGCCGCCTCGAAAGCGGTCAGCGCGTTCATGGGCGGCAGCCATTTGCGAAAAACGCTCATTCCAAACTCGCATCAGTAGATGACAGGTCGCCATTTTGAAAATCATGACTATCTTGCGATAAGGGCGCTGTCATCTGGAGCATATCATGTCGAATGAGAATATGGGCACGATAGAAAGACTGGTTATCGCCACCCTGGGCGAGGATGTCGCCCGCCAGACGCTGGACATGCTGGCGATCGATCCCGCCCTGCTGGCCGAGCGCGGCGAAACCGTATCGCGCGCCGCATTCGCCATGGCGATGAACGTCGCCCTGTTCGACGATCTGCTGCGCCGGGTGCCGAGCGGGAACGCCTATGTCGCCGACACGCTGGCGCGCGGCGGCAAGGTGCTGTTCGACCATGGCGCGCTCCGCTCGATCCGTTTTCCCGAAGGGCCGACCGGCGCCCTGCCCGGCGGTGAGGACGCCTTCACCCGCATCTTCCTGCCCCTGGGCTATGAAATGGCGGCCATCTATCCGCTCGACAGGCTGAAGATGACCGGCCGCGCCTATCGCCACGTCGACTTTCCCGAAGCGATCCCGCAATTTTTCCTGTCCGAACTCCATGTCGACCGCTTCGACGCCGAGTTCGCCGACGCCGCCGCCCGCATCTTCGGCTCCAGCCGCGACCCGCTGGACGACCGGGCCAAGGCCGTGCTGGCGCAATTTGAAGCCGGGGAGACTGTCCGGATCGCTGACGCGGTCGCCGCCCTGCCGGTCATCCTCTCCGCCTTCGACCGGCAGCATGAGCCACCCGGCTTCGAGGATTATCAACTGCTCCTCTCCCGCTCCAACGAGGCCGCCTGGATCGCGACCGAGGGCAATGGCTTCAACCATGCGACCGACCGGGTGACAGACGTCGCCGCATTGGCGCAGCGACTGAAAGCAGAGGACCGACCGATGAAGGAGAAACTGGAAGTCTCCGCCACCGGCCGGGTGCGCCAGACCGCCTTCCGCGCCGACAGCGTGGAGCGGCTCTTCGCCGATGGCGAGTTGCGGCAGGTGCCCGGCTCCTTCTACGAATTTATCAGCCGTGACATCGATCCGGAAACGGGTCGGCTCGACCTCGCCTTCGACACGGGCAACGCCACCGGCATCTTCGCCATGACCAGCGCTGCGCCGGGTGCGGCACGGTGAGCGCGATGCTACAGTCCTTCGATCCGGCCTCGCGCGAACTGGTCTGGGAAGGGCCGGTCGCGGGCGCGGACGATTGCAACCGCGCCATCGCCACCGCCCGCGCCGCCCTGCCCGGCTGGCGCGCGCTACGGCAAGACGACCGCATCGCCATCGCCCGCCGCTACGCGGAGATATTGGGGATGCGCCGCACCGCGCTCGCCGAACTCATCTCGCGCGAGACGGGCAAGCTGCTCTGGGAAAGCGAAGCCGAAGTCGGATCGATGATCGCCAAGGTCGAGGTGTCGATCAAAGCCCACGCCGAACGCACCGGCGAGCGGTCCGCCGACATGCCGTTCGGCCGCGCGATCCTACGCCATCGCGGCCATGGCGTGATGGCGGTGCTCGGTCCCTATAATTTCCCCGGCCACCTGCCCAACGGCCATATCGTCCCCGCCCTGATCGCGGGCAATGCCGTGGTGTTCAAGCCGTCGGAAATCACCCCCGCCACCGGCGCGGCGATGGCCGACGCCTGGGAAGCCGCCGGCCTGCCCCATGGCCTGCTGACCGTGGTGCAGGGTGGCCGATCGACCGGCGAAGCGCTGGTAGCCGGCGATATCGACGGGCTGCTCTTCACCGGATCGGCTGGTGCCGGCGCGGCGCTGCGTCGCGCACTGGTCGACCGGCCGCACGTCATCATGGCGCTGGAACTGGGCGGCAATAATCCGCTGATCGCCTGGGACAGCCCGGAAGCGGCCGCGTCGATCATCGTCAACTCCGCCTTCATCACCACCGGCCAGCGCTGCTCCTGCGCCCGCCGGCTGATCGTGCCCGAAGGGGCGACCGGCGACGCCATCGTGGAGGCGACAGCCGCCCTCGCGCCCCAACTCCCTATCGCCGCCTGGAACGAACCGGGCGACGCCTTCATGGGACCGCTCGTGTCGGATCAGGCCGCTGCGGCATCGCATCGCGCCGTCAGCGACCTGATCGCGCGCGGTGCGAAGGTCATCCGCCCGTTCGAAGGGGTAGAGGGCCGCAGCGCCGCTTTCGTCACCCCGGCCCTGCTCGACCTGACCGGCGTCGAAGCGCCCGATGCGGAAATTTTCGCACCCGTCCTGTCGATCATCCGTGTGCCGGATTTCGACGCGGCGATCGCTGCCGCCAACGCGACCGCTTTCGGCCTCTCGGCCGGCCTCATTTCGCAGGATGAGGTGCTCTGGCAGCGGGTGGTGGAGGAAAGCCGCGCCGGCGTCGTCAACCGCAACCGCCCCACCACCGGGGCCGCGGGCAACATGCCCTTCGGCGGCCTCGGCGCATCGGGCAATCACCGCCCCAGCGCTTATTATGCCGCCGACTATTGCGCCTATCCCATCGCCAGTTTCGAGGCGGCGGACGTCGCGGCAGTGCCGGTTAACGGCTTGAAGAGCTAGACGGCTTAGGGCAACGGCTGACGATCAACATCGGAGGGGCCGTTGCCAAATCCTGTCGTTCCATCCTGGGTGCTGACCCTGGTTTGCGCCGATCGCGTCGGCATCGTCGCGGCGGTCAGCCAGTTCCTCGCGGCGCGCGGCGGCTTCATCACCGACAGCCAGCAATATGCCGACCGGGAAGCCGACCTCTTCTTCATGCGCGTCGCATTCGAGGCGACCGACGATCGCATCACCGATCTTGACGGGCTGCGCGCCGATTTCGCCGCGATCGGCGAAGAGTTCGCCATGGACTGGTCGCTGACCGCCGCCAGCCATCGGCCCCGGATGCTGATCGCGGTGTCGAAGGGATCGCATTGCCTGGCCGACCTGCTCCATCGCTGGCAGACCGGCACCCTGGCGGTCGACATCATGGGCGTCGTGTCCAACCATCCCGACATGCGCCGCATCACCGAATGGCACGGCATCCCCTATCATGAGCTGCCGCCCAATGGCGAGAAGGCGACGCAGGAAGCCGCACTGCTGGACATCTTCGACCGCAGCCGATCGGACTATCTGATCCTGGCCCGCTACATGCAGGTGCTGTCGGAGGATCTGGTCGAGCGGCTGGCCGGTCGCTGCATCAACATCCACCACAGCTTCCTGCCCGGCTTCAAGGGCGCCCGCCCCTATCACCGCGCCCATGAGCGCGGGGTCAAGCTGATCGGCGCGACCGCCCATTTCGTAACCGCCGACCTCGACGAAGGGCCGATCATCGAACAAGCGGTCGAGCGCGTCGACCATCGCGCCACTCCCGACGACATGATCCGCATCGGCCGCGATATCGAGGCGCAGGTGCTGGCCCGCGCCGTCGGCTGGATCGCCGACCGGCGCGTGCTATTGAATGGCGGCAAGACGATCGTGTTCCGGTAGGAGCGATCCGAACGGAACTCGCTTCAAATCCCCAGCCGCGCCCAGAAATCATCCGCCGCGATCGGGGCGCTGGGCGCAGGCTTGCGCTCCACGCGCGCCCAGGAGGAATGGGGCAGATAGATGTGGCCGTCCGGCTGGGCGAGGCGCGATCGGCGGGTACGGGTAACAAGGCGGGTCATCGTCTTCTCCTCAAGCAAGGGAACACGAAACCTGGCGTGGTCGCTTCGGAACCGTGCGCTTTAGCCGTTGGTGACGCGGAGCAAGCTGACATCCTTCAAAAGCCGCGGAGCGTGAAGCTCGCGACTTTATCTAGCGATTGAATCGAGAATGTCGAAATAGCTTTGCTTGGGCGGATGCCAGCAGGGCTTTATGCGCCCATCTGATGCAGCCCGCACAGCTTGTTGCCGGCAGGATCGCGCAGATAGGCAAGATAGAGCTTGCCGAAGCCGCCTTCCCGCACGCCGGGTGGGTCTTCGCAACTCTTGCCGCCGGCCGCGACGCCTGCCGCATGCCAGGCATCGGTCTGTTCGGGCGAGGACATGGCGAAGCCGATCGTGCCGCCATTGGCGTGGCACGCCGCCTGCCCATCAATCGGACGGGAGATCATGAAGAAAGCGCCGCCATGCACATAGATGACACGGCCCTTGTCGTCGATGAAGCCGGGCTTGCCCCCGATCGCTGCGAACAGCGCGTCGTAAAAGGCTCTGGAGCCGTCAATGTCGTTCGTCCCGACCATGACATGGCTGAACATGCGTTTTCTCCGCGAGCAGATTATTCATTGCCGCACAATGGCGGCGGTTCAGCGCGACACTGAAGGCTGGACACCGTCGGCGACCATGAAGGCCGCCAGAAGAGGGTCAGGAGATGACGCTGTAGAGGAACCAGCCCACGATCAGCAGGCTCGATACGATGCAGACACGATCACCAAAAATGTCGATACGAGACATCAGCAAACATCCTTCCACCCTGGGCGCTTTTCAATCGCCTCTGTGGAAAGATTACATCAGTTTTTACCGTCACGGAACAGCAAAATTGCGTTGCGACAATCCTGCGCCGCTCCGCAAAGCGTCGGCGCAGTTTTTAAAAACATATGTTCCAAACTCAAGGCTTTAGAAGGCGTCACGCAGCCTCTTTCAGCCCTGATCCATGCCTCGGTGCTTCAAAAAGGAACGGGTTGCCTCAGGCGCGCCGCGATAGGCCTCCTGAAATTCGGCGCTCCAATATTTAAGGTCATCCAGATCGATTCGCGCGCCGGATACTGCGCAAAGTACGAACTGCCCCGGCCGCACGATATCGAAATGCGGTGTTTCGTAATGAAGCACCGCCAGCCCCTGAATGTCTGCTGCCATCAGTCGCCCGTCAGGATGCGGTCGACGAGTTGCTTTACGGTCGGCACAAACCCGTTCGAGTAGAAGGGATCCTGCTTGAACCGGTAGGCGGCATGGCCCGCGAACAGCAGATTCTTATCAAGATCGCCGCCATGGACCGATTCCTGGAGCGATTTCTGGATGCAGAAGCTGCGCGGGTCGGCCAGGCGCCCGGTCGAGTTGGTTTCGCTGTCCATCCAGCTGGAGAAGCTGCATTGCGACAGGCAACCCATGCAGTCGGTCTGGTCCTTGCGGATTTCCACCTTCTCTTCCTCGGTCACGAAGACGAGCGTGTTGTCCGGGGTCTTGAGCGCGGAGGTAAAGCCGGCGCCGAACCATTCGCGCGCACGCTGGAGGTCGCCCAGCGTCACCCAGAAATTCTTGCCCTTCACGCCCACGTCGAGCTGGTGGGTATGGTCGCCCGCCTGTTCGGTGCTGAACGGGATCTGACGGTCCGACCGCGCTTCGAGCGAGCGCAGGAAGGGATTGCGGATCGCCGAACTATAAAAGCCCGTGGGCGAGAATTTGTGCAGCAGCACGTCGCCCGGCTCCAGCTGCATCAGCCGGTCCTTCCACGCCTGCGGGATGGGACTTTCCTGCGTCAGCAGCGGACGGGTGCCGAACTGGAACATGATCGAACCCAGTTCCGGATTGTCGATCCAGTCGTTCCAGTCCTTGAGCGCCCAGACGCCGCCGGCCATCACGATCGGCACTTCATCCGAAATACCACCTTCGCGCATCGTGGCGCGCAGGTCGCGGACGCGGGGATAGGGATCCTGCGGCGCGCGCGGATCTTCCGCGTTGGACAGGCCGTTATGACCGCCCGCCAGCCAGGGATCTTCATAGACGACCGCCGCCAGCCATTCCGACGCCTTGGAATAGGCGCGCTTCCACAGCGCGCGGAAGGCGCGGCCGGAAGAGACGATAGGGAGGTAGCTGACATTGTAGGAAGCGGCGATTTCGCTGAGCTTGTAGGGCATGCCCGCGCCGCAGGTGACGCCCGCCACCATGCCCTTGGTCTTTTCCAGGACGCCGTGCAGTACCCGCTGCGCACCGCCCATTTCCCACAGGACGTTGATGTTGATCGCGCCCTTGCCACCGGCAATCTCGAAGGCGCGCTTCACCTGCTCGACCGCACCGTCGATGGCGTAGGCGATCAGTTCCTCATGCCGGTCGCGACGGGTGCGGCCATGATAGATTTGGGGGATGACATTGCCGAAACTGTCATAGCTGTCGGCATTGACCGCCGACACGGTGCCGATGCCGCCGGCCGCCGCCCAGGCGCCCGAGCTGCTATGGTTGGACACGGCAACGCCCTTGCCGCCTTCGACCAGCGGCCAGACTTCACGGCCACCATAGACGATGGGCTTCAACCCCTTGAACAACGACATCTCCTGCACATCCACCCCGGCCCCCTCGACCGGGTAAAAAGCGACCCTATAGCAGCTTTGGCTGTCTATGACGAATTTCGCGCGCCCTAGCGCAAAATCATGGGGCTGGCCAGAGCCTCGCCATAAAGGCGTGAATAGGCGTTTACCATGTCGGCCTCGACATAATCGCGCTGCGCACGCTGCCGGTTGGCGGCACCCAGCCGCATCCGCAGATCGGCGTCGGTCGCCAGCGTCCCCAGCGCCGCCGCCAGCCCCGTCTCGTCCGACACGACGAAGGGCCGGTTTTCCGGCGCGACCATGTTGGCGACATCGCCCACATCCATGGAGGCAGCGGGCACACCGGCGGCCATCGCTTCCACCAGCGAGATCGGGAACTGCTCGCTGTCCGACGACAGGGCGAAAATGTCGAACAGGCCCACGAAGCGCCATGGCCGGTCCATGAAGCCGGCCATATGGATATCGTCCAGCCCCTGCGCAGCGGCCTCCGCCAGGATGGCGTCGCGCTCCGGCCCCTCCCCCACCACGACCAGTTGCAGCCGATCCTTGTGGGCGGCGACGGCGCGGACGAGGCGCGGGATATTCTTGACGGCGCGCAGCCCCGCCAGCGTGCCCACCAGCAGCTTGCCGGGGGCGCGGATCAGGCCGGGGATGGCGTCGGGCGCGGGCGACTGCGCATAGCGGGCGACGTCGATGCCGTTGCGGATCAGGTGCAGCCTGCCAGCCGGTTGCTTCCAGACCGTGCGGGCAATCCCTTCCAGCCGGACCGAAGGCACCACCATAGCGTGCGCGCGCTGAAGCGCGACGCGGCGGAACAGGTTACGCTTGGTCTTCAGCCGCTCCGTCTCGTCCGCGTTGAAGCCATCCTCATGATGGATCAGCGGCGGCAGCCCGGCTGATCCGCCCGCCAGCCCCCCCGCCAGCCGATGCGCCATCACCGCGTCCATCGATCCCCAATTATAGGTGAGGACAAGATCGAACCGCTTGAGAAAGGCGGTGATGACCCGATAACGCGCCAGCCCCGGCTTGCCCGCGAAGGACGGACCATCGGGAAAATCCACTTCGACCGTCGGATCGATCGCGTCGCGCGCGCCCATCGCGGCCGGATCGGCGCTGACGATGCTGTGCCGCGCCCGGCCGCCCCAGATGTTCATCAGCCGAACGGCGCGCGCTTCCTTGCCTCCCAGCGAGAAGCTGCCATGGACGTGGAGAATATGCGGCCCAAGTTGGCCGGAGCCGTCAGCCATGCAGGACGCGCGCCAGCAGCCGGTCGATCGCGGCGGCGCTTTCCGGCTCGTCGAGCGCGGGGGCATGGCCGACATGGGGGATAGTCGCCAGTTCGGCGCTGTCGCCCATCTCCCGCACCATCCGCTCCGCGCTGGCGGCGCTCAGCAGGTCGGACCGCTCGCCACGCAGCAGCAAGGTCGGAATACCGCGGAACGCCTGCATCACCGGCCACATGTCGACGCCCGCCTCGCTGCCCATCGCGCGGATCGGCTCGGCGATCTTCATGTCATAGTCGAGCACGACACGCCCGCCGCTGTTCAGCCGATAGAGCCGCTTGGCCATGGCGAGCCATTGCTCCAGATCGTAGCCGGGATAGACGTCTTCATTATTCTCCGCGAGCGCGCGCGCGGCATGGACCCAGGTCGGGTGCGACTGGCCTACGCCGACATAGGATCGGATGCGCGCCAGCCCCGCTTCGTCCAGCGTCGGCCCGACATCGTTGAGCAGCGCGCCCGCCAGCCAGTCGCGCTGGGTCGCGGCGATGAGCATGGTGATGATCCCGCCCAGCGACGTGCCCACCGCAACGAAGCGGGTAATGGCGAGATCGGCCAGCAAGCGGCTGATATCCTGCAAATAGGTCAGCGGGACATAGGTCATCGCGTCCTTGGCATAGGCGCTTTCGGCACGCCCGCGCATGTCCGGGCAGATCAGCCGCCATTCGCCCGCCAGCCGCCCGGCCAGCGGCTCGAAATCGCGCGCATTGCGGGTCAGCCCCGGCAGGCACAACAGGGGCGGACGCCCGTCATCGCCGCCTGCCCCGTTTCTGGCATAGTCCCGATAATGGAGCCGCAGCCCATCGGGAGACCACCAATATCCGTCCTTGTAGCCGGTCAAGCTTGATCCTTCCGCCCTGGCTCCCCCATATCGCCCTATGAACCAGACGCTGCAAGCCGCCAATTATCGTCCCGCGACCGAAATCGACACGCTGATGCCCGACATCGGCGATCCTGTCGCGGCCGCCGACTTTCCCCAGACCATCCTGCGCTATCGCAACGACCGGGCGGCCGCCTCGGTGGGGCTGGCGGGATTGAGCGACGAGGCATGGACCGCCCATTTCGGCCGTTTTGCGCCACTCGAAGGCAGCCTGCCCCGGCCGCTGGCGCTGCGTTATCATGGCCATCAGTTCCGCCACTATAATCCCGATATCGGCGACGGGCGTGGCTTCCTGTTCGCGCAGTTGCGCGATGCGGGCGGGCGGCTGCTCGACCTGGGCACCAAGGGGTCGGGCCAGACACCCTATAGCCGCTTCGGCGACGGACGGCTGACGCTGAAGGGCAGCGTGCGCGAAATATTGGCGACCGAGATGCTGGAGGCGCTGGGCGTCAACACGTCCAAGACCTTCTCCATCATCGAAACGGGCGAGGCGCTGGAGCGCAATGACGAACCCTCCCCCACCCGCGCGGCGGTGATGGTGCGTTTGAGCCATTCGCATATCCGCATCGGATCGTTCCAGCGCGCGGCTTTCCATGAAGACACCGCGCTGCTGGAAAAGCTGACCGACTATGCACTGACGCGGCTGTATGAAGAGACGCCAGGCGACAATCCCCCCGCGCAGCTGCTCGGCCGGGTGGTGGAGCGCGCCGCCGACCTCGCGGCCAGCTATATGGTCGCGGGTTTCGTCCATGGCGTGCTCAACAGCGACAATATCAATGTGACGGGCGAGAGTTTCGACTATGGCCCTTGGCGCTTCACCCCGCTCTGGGATGCAGGCTTCACCGCCGCCTATTTCGACCATGCCGGCCTCTACGCCTTCGGGCGGCAGGCGGAAGCGATCCATTGGGACGTAGCACAGCTGGCGGTGTCGCTCAGGGCGCTGGTGGAGGCCGAACCGCTGATTGCGCAGCTGGAGCGGTTTCCGGCGCTCTACGGCGAGGCGATGCAGCGGCGTTTCTGCTGGCGGCTGGGCGTCGAGCCGGGCGCCGAACCGGGTCCGATGATCGAGGCGGCGGTGCGCGGCATGGTGACGACGGGCGCAGGGATCGACCGCTTCTTCCACGACTGGCGCGGCGGCGTTGCGCGCGACGGTGCAGCCTATGGCGACGCCGCATGGGCATCCTTCCGTGAAGCGATCGCGGATTTCACCGCTGTGCCGGGGGCAAGGGATCACGCCTATTGGGCGGACGAAGCCCCCTGCTCGATGCACATCGAGGAAGTCGAGGCGATCTGGAGCGCGATTGACGGGCAAGACGACTGGACACCCCTCCACGCCAAGGTCGCCGCGATCCGGCGCATGGGCGAAGCACATGGGGATGGGCCGGGGGTGCCATGACGGCTCCCCGTTCCTCCTCGTCATTCCTTAACCATTTTCCGCCATACCCCCCTGCAAATGGTCGCGCCGCTTACATCCCATGAACCCGCTACCGGCACGCTGCTCTGGCAGGGCGAGCCGGGCGATGTCGATGCAGAGGTGGCGCGCGCCCGTGCCGCCTGGCCGAAATGGGCGGCCCAGCCCATCGCCTACCGGATCGAGACGCTCCGCCGCTTCGTCAATGTCGTGCGCCGCAATGAAGAGGCGCTGGCCGACCTGATCGCGCGCGAAACGGGCAAGCCGCTCTGGGATGCGCGCGACGAAGTCACCGCCGTGATGGCCAAGGTCGACATCAGTGTCGCCGCCTATTCCGAACGCACCGGGCAGCGGCGGCTGGAGGCCAATCTGGGCGCACGCCAGTCGGTACGGCACAAACCCCATGGCGTGATGGCGGTGCTCGGCCCCTATAATCTGCCGGCGCACCTGCCCAATGGCCATATCATTCCTGCTCTGCTGGCCGGCAACGCCGTGGTGTTCAAGCCGTCGGACAAGACGCCCGCCGTCGGCAAAATGCTGGTGAAGCTCTACCATGAGGCGGGCGTGCCGGAGGATGCGGTGCGGCTGCTGGTCGGCGGCGCGGATGTGGGCAAGGCGCTCGCCGCGCACCCGGACGTCGGCGGCATCCTCTTCACCGGGTCGGCGCAGACCGGCATCGCCATCAATCGCCAGTTCGCGGCCCAGCCGTCCAAGATCCTCGCGCTGGAAATGGGCGGCAACAATCCCCTCGTCGTGTGGGACACGCCCGAAATCCACGCCGCCGCCGCAATCGTCATCCAGTCGGCCTTCCTCAGCAGTGGCCAGCGCTGCACCGCCGCCAGCCGGCTGATCGTGAAGGAAAGCCTCGCCGACCAGCTGATCGCGGAGGTCAAGCGGCTGGCCGACCGGCTGATCGTCGACCATCCTCATGCCGATCCCGCCCCCTATATGGGTCCGGTGATCGACAATCAGGCGGCCGATGGCCTGACCGAAAGCTTCCTCTGGCTGATGAGCAATGGCGGCCGGCCGATCAAGCATATGGTGCGCGTGAAGCCGGGCCTGCCCTTCCTGACGCCCGCGATCATCGACGTGACGGGCATGAAGGAACGGCCCGATGTCGAACTGTTCGGCCCGCTGCTCCAGGTCGTGCGCGTAGCCGAGTTCGGCGACGCCATGGCGGAGGCGAACAACAGCCGCTACGGCCTGTCCGCCTCGCTGATCGGCGGATCGCCCGAACATTATAGCCAGTTCTGGTCGAACGTCCGCGCCGGCGTGGTCAACTGGAACCGCCCGACCAACGGCGCGGCGTCCAGCGCCCCCTTCGGCGGCGTCGGCATATCGGGCAATCACCGGCCCAGCGCCTATTATGCGGCCGACTATTGCGCCTATCCGGTGGTGTCGGTGGAGATCGAAACCCCGCGCGCGTCGATCGGCGTTGGGCTGAAGGAAGTCGACGTCAGCGCGATGGGGGATTGAGGGGAACCGGACCAATCGGGCTGCCGGTAACGACCAATGCCGGTCATTAAATCGATTACGGGAGCACCCTGAAAAAGGCCACGCGCAGTCTCTCACGACACAAGGGTTAAGTATTGCTTAATCTGCGCGGAACAGACATTACTTCTTCAGATGAGAGGGGAGAATAAGTTGCGCTACAATGTTTTTGCTTTTGCCGTGATGTTGACGCTTGTGGTTACTACATATCCTACCAGTGCAAATGAAGCCCCATCAGCTGAAACGGTGAAACCAGACCTATGCGCTCTGGCACATAACGCTGAGAAATGCAGAACCTCTTATGCGCAGGCTCACGAAGATCGCCAGATTCTCGGCCATTGCCTTCGTAAGGCAGCCGATCAGCTTGCTTTGTCTGCTAATACAATGAACCAAAATTTTGTCTATTTCACAGAGTTATGCAGCGACGAAAGGGGGCGGTGCGTTTCCGCTATGATGCAGGCTCAGATATCTCGATCCCCTAGATCAACTCCGTGGGACACTAGGCAGGCATGGTCAATGGCGATGTCAAATGCTGAATCCAGGTGCGATGATCAGTTCGAGGCCATTGCTGCAAGGACTATTGGCCCGCGCGAAATTCAATACTGAGCCACTCTTGTTCAATTTGCACATTGGATAGCTATTAGTCCGTAAACCAGCTTTTTGACCTGCAAGCTGCCAGTCTGCTTCCACCCCTATTCGTCATTCCCGCGACCCGAAGGGCGGCCGCAGGCCAACGCGGGAACCCATCTCCCGACGTCACCTCAAACGCAGCGCCGAGGAGATGCATCCGCGCATCCGCAGGGATGACGGAACGTTGGATCGAGGCATCACGTCCCACCTACGCAAAAACATTTCCTAATCCCCGCCATACCCATTCTGAATTGAACTCGCGCGGCGCATTCGCCATGTGGGCGACCATGGCTGAACATGCACCTGCAACCGTCCATCTGGTCGGCGCCGGACCGGGTGATCCGGACCTGTTGACGCTCAAGGCCGCGCGCCTGATCGGCAGCGCGGACGTGATCGTGCATGACGGGCTGGTGTCGGACGCCATCCTCGCCCTCGCCTCGCCGCACGCCGAACGCATCTCCGTCGCCAAGCAGCGCAGCCGCCACTCCATGCCGCAGGACGGGATCAACGCCCTCCTCGTCGACCTCGCCCGCGAAGGGCGCAGCGTCGTGCGGCTGAAGGGCGGCGATCCCTTCATCTTCGGTCGGGGCGGCGAGGAAGTCGATGCCTGCCGCGCCGCCGGCGTGCCGGTGGAAGTCGTGCCGGGCATCAGCGCCGCGATCGGCAGCGCGGCCGCCGCCCAGCTCCCCCTCACCCATCGCGAGGCGTCGAGCGCGGTCAGCTTCGTCGCCGGCCAGTGCAAGGGGCTGACGACACAGGACTGGTCCGGCCTTGCGGGAAAAGGGCGCACGCTCGTCATCTATATGGGCGTCGCGACCGCCGCCGACATCGCCGACAAGCTGATCGCCGACGGCGTGTCGCCGGCGCTGCCCGTGGCGGTGCTGGAGAACGGCACGCGCGCCGACATGCGGACGCTGCGCACCCTGCTCGCCGATCTGGGCGACATGGTGGCGCGGGAACAGGTGGTCAGCCCGGCGCTGATCGTGGTCGGCGAAGTCGCCGCCCATGCGCTGGCGCAGGACGCGCTGATCGCCTATCGCGACGCGGTACAGGCTATGGAAGGTTCGGCAACGACCGGACCGGATGGGAATAGGGTAGAATGAAGATACTGACGGGCAATGACCTGGTGAGCGGCGACGTCATCTGGTGGGCGGGCGACGGCTGGTCGCGGCAGGTCGGCGACAGCGTCGATGTCGGCGACCATGGCGACGACCTCGCCCGCACCGAGGAAGCCGCGCTGCGCGTCGTGGGCGCCTATGTGATCGATGCGACCGTCACCGACGAAGGCGTGCGCCCGGCCCATATCAAGGACCGCATCCGCGCGCTCGGCCCGACGGTACGTCCCGACCTGAACCTCAAACCGAATGATGCCGACGCCGGCAACTGGGTGATCTGACCATGTATCGCTATGACAGCTACGACCAGTCCATCGTCGACGCCCGCGTCGAGGAGTTTCGCGATCAGGTGCAGCGTCGCCTGACCGGCGCGCTGACCGAGGACCAGTTCAAGCCGCTGCGGCTGATGAACGGCCTCTATCTCCAGCTGCACGCCTATATGCTGCGCGTCGCCATCCCCTATGGCACGTTGTCGGGCAAGCAGATGCGCAAGCTGGGCGAGATCGCGGCCAAGTATGACAAGGGCTATGGCCACTTCACCACGCGCCAGAACCTCCAGTACAACTGGATCAAGCTGGCCGATGCGCCCGACATCCTCGCCGAACTGGCGACGGTGGAAATGCATGCCATCCAGACCAGCGGCAACTGCATCCGCAATATCAGTTCGGACCAATATGCGGGCGTCAGCGCCGACGAGGTGGCGGACCCCCGCCCCTGGGCCGAGCTGCTGCGCCAATGGTCAAGCTTCCACCCGGAATTCACCTATCTGCCGCGCAAGTTCAAGATCGCGGTGATCGCCTCGGACGACGATCGCGCGGCGATGCGCCTGCATGATATCGGCCTGAAGCTGGTGTCGAAGGACGGTGTCATCGGCGCCGAAGTCTATGCCGGCGGCGGCATGGGCCGGACCCCGATGGTCGCGCCGCAGATCCGCGACTTTGTGCCGGAGGAGGAGATCGTCTCCTATCTGGAAGCGTGCCTGCGCGTCTATAATCGCTACGGCCGCCGCGACAACAAATACAAGGCCCGCATCAAGATCCTGGTCCACGAAATTGGCGTCGAGGAATATAAGCGCCAGGTCGAGGAAGAGTTCGCCCATATGCGCGAACTGGGCCTCAACCCGCCGACCGAGGAGCTGGACCGCATCCGCGCCTTCTTCGCCGCGCCCGCCTATGAAAGCGGCCTGAGCGAGGACATCGACCGCGCCGATCCGGCCTTTGCTCTATGGGTCGACCGTCAGGTCGCGGCGCACAAGGCGCCCGGCTATGCGATCGTCAATATCAGCCTGAAGCCGCTGACCGGCATCCCCGGCGACGCGTCGGCGGAACAGATCGAACTGGTCGCCAGCCTTGCCGAGCAATATTCGCTCGACGAACTGCGCGTCACCCATGCGCAGAATCTCGTCCTGCCGCATGTGAAGAAGGCCGATCTTTTCGCTATCTGGCAGAAGCTGGACGAAGCGGGGCTGGCCGAGGCCAATCTCGATCTGATCACCGACATCATCGCCTGCCCCGGCCTCGATTATTGCGCGCTCGCCAATGCCCGCTCGATCCCGCTGGCGCAGAAGATCGCGCAGCGCTTCGCCGACAATGAACGGCAGGCGGAACTGGGCGAGCTGAAGCTGAAGATCAGCGGCTGCATCAATGCCTGCGGCCATCATCATGCCGGCCATATCGGCATTTTGGGCGTGGACCGGAAGGGCGTGGAGAATTTCCAGTTGCTGCTCGGCGGATCAGGCGCGGAGGATGCGAGCCTCGGCCAGATCACCGGCCCCGGCTTCTCCGAGGACGGCGTGGTCGACGCGATCGAGAAGGTCACGGACATTTATCTGGCCGAACGTACCGACGGGGAGCGTTTCCTCGACACCTATCGCCGCATCGGCATGAAGCCCTTCAAGGAGGCGATCTATGGTTGAGTTCCTGTCCTTCCGCGATGGCGAAGCCGCGCAGGAACCGGCCGTCACGGTCGAATCCTTCACCGGCCAGTCGAACTCGACCGCTGTCCGCATCGAAGCGGGCGAAGATGCGCGCGAACTGCTGCCCTTCCTTGATCGGCTGTCGCTGGTCGAGGTGAACTTCCCGGCCTATGGCGACGGCCGCGGCTATTCCGCCGCCCGCATCCTGCGCGAATCGGGCTATCAGGGCGAACTGCGCGCGGTGGGCGATGTGCTGGTCGACCAGATCAATGCCATGCGCCGCTGCGGCTTCGACAGTTTCCACCCCGCAAAGCCGCTGGATGACGCCGCCGTGGAGCGCGCGCTCAATCGCTATGCCGACGTCTATCAGAAGACGATCGATGGCCGCCAGCCCGTCTGGGCGAAACGGCATCCGGAGAAAATTGATGGCTGAACCTGTCCGCCAGATCGACATGATCGACGCCCGCCCCGCCTTTACCCAGGGGCAAGCCGACGCGCTCAACGCGCGGTTCGAGGGCGTCGATACGCTGTCCATGCTCAAGACCGTGTTCGCAGAAGGCCTCGCCGGCAATGTCGCCGTCGTCTCCTCCTTCGGCACGGAAAGCGCGGTGCTGCTCGATCTGGTGGCGAAGGCGGACAAGAACGTGCCGGTGATCTTCGTCGATACGCTCAAGATGTTCGCCGAAACGCTCCACTATCGCGACACGCTCATCGCACGGATGGGCTTCACCGACAGCCGCACCGTCGCGCCGATCGCGGACGTGATCGCGCAGAAGGACGAAACCGGCCTGCGCTGGTCCTACGACCCGGACGGTTGCTGCGAAATCCGCAAGGTCGAGCCGATGAAGCGCGCCAAGGACGGCCTCGACGCCTGGATTTCGGGCCGCAAGGCGTTCCAGTCGGTGACGCGCCAGAACCTGCCCCGCTTCGAGGTGGAAGACGGCCGACTGAAGCTCAACCCGCTGGGCGACTGGACCAAGACCGATCTGGAAGCCTATTTCGACCGCGAGAACCTGCCCCGCCATCCGCTGGAGGCGCAAGGCTATCTGTCGATCGGCTGCGAACCCTGCACGTCCAAGGTGCTGCCGGGCGAAGACCCGCGCGCGGGCCGCTGGCGCGGCTGGGACAAGGTGGAATGCGGCATCCATTCGCCGGTCTCGCCGATCCCGGTGCCGGTCGTCGATCCGGAAGATCCGGCGAACATGCCGGTGTTCTGAGGAGCCAGCGCCATCCCGCTTTTGGGTTCACGCGGAGGCGCGGAGACGCGGAGGGAATTTGGGAAAGGTCGCTTCTGGCGACCTTTCTTTTTGCGCGCAGAAGCGCAGAGAGCGCAGTTTTTTTTCGAGAGCCGCTGCGCGGCATGACTCACGGCCGCAGGCCACTCAAACAATCTCCGCGCCTCCGCGTCTCCGCGCGAACAGATCTTCTTCTTTGCGCCTTTGCGCGAAAAACGGTCGGCCCAACTGCCGGAACTGAGCCTACCCCGCCGCCTTCACGATCTCCGCCCATGCCTCTTCGGTTATGACTTCGATGCCGAGTGCGCTTGCCTGCTTGAGCTTGCTGCCCGCCCCCGGCCCGGCCACGACCAGATCGGTCTTGGCGCTCACCGATCCCGCCGCTTTCGCGCCCAGCCGTTCAGCCTGCGCCTTCGCCTCGTCGCGGCTCATGGTTTCCAGCTTGCCGGTGAAGACCACGGTCTTGCCCGTCACCGCGCTCGCGGTCGTCTCCACCACATAATCGGGCGGCGAAACCTCCCCTGGCCGGCCCTCCCGCCCCACAAGATCGTCCCACGCCTCCACATTATGCGGTTCATGGAAAAAGTCCGCGAGCGCATGACCGACCGCCGCGCCGACATTCTCCACGCCGATATGCTCGGCGATCGCCTTGTCGCGCTTCGCCTGAGTCTCCGCCGGGTCGGCAGCGTCGCGCATCGCGATGATCTCCTGCGCCAGCGCACGGACAGCGGGCAGCGTCGTGTAGCGCTTGAGCAAGTCGCGCGCCGTCACCGCGCCGACATGACGGATGCCGAGGCCGAAGAGCAGCCGCGCCGCGTCGGGCGCGCGCTTCGCCTCGATCGCGGCAAGAAGGTTGTCGACCGACTTTTCCTTCCATCCCTCACGCCCCAGCAGGTCCGACCCATGTTTCTTCAGACGGAAGATGTCGGCCGGTTCCTTGATCCAGCCGAGGTCCAGAAATTCCTGAATCGACTTTTCGCCCAGCCCCTCGATATCCAGCGCCGCGCGGCTGACGAAGTGGTGCAACCGCTCGAATCGCTGCGCCGGGCAGATCAGGCCGCCGGTGCAACGGAAATCGACCTCTTCCTCCTCGCGTACCGCTTCGGACTGGCAGACCGGGCAATGGGTCGGGAAAGGAAAGGGTTCGCGCACCTCATCACGGGTGAGATTGTCGACCACCTGCGGGATCACGTCGCCTGCGCGCTGCACCACGATACGGTCGCCGGGACGGACGCCGAGGCGAGCGATCTCGTC
>NZ_DATKFP010000303.1:0-12256 GCF_035511395.1 Sphingobium sp.
AAACGAACGGAGATAGGATTCAACCCGTCCCTTTCCGAAAAAGCAGCGACAGATTGTTCGCCGGCATCTCCACCAGCAGGTCGAACGCCAGCCCCTGCGCCTGCGCCGCAGCGATCACATCCTCCATTGCGCGCAAACCCCAGCGCGGGTCGCGGGCTTTCAGCGAGGCGTCGAAAGCGACGTTGCTGGGCGCGGTGTCCACGCCGTCACGCAGATAAGGACCGTAAAGATAGAACAGACCGCCGGGCGGCAATATGGCCCCTGCCCCTTTCAGCAGACCAAGGGTCGCCTCCCACGGGCTGATATGGATCATGTTCATGGTGGTTAACTACACCACTTAACCGTCGGACCAGCTTGGGTGGGGAGCGAACTGTGAGGTGGTCCGAATCACAATCGTCTTTGTCGACGAATATCTGCAATTGCGACCCAGCAATGAAGCGCCATTGTCGTAAATACTGGCAGCATGGGCCACAGCCGATCTTCTGGAGGGTCGGTGATGAAAAAGGTGATGAAAGCGCCGACCGACAACAACGCAACGCTTGCCAATCTGACCCTGGTTAACGGCCAATATCTATAATCGAAGCTCGTCATCTTTTGCGCTGCGCCGTTCACTATCACCCAATCATAGATTGGAGCGCCGATCAGCGCAGCTATGATCGCTTCTCGCAATGCCATATCCGCAACCTAGCACATCAAATCCGAGGTCCGCTATTGGCCGTTTCCAGACGCCTTAGCGGCTACGGTAAATCAGCGTGAGGTTGTTAGCTGGCATTTCTACTCGCCGGGTCCGCTCGAACCCAAAATCAGCGGCAACGCGATCAACGTCAGCCACATCACGCAGACCCCACTCCGAGTTACGCTCCTTCAACGACCGATCGAACGCCAAATTCGACGGAGCCGTTTCAACGTCACTCTCGATATATGGACCATAAAGGATCAATGGAGCACCTGAGGGTAGCAAATTCGCACAGCCCCTAAATAGCCCAACGGTCGCCGCCCATTCGCTTATGTGAACCATATTGATGCACAGGCAAGCAGCGTAACCTGCTGACGTTGCGCCCTCACAACTGTTTGACTGCATGTTGATGCAGAGGATCGCATCGGCGTGCGCGATCGGCCAGTCGTCGGCGGCGTCGAGCCGGATCGGCTGGCGGAGATTGGAGAGGGCCGCGTTGGCGCGCCATGCCGCGATCGAGGCCAGCGCAGCCGGGTCGGGGTCGCTCGGCTGCCAGTCGAGATCGGGAAAGGCGCCCGCGAAATGAACGGCATGTTCGCCGCTACCGCTCGCCACCTCCAGCACGAGGCCGGAGGCCGGGAGCGCATCACGCAGTATCGCGACGATGGCGTCGCGGTTGCGCTCCGTGGCGGGGGCATGGCGCCTGAGATCAGGCTGCCCCGCCGAAACGGGGCCGGAACCGGGTTCCCACGGCTCCGGCCCGTTCGTCATTCGGCCGCTTCCGCCAGCGCCGGCTCGGTCCAGGTGAGGACCGGTTTGCGCGCGGCCAGCGTCTCGTCGAGGCGACGGCGCGGGGCGAAATAGGGCGCGCCCTTGAGCGCTTCGTCCCCGGCCTTGGCCCGCTGCGCCAGGCTGCGCAGCGCCAGGATGAACTGGTCGAGCGCGGCCTTGCTCTCCGTTTCGGTCGGTTCGACCAGCATCGCACCATGGACGACCAGCGGGAAATACATGGTCATCGGGTGGAAACCTTCGTCGATCAGCCCCTTGGCGATGTCGAGCGTGGTGAAGCCCTCGGCCAGCCCCTTGTCGCTGAACAGCGCCTCATGCATGCACGGGCCGCTGCCGCCGAACGGCGCGTCGAGCACATCGTCCAGGCTGCGCAGGACATAGTTGGCGTTGAGGACGGCGTCCTCCGCCACCTGACGCAGGCCGTCCGCGCCGTGGCTCAGGATATAGGTCAGCGCGCGGGTGAACATGCCCATCTGGCCATGAAAGGCGCTCATGCGGCCGAAGCTCTGCGGCATTTCCTCGCCGACATTTTCCTCCTCAATGAGGTGGATCGTGCCGTCGGCCATGCGCGCGGTGTAGGGCAAGGGACCGAAGGGCGAGAGCGCTTCGGACAGCACTACCGGACCCGAACCGGGACCGCCGCCGCCATGCGGGGTGGAGAAGGTCTTGTGCAGGTTGATGTGCATCGCGTCGACGCCCAGGTCGCCGGGGCGGACCCGGCCGACGATGGCGTTGAAGTTCGCGCCGTCGCAATAGACGAAAGCGCCGGCGGCATGGACCGCATCGGAAATCACCTTCATGTCGCGCTCGAACAGGCCGCATGTGTTGGGGTTGGTGATCATCACCGCCGCGACATCGGGGCCAAGGCGCGCCTTGAGCGCCTCCACATCGACGCGGCCGTCCCGGGTCGCGGGAATATCCTCGACCTTATAGCCGCAAAAAGCCGCCGTGGCGGGGTTGGTGCCGTGAGCGCTTTCGGGCACCAGCACGACGCTGCGGGCATCGCCCCGCGCTTCCAGAGCGGCGCGGATGCAGAGCAGGCCGCACAGTTCGCCATGGGCACCGGCCTTGGGCGTCATCGCGACACCGTGCATGCCGGTCAGCGTGATGAGCCACATCGCCAGTTCGTTGATGACGCCCAGCGCGCCCTGCACCGTCGACTGCGGCTGAAGCGGATGGATGTCGGCGAAACCGGGCATCCGCGCGACCTTTTCATTCAGGCGCGGGTTGTGCTTCATGGTGCAGCTGCCAAGCGGGAACAGGCCAAGGTCGATGGCGTAGTTCTGACGCGACAGGCGGGTATAATGGCGCACCGTCTCCTGCTCCGACAGGCCGGGCAGGCCGATGCCGTCGGTGCGGGCGAGGTTGCCGAGGCGGCTGGCGACTTTGGGCGCGTCAGCGAAATCTACGCCGGTGGTGTGGCAAGAGCCGATCTCGAAGATCAGCGCTTCCTCCAGCATCAGCGCGCGGTTGCCGGTGGCGGTTGCCGGGGCTGCGCCAGCATCGTTGACGGCCTGCGGTGCGGTGGGGCGGCCTTCCTTCAGCATGGTCATGCCAGTTCCTCCTCAAGCGCCTTGGCAAGGGTTTCGATATCCTCCGGCGTCACCGTCTCGGTAACGGCGACGACCAGGCCGTTGCCGATTTCCGGCGCGGCCGGGAACAGGCGGCCGAGCGAGACGCCAGCCAGCACGCCCTTGTCGGCGAGGGTGCGGACGACGTCGCGCGCATCCTTGGACAGGATCAGCGTGAATTCGTTGAAGAAGCTGTCGTTGAGCAGCGTCACGCCAGGCACCTGCGCCAGACGGTCGGCCGCCTGCACGGCAAGGCCGTGGTTCAGCATCGCCAGTTCGCGCAGCCCCTTTTCGCCGAGCAGCGTCATATGGATGCTGAACGCCAGCGCGCACAGGCCCGAATTGGTGCAGATGTTCGACGTCGCCTTTTCGCGACGGATATGCTGCTCACGGGTGGAGAGCGTCAGCACATAACCGCGCTTGCCCGCCGCATCGACGGTTTCACCGCAGAGGCGGCCCGGCATCTGGCGGACATATTTCTGCTTGCACGCGAACAGGCCGAGATAGGGACCGCCGAACTGGAGGCCGACGCCGATCGACTGGCCTTCGCCCACGACGATGTCCGCGCCCATGGCGCCGGGCGCCTTGATCGCACCGAGTGCGACCGGCTCGGTGACGACCGCGACCAGCAGCGCGCCGGCCGCATGGGCGGCGTCGGCGAGCGGGGTCAGGTCGGCGATGCGGCCTAGAATGTCGGGATATTGGACGACGATGCAGCTCACATCCTTGTCGATAGCGGCGATCAGCACGTCGATATCGGTCGCGGCGTCGAGGGTCGGCGCCTTATGCTCCAGCACGTCGCCGGTGAATTTCGCCATGGTGTTGGCGACCGAGACATAATGGGGGTGCAGGCCCGACGACAGCAGCGTCTTGCCGCGCTTGGTGATGCGGCGGGCCATGCCGATCGCTTCCCAGCAGGCGGTCGAGCCGTCATACATGGAGGCGTTGGCGACGTCGCAGCCCAGCAGGCGGGCGACCTGGGTCTGGAATTCGAACAACACCTGCAACGTGCCCTGCGCGATTTCCGGCTGATAGGGCGTGTAGGCGGTCAGGAACTCGCCGCGCTGGATCAGATGATCGACGCTGGCGGGTACATGATGCTTGTAGGCGCCAGCGCCCAGGAAGAAGGGCGCCTCCCCTGCCGACAGATTCTTGCGCGCCAGAGCGGCCATGTGGCGTTCGGCCGCCAGTTCGCTCGCATGATCGGGCAGGCCGGCGATGGTGCCAGTCAGGCGGGCTTCGGCGGGCACGTCCACGAACAGGTCGTCGATCGACGACGCGCCGATGACGGACAGCATTTCCTGCCGGTCGGTGTCGGTAAGGGGTAGGTAGCGCATTTCCAAAAACTCCCCCCTCCGCCCATCATCTCCTCTCCCGCTTGCGGGAGGGGCCGGGGGAGGGTCTGTTGAGGAGACGGCGTAGCACGCCCTCCCCTAGCCCCTCCCGCCAGCGAGAGGGGGACTGCAACTTAAAGCGAGGCCACGAACTTCTTGTAGGCGGCTTCGTTCATCAGGCCTTCCAGCTCGCTGGCATCGGCGATGCGCAGCTTGAAGAACCAGCCATCTTCCTCCGCGTCGCTGTTGACGAGGGCAGGCTCGTCTTCCAGCGCGCTGTTGCTCTCGACGACTTCGCCCGAAATCGGGGCATAGACGTCGGACGCGGCCTTGACCGATTCCACGACGGCGGCGTCGTCGCCCTTTTCGAAGGTCGTGCCTTCGGCGGGCAGTTCGACGAACACGATGTCGCCCAGCTGTTCCTGCGCATAGTCGGTGATGCCGACGGTGGCGATGTCGCCCGCAACGTCGATCCATTCATGTTCGTCGGTGAAATAACGGCTCATGGATTTACTCCCCGGAATGATGTGCTTGGAAAATTCAGGCCTTGCGGCGGTAACGATGCGGAACGAACGGCATCGGCGCAACCGTGGCGGCGATCCGCTTGCCGCGGACTTCGATTTCGAGCGCGGTCCCTTCCGCGCTGTGCGGCAGGCTGACCCAGCCCATGGCGATCGGCGCGCCCACCGACGGCGCGAAGCCGCCCGACGTGACTTCGCCCACCTGCGCGCCGCCGGCATAGATCTGCGCGCCTTCGCGGGCGGGCAGGCGGCCTTCGATCCGCAGGCCGACACGCCTGGAACCCGGACCGTCGGCCAGTTCCTTCATCACGCGGGCATGGCCGATGAAGCCGCCTTCCTCGCGGCGGCGCTTCTGGATGGCGAAGCCCAGGTCCGCGCCGATGGTGCTGACGGCAGGCGTCAGGTCATGGCCGTAGAGCGGCAGCCCAGCCTCCAGACGCAGCGAATCGCGCGCGCCAAGGCCGATCGGCTTCACCTGCGGCAGGTCGCACAGCGCGTCCGCCAGCAGGGTGACGTCGGCGGCCGGAACGCTGATCTCGAACCCGTCCTCGCCGGTATAGCCCGAGCGGCTGATCCACAACGGGACGCCGCGCCAGCTGAACGGACCCGACTGCATGAAGATAAGGTCGGCGGTTTCGGGAATGAGCGTCGCCAGCGCCTCGCCCGCTTCCGGGCCTTGCAGGGCGAGCAGCGCCTGCTCGTCCATGTGATTCATGACGACGTCGTCGGGCAGATGCTCGATCATCCAGCCCATATCGTCATATTTGGTCGCGCCGTTGACGACCATGTAGATGGCCGCGCCGTCGAAGGCGCCGTCTCCGGGGCGTGAGACCATCAGGTCGTCCAATATACCGCCTTCCTCGTCCAGCAGCATCGAATAACGCTGGCGGAAAGGCTTCAGCCCCTTGATGTCGCTGGGCAGCAGATGCTCCAGCGCGTCGTCCACGGCCTTGCCGTCGCTCTCGTCGGAAAAGGCGATCTGGCCCATATGGCTGACGTCGAACAGACCGGCATGTTCGCGGGTCCAGCTATGCTCGGCCATGATGCCTTCATACTGGATCGGCATATGATAGCCCGCGAAGCCGACCATACGCGCGCCCTTGGCGCGGTGCCAGCCATCCAGCGGCAGCTCCTGCAACGGCAGTTCTTCTTCGAGATGGGCGACGTCGTCGATGCCGGACATGATGCGGCCTTTCCGTGCAGGAGGTTGGTAGCGACAGCATAAAGCGGCCCGGAGTCGGACCTGTTACAACTGCCACCCCCTCTGTCACGGAACCTGAGAGCTTTGACCAGCGGCCGTGCGGCCACATGGCTTACCCCTTCGGTGGGACGGAAAAAACGTCCGCTTTCCAGAGTGCCTTGAGCGCGATGCGGTCCTTTGGCCTGAGAGATTCCGGGGCGGTTGCTCCTTCGGCGACGGGGTGGCCTCAAAGGCTTCCCATGCTCTCCCGCATCGTGCCCGACGGACGAATCCGCCGGAGACACTTGTGCATTGCGTCAAAGGATCGGGCGCGTCAATCGCTCTTATGCCACCGGGCGGGCCGGTATCATGCCCGATCGGATCGCTCTTCTTGCGCAAGACGCTGCGCCATGGCGCGGGCAGCGGCGCGGCATGCATCGAGTTCGCCCTGAGCGGCCGGGTCCGCCAGGGTGAAGTCGGCGAAACGCTCCTCCCCCTCGAACAGGGCGAGAAAGCGCTCGACCCCGTTGAAATTGGAGTCGGCGATCATGCGGTGGATCAGGTCGATCCGGTCCAACCAGAGGCGGTCGCCCTGCCCGCGCAGCAGGCGGGAAAGATCGTCGAGCTGGGCGGCAAAGGCCGCGATCTGGGGATGAAGTGCCATGGGCAATGGCTATGCCGAGTGCGGGGCGGCGGCAAGTGCGGGTCGGGGAACGGATCGTTTCCGCACAGCATGGAACCCAAATCCGTTCGGGCGAACGGCGTTGGCGAGGCGGAAACTTACACCTCCACCACGGCCTTCCCGTAGATCTCCGCATGGCGCTTCTCCGCATAGCGGTCGGTCATGCCGGCGATGAAATCGGCGATGTGGCGGCTGCGGGTCGGTTCCTCCAGCGCGCAATCGTCGCGCCATTCCTCCGGCATCAGCGCCGGTTCTGCCTGATAGGCGCGGAACAGGTCGGTGACGATCACCCGCGCCCGGTCGGCGGCGGCCAACTGGTCGGGATGATGGTAGAGCGTCGCATACATGAAGCGCTTGAGGTCGCGCTCCTGCTGTTCCAGTTCGGGCGAGAAGGCGACCAGCGTGCGGCCGAGCGCGCGGACATCCTCGACCGTCTCGACGCCCGATTCCGCGATGTTGCGCCGGGTCGCATCGATCAGGTCGTTGGCCATCACGCCGATCTGCTCGCGCACCAGTTCGCGCAACAGCCTGTCGGTCGCTACATCGGGATAGCGGGCGCGCACCCGGTCCCAGCAACCGCGCACCAGCGGCACCTCCAGCAACTGGTCGAGCGTCAGCAGCCCCGCGCGCAAGCCATCATCGATGTCATGATTGTCATAGGCGATATCGTCGGAAATCGCCGCCAGCTGCGCCTCCAGCGAGGCATGGCTGGTGAGATCGAGCGGATAGAGCGCATCCAGCTCGCGCATCGCCCAACCCGGATTGGCGATCGGGCCATTATGCTTGGCCAGCCCCTCCAGCATTTCCCAGCTGAGGTTCAGCCCCCGGAAGCGGGGATAAGGGCTTTCGAGCAGCATCAGCGTGCGCAGCGTATGGGCGTTGTGATCGAAGCCGCCATGATCGTCGAGCGCGACTTCCAGCGCATCCTCGCCCGCATGGCCGAAGGGCGGATGGCCGATGTCGTGGGCCAGGCAGAGCGCCTCGGTCAGATCCTCGTTCAGCCGCAGCGTACGCGCGGTGGTGCGACCGATTTGCGCGACCTCCAGGCTGTGGGTCAGGCGGACGCGGAAATGATCGCCGTCGGGCGACACGAACACCTGCGTCTTGTGGCGCAGCCGGCGGAACGCGATCGAATGGATGATCCGGTCGCGGTCGCGCTGGAACATGTCGCGCGGCCCGCGCATCTCCCCGCCCGGCTCGGCATGAAGGCGGCCGCGACTGGCGGCGGGATGGCAGGCATAGGAGGCGAGCATGGTCATGCGCCGCCTCTTAGACCAGTATCGGACGGGATAGAACGGCTACTGACGTGCGGACCGGCATATTTGCGCGTTTTCCATGGCCGGGCGGTGGAGAGCCTGCTTCCCGGCTCCTCCCCTGCCAGGGGGAGGATTTTTCAGCCCGCTTCGTCCCGCTTCAGGCGCCGAAGCCGCCGTCGATCGTGTGCAGCGCGCCGGTGATGATACCGGCTTCGGGTCCGGCAAGATAGGCGGCGAGACCGGCGATCTCCTCCCCCGTCGCGTGGCGCTTGATCGCCATGAAGCCGTGCATCGTGGTGGCCATCGGCCCGTCTTCCGGGTTCATGTCGGTATTGGTCGGGCCGGGCTGGATGATGTTGACGGTGATGCCGCGCGCGCCGAAGTCGCGGGCCAGACCACGGGCCATGCCCTGAAGCGCCGACTTGGTGAGCGCGTAAGCCGCGCCGCCCTCGAACGGCATGCGATCGCCATTGACCGATCCGATCACGATGATGCGGCCGCCGTCGCGCATCTGCCGCGCGGCCTCGACAGCGGCGTGGTAGGGCGCGCGGACATTGATGTCGATCATGCGGTCGACCGCGTCGGCGTCGAGCGTCAGCGGATCGCCCAGCACCAGCGCGCCGGCATTCACCACCAGGATATCGAGCGGCCCCTGTCCCGCCACCACGTCGACCACCTGCTGGCGATCGGCCGCGTCGGACTGGATCGCGGTCGCGCCGGTTTCGGTCGCGAGCGCCTGCGCGGCATCATGCGATCCGGCATAGGTGAAGGCGACCTGCGCGCCGTCGCCGGCGAAGCGACGGACGATGGCAGCGCCGATGCCGCGGCTGCCGCCCAGAATGAGGGTCTTCCTGGAAGTGAAATCGGTCATGTCCTGTGTCCTTGAGATATTTGTAATGATCGCTATATATATTAACGAAAGTTCGGTTCAAGGATTTTTGTAGTGATCGATAAAGAAAAATCGAAGCCTCGTGGAAGGCCGCGGCAATTTGATCGCGACGCCGCGCTGGATCAAGCACAAGCGCTGTTCCACGCCCATGGCTATGAAGGGGTAGGCGTCGCCAGTCTGGCCGAGGCGATGGGCATCAATCCGCCCAGCCTCTACGCCGCGTTCGGCAGCAAGGCGGAACTGTTCGGCGAAGTGCTGGGCCACTACGCCCGCAGCGCCTTGCCGGTCGACGATCTGCTCGCGCCCGGCAGCGATCCGGCACAGGCCCTGACGCGCCTGCTGCACGAGGCCGCGACCATCTATGCCGCCGATCCGCAGGCACCGGGATGCCTGGTGCTGGAAGGCGCACGCGGCGCGGACCGTCAGGCAGCGGGGCTGGCCTGTACATGGAAGGCGGCGAGCCGGGAGCGGGTGCGCGACTATCTGCGCCCGGTGCATCCGGGCCAGGCGGATGTCGTGGCGGACTATATGGTCGCGATCATGTCGGGCATGTCCGCCGACGCGCGCGGCGGGATGCCGGCGGCGCGGCTGGTCGCCGTCGCCGACATGGCAGGCCTCGCAATCAAGGCGATGCTGGCCAACGCCTAACCCATATTATTGCGGGCGATGCCCCTTGCGCCATTTGGTCCAGAGGTGGCGCGCCAGCATCGTCGGCGGCATCCGCAGCCAGTGTGAGCGGACGTAGAAGCCGAACACCAGCAGCTTGCGCACTTCCTGCCCCCAGCCATTGCGGGCGAGCAGCCGGGCGCGCACCAGCCGGTCCCAGAGGGTCAGCCGCGCGCCGTCGCCATAGATGGCGGCGGCAAGGCGCCCGGCCTGCCGAACATGGGGCAGCAGGCCGTGCCGCGCCGCACGCGCCTCCAAGGCCGCCGGGTCCACATCGGGCAGCAGGCAATATATATCCCACAGGTTCCGCAGGCCGCCCTGCAAATCGCCGTCCGCCAGCATGTGCGCGGCCGAATGGATGATCCGGTCCTCTCGTGAGAGAATATATAATCCATCGGTTATTTCGACGGCGTCGGCGATCATCGCGGCGGCATCGGGCGTCTGGCGCGCGGTCAACGGCAGCACGGTATGATGCACGTCGATCATCCGGTCCCGCTCGCGATGGATCAGCGGGGGCAGTTCGTGCATCCACTGGCGATAATAGGCGTCGTCATAGGGGTCGGGCTTCACCCATTCCCATCCCGCCGCCATCATCGCCTTCTCCGCCACCGGCATGGCGTCGCGCGGCACGAGAATGTCGAGATCGCCGATGAAGCGCCCCTGCCCCGCGCGCAGCCGGGCCGCGACATAGGCCGTGCCCTTGAGCAGGATGGTCGGCACGCCGGTGCCGCGCAGCGCATCGACGCAGCGATCGGCTTCCCACAGCGCCTGTCGCGCTTCCCGGTCGGTGTCGCGCACGGCGTCGGCCAATATCGGGGTGACGGGCGACGGCACGGCGATGCCCGCCAGACGATGCGCCAGCGTACCGATCAGCCGTTCGGCGCGCGCGGCTGCGATCAGATGGTTCCAACCCGCGGGGTCCAGCCCGCCGACCGAGGCGGGATCGCGCAGCGTGTCGACCAGCAGCGCGGCGCTCATGCCACCTCTCCCCAGAGCTGGTCGACCATCTCGAACGCCGCCTCGCCCGAAGGGAAGTCGATCGCCCGCGCGGGAACGGACTGCACGAAGCGGGTGAGCGCGGCGAAGCCCGGCTCGCCCAGCGCCACATAATTGGTCGACGCCTGCGTCAGGCGCATGAAGATTTCGCCCTGCCCCACCGCCCGGACGTCGGCGTCATGGCCGAAACGGGGGAAGAGCAGCAGCGCGGGCTTTCCGCCCTGCGTCATGCGGGCGACGGCATCGGCGCGCGGCACCATATGGCGGATATCGCCCTTGGCCGTGGCGCGGAGCATCGGTCCCATGCGCGCGTCGCCGACCGCGCCCTCGACCACGTCGATCGCGCGATTCTTGAGCGAGACGAGGCGGGGAAAGGGCAGGATCGCGCCACTGTCGAGATCCAGTAGCGCGAACTCATCCCCCATCAGCCGCCAGCCGCGCTCGCCCAGCAGGGCGGCGAGCGTCGACTTGCCCGAACCGGATTCGCCGGTCATCACCAGCACCCGGCCATCCTTCTCGACGCTCGACGCATGCAGCAGCAGATGCCGCCGCCAGCCGAGCGCCATCTGGAGGTTCATCCCCATTTCGGCGGCAAGCAACCCGTGCGACAGGCTCATCGGCGCGGCGTCGGCCAGCCCATGATCGCCGGTGATGAAAATGGACGGGCGCACCCAGCGCCGCGCGAGGCTGGTCGGCTGGAGCCGGACGGTGAAGTCGGCGATCGCGCCATCCACCTGCGGATAGGCGGCATAGAGGCGGGCGAGCTGGTCGATCGGGCCGGCCCAAGCCGATCCGATGCGAAAGGTCGCCGGGCCGATGCGCAGGGTCAGATTGTGCCTCATGCCGGGCGCACCAGACCGAGCGCCACCAGCGCGTCGAGATGCGCCGCGATTTCCGGCAGCGCCGCCTCGCGCGGGCCAAGGTCGAAATGCCGGGCGAGCCGGTCATGCAGGTCGGCGGCGCTGACCCGCTCGTCGATGTGCATCTGGTCCAGTATTTCGGGTACTGGGCTGATCACCATGTGGGTCTGGCCCGACCGGGGATGATAGAGGAGGACAAGGTCGTCGAGCACGCAGGCGCGCGTCGCGTCGCGCGCGTCCAGCCGATAATATCCTTTTGCGTCCACCTGCCGGCACTCCTGCTGCTACCCGCTTCCTAGCGAGGGAAGGTAGCCAAGTGCCTAACGCTTCAGGGGAAGGCGGGTGACAGTATAGGTGAGCGTTCCGGCTGGCGCGCGACCGAGGCGAAGGCGCGCAGATAGGCGTCGAGCGCGGAGGTCACGCCATGGTCGCGGACGGCATCCCTGAGCAGGGCGGGCGTCGCGGGACGGGCCAGCGCCCGCTCGATCGCGCGGGCGAAGGCTGCGGCGTCGCCCACCGGCACGGCGGGATGCTGGCCCGCCGCCGCCAGGATCGGCCGTATATTGGGCGTGCAGTCGGTCGCGACCACGCCCGCGCCACAGGCCAGCGCCTCGATCAGCGTGGCGCAAAGCCCCTCCCAGCGGGACGGCTGGAGCAACAGGTCCGCCTCGCCCATCAGTGCCGCGATCCGGTCGGGATCGCCGACATAGCCGATGAAGTCGATCCGGTCGGCGATGCCCAGCGCGTGCGCCTGCTTCTCCAGCGTATCGCGCAGCGGCCCGCATCCCGCGATCGTCAGCCGCCAGTCGAGATGCGGCAATTGCGCCAGCGCAGCG
>NZ_DATKFP010000304.1:0-3670 GCF_035511395.1 Sphingobium sp.
GGTCGTGATCGCCCACGAGCGAAACATGGACGGCGGGGACGCCCTGCATGCCGCGCTGTTCGATAGCCAGAAACCGGTGCTGATCGTCCCGGTTTCCTGGAAGCCCCAGCCCGGTCAGAGCTTTTCGCGTGTGGCTGCCGGCTTGAGCGACTCCGATGCGGCAAGGCGCGCCATCGAGGCGGCCACGCCCTGGTTGGAAGGCGCCACTGACGTCACCGCTATTCGGATCGGCGATGCAGGTGATCCGGCGCTCAAGCTGGAAGCGCTGCTCGACGATGCAGGGATTGCGCACCAGCTCCACGTCGTGCCGCGCTCGCACGAAAACCTTGGTCAGCAACTCCTGACTGAGGCCCATCTGGCGGGAGCGGATATGCTTGTGACGGGAGCCTATCGGCATAACCAGCTGATCGAATGGTTCGCAGGCGGAACCACCCGGCACCTGCTCGCCAAGGCGGACATCCCGCTCCTGATGGTTCGCTAAGGTTGAAGGGGGCGTGATCTGACGGGCGCATCGACACGACGCAGCAGAGACAGGTAGCATCGCGCGATGATCTCCATCCCGAACCTGACGCTCGCTTATCTGCTGCTCGAATGGGCGATCCGGCTCATCATGGTGGTGGTCATTCCGGTGCGGCGTCCGCCCGAAGCGGCGCGCAGTTGGCTGCTTCTCGTGCTGTTCTTGCCGGTGCCCGCCTTCATCCTGTACCGCCTGATCGGCCGGGCCGCGTTCCCATCCTGGCGGCGGGACCGCTTCAGGCGGGCGGCGCCGGAGCGGGAGAGTGCCGGGCAGGCGCTGATGAGCAGCAAAAGCGCGCCTTCCCGGACAGCTGTGCTTGCACAATGGCTGGGCGGTTTTCCAAACTGTGGGGGCAACGCCCTCCATCTGCTTGAGGACTATGACGGCACGATCGACGCTATGGTGACGGCGATAGATGCAGCCCATGTTCGGGTGCATCTGCTGACCTACATCTTCGCAGACGACCGGACGGGACAGAAAGTCGCAGATGCCCTTGGCCGCGCACATGCACGCGGCGTCGATGTCCGCGTCCTGATCGATGCGCTGGGCTCGCGCCCTTGGGCAAAACGCAGCCTACCGATGCTGGCGGACCGAGGCGTCACTGCCCGCCTGGTCCTGCCGGTTCGCTTCGCGGCGCTTCGCCGTGCGCGAAGCGATCTGCGCAATCACCGCAAGCTGTGCCTGATCGATGGCAGGGTCGCTTTCGTAGGGTCGCAGAATATTGTGAACCGCGATTTCAAGCCCGGGATCGTAAATGACGAACTCGTAGCGCGGGTTGAAGGCCCGGTTGTCTGCGCGCTCGATGCGGTCTTTGCCAGCGACTTGTTCCTTGAGACCGAACAGACCATCGCGGCCTTGCCCGTGCCCGATGCCTCAGGCGCCTCAGAATTGCAGGCGATGCCCAGTGGGCCAGACTACCGCGTGCCCGGCTATGAGCGATTGCTCGTCGAACTCGTTCACGAGGCGCAAGAGAATATCACCATTGTCTCGCCCTATCTGATCCCAGACGAAGCCCTGCTGACCGCGCTCAAGAACGCGGTCGCACGCGGCGTCGCGATCGACCTCGTCGTTTCGCGTGTCGTGGACCAGCGGCTCGTGAACCTTGCCCAGCGATCCTATTATAGCGAACTGCTCGAGGCGGGCGTACGCCTCCACCTCTACCGCGACAGGTTGCTGCACGCGAAGAACGTATCGATCGATGGCCGCATGGCCGTCATCGGATCCAGCAATGCCGATGTTCGCTCCTTCATGCTGAATGCCGAGATCAGCCTGATCTTGCATGATGAAGCGTCCACCGGACCTCTCGCGGATGTCCAACGAGGATACATCCGCCGAAGCGACTGACTTTTGCTGGAGGAATGGCGTGATCGCCCGCGTGTTTCCCGCTTCTGCGAAAATCTAGCTCGCCTCGTCAGTCCTTTGCTGTGACCTCGCGCCTGCGGTGCCGGAAGTGTGCGGCGAGGCCGACGAGGAGCAGCACCGCGAGTACGGGCAGCAGAACATGGCCCACATCGCGGACGCGGCCAAAAGCAGCCTCGATGCCCTCACCGAACAGGTAACCCAGGGTCACGAAGACTGTCGCCCAGACCACGGCCGCCAATGCGTTGATAGCCATGAAGCGGGAGGCAGGAAGCGCGGTCGTGCCGATCGCGATGGGGCTGACAGTGCGCAGGCCATACAGAAAGCGGAAGCCGAACACGAACAGCACTGGCCGCTGCTCGAACACATCGATGGCGCGGCGGAACGCGGCCTTCTGCTGGACGCGCCGAACATAGCGATGATCGCGGAACCGGCGGCCGAGGGCAAAGAAGATCTGGTCCGCGATACAGGACCCGAGTGCTGCCGCCGCGATGGCCGCCGGGTACGCGATCAGGCCACGGTGGACCATCACGCCGCCCAGCACGACCACCGTCTCGCCCTCGATCCCGGCGCCGAGGAACAGAGCGGCAAGGCCGTACTGGCTAAGGACCGCTTCAAGCGTCACGGCTTCTGCCGCTGGACCACCGCGCCTGCCTCATCCGGCGCGCCGGAACGGATTACGAGGAAGCGGCGCTCTGCAGGCGCGGCGTCCTTGACGATCTGCCGGATCGGGCCAACCGCATTGACGATCGCCGCGCCTGCCGGATTGGTCATGAACTTGGCCAGCGGCTCGACTGTATCAGTACCATCCTGACGCGCCGCCAGACCCAGCGTAAAGGTCTGCTTGGGCGCCAGTCCGGCGACCGCGGCCTGCAGGATCTGCACCTGCCCCTGATCGAACAGCGACACCTGGCTCTGTCCCTGACCTTCCAGCACGACCTGCACTTTGCCCTGCGCCTTGGCGAGCGGCACGAGGTTGTCGAGGCCTTGCCCCGAAGGCACGGCGCCGGGCACATAGGCGACGCCCTGCGGGCCCTGTCCGATCGGGATCGTGGCAATGACCTTGTTCGTGGCCGTATCTATGACGGCGACTGCATCGTCATTTTCCAGCCCGACATAGATCCGGCTGCCATCGCCTGAGGGCCAGAGCCCATGCGGCAGCGCGCCGACCGGCACCGAGGCGACTTGTTCGAAAGTGTCGGTCCGGAAGACCTTGACGATATTCTGCGTGCCGACCGTTACATAGGCGAACTGGCCTTTAGCTGTCCTGGCGATGTTGACGTGGTTGGTGATCGGCCCGGTGTCGATCGTCTTCATCACGGCGAAGGGCGGCTTGGCGTCGAAGACCATCACCTTGCCGACGTCCTTGAGCGTCAGCCATACCTGCTTGCCGTCAGGCGTGGCGGCGATGTCGGGGCAGAAGGGGCTGTCCTGCTTCACGCGGCCAACGATGCGCTTTGACCTGGTGTCGATGACGACGGTTTCTGGCGAGAAGCTGGAACAGACGTAGCCATATTTCCCATCGGGCGAGAAGATCGTCATGCCCGGCCCGTTGGGGACAGCAATACGGCCCGTCTCCTTGAAGGTGGTCCCGTCGAGCACCGCTATATAATCCTCGCCGCGCACGCTCACCCAGGCTTCTCGGCCATCGGGCCGGAAGAAGGCTTCATGCGGGGAGCGCCCGACATAGGCGGTGTGCTTCACGGCATTGGTCGCGGTATCGATGAAGCTGACCGAGTTGGACCCGATCGACACGACCGCCAGGGTACGGCGATCAGGCGAGAAGCCCATGCC
>NZ_DATKFP010000305.1:0-22742 GCF_035511395.1 Sphingobium sp.
CCCGGTTTTGCCGAGCTGCAGCTGCCGCTGGCAGCGCAGTTGCAGCAGCAGAACGGCTTCGCCCATGGCGGCGCCCTCAGCTACCTGGCCGATCCGCGTCTCGTCACCACCCGCCAGGCTGCGCGCGGCGGCGCTGGGCGAATAGTTGAGCGCCTTGATCGCCTCCTCCACCTTGGCGCGGGTTTCGGCCTTCACCACCTGTTCGCCATTGATGACGCGCGACACCGTCATGGGGGAAACGCCGGCATGACGGGCGACGTCGTTGATGGTGGGCGCGTTGCGCTGGCGGCGGGAGGTACGTGTGTCGGTCAAGGCGGCCCTTCTCCTGGAGCGGATGATGTCGTTATCGAAATGGTAGCGACATCACCCTCGCTTTAGGAAGCGAAAACTCAGTTATGCCCCGGCGCATAGGGGAATTTGAGCGCCTTGTACCAGTCCAGATCATGGGCGGGTGTCGCCGATCCGGCGGGCAGGGGACGTTTCGACACCGACTGGAAATAGGCGATGCTGGCGTCGCGCCACCATTGGGCCTCGCGATGCTGGATGGTCAGGAACGCCTCCGTCTCCGCAAACCGCTCGGCATCGACATAGGGCTTGAGCGCCGCCCAGCGCGTTTGCATGTCCGCGACATAGCGAACGCCATTGTCATAATGATGGATCAGGCCGTCCCACAAAGTCTCGCCCGACTTCAGGCGATAGCCCCAGGGCAGGTGATGGAACCAGAGCAGGTCACGCTCCGGCGTGGTCTTCGGGTTGGCCAGCAGCTTCGCGACCGGCGCGGCATACTGGCCAACGGCATCGCTGCCCGTCTTCGTCCGGTCGAAGCCGATGCCCTCCGCATTGGCCTTGTGATAATAGACCGGGTTCCATTCGGGGCGCGCCAGATCGGCGACCCAGGGGCCGGGACCATAATGATGGCCGGTGTCCATGACGTGGGCGAGGCCGAGCGGGGTCATATAATCGACCGCCGCCTCGCGCGATCCCATCATCATCGTCACGACCGGCTGCACGACCTTCGGATCGGGGGAGAAGGTCATCTCCGCCCATTCCTTCGCGATGCCTTCCGCCGACAGGCTGGTATCCCAGGCGAGGCGGCCGAAGGCATACCAATCCGCCTGGTTGAAGATCGACCCGCTCCAGTCGCGGTCGACGCCGATATTGGCGACGCCGGCGATGCCGGTCAGCTTATGACCTTCCAATGACCCGTCGATCACCTTGGCGACTGTCGATCCCTTGCCCTTGGCGTAGGTATCGGCGTCCAACACCTCCTCGAACAGCGGGCCGAGATAGGTGAGGTGCGTCGACTGGCCCAGATATTCCTTGGTGATCTGGAACTCCATCATCAGCGGCGTTTTCGGCATCGCGCCGAACAGCGGATGGAACGGCTCGCGCGGCTGAAAGTCGATCGCGCCATTCTTCACCTGCACGATGACATTGTCGGCGAACTTGCCGTCCAGCGGCTTGAAATCGCTATAGGCCTGCTTCGCGCGGTCGTCGGGATTGTCATGGGCGTAGACGAAGGCGCGCCACATCACGATCCCGCCATGCGGCTTCACCGCCGCGGCCAGCATGTTCGCGCCGTCCGCATGGGTGCGGTTATAATCCTGCGGACCCGGCTGGCCCTCGCTATTCGCTTTCACCAGGAACCCGCCGAAATCGGGGATCGCCTTGTAGATCTCGTCGGCCTTCGCCTTCCACCAGGCGGCAACCTGCGGGTCGAGTGGATCGGCGGTCTTGAGGCCATCCAGTTCCATCGGCGCGGTCCATTTGACCGACAGATAGACCTTGATGCCATAGGGGCGGAAGACGTCCGCCAGCGCTGCCGCCTTGGCGATATAGGGCGCGGTCAGGCTATCGGCCTTTGCATTCACATTGTTGAGCACGGTCCCGTTGATGCCGATCGAGGCATTGGCGCGGGCATAGTCGGTATAGCGCGGCCCCTTCCAGTCGGGCAGCCGCCACCAGTCCCAGATCGACTGGCCGGCATAGCCGCGCTCGACCGTGCCGTTTAGATTGTCCCAATGGTTGAGCAGCCGCAGTCCGATCTTTGGCGCGCTGCGAATGTCGATCGAATCGAGGCTTTCGCCGCTCTGCGCCAGTCGCAGCCAGTGATAGGCGCCATGCAGCAGTCCGACATCGCTGTTCGCGGCGATCAGCGTCACAGCCTTGCCGTCGATGCTGGTCGAACGAATCGCATAGCCTTCGCTGCCAAGGCCATCGGTCTTCACCGGCAGCGCAGGGGAGGAAGCGGGGGTCGCCAGCAGGATCGCACCTTGCTGGACTGTTGCCGACACCGCCGGCTGCGTGCCGGTCATGCCCGCAATGCCGCGCTGCAATTCCTGCCTGGCGATGGTCAGGGTCGGGCTGTTTCCGTTCGCAACGATAGTCGTCGCAAGCGCCGAAAGCGTAGTGCCGCGCGCCTGGTCCGCGCGCGCATAGCGCAGCCACAGGTCATAGCCATCTTCGGCGTGCGCCATCGGCGCCAGACCCGCTCCGGTTATGGCAACAATATAGCAAAACAGGCGGCCTATCACGCGTCCCTCTCCCTTGACCCATCCTTTGTCAAAGCGCGCATCGGGCATTGACAAGTTCCTCTTGTGCGATCACTGGTAACGCTATCAGTCGGGCGGCGGCAAGCGAAATATCGCCGTATCGAAAAATGGAGAGGGGCTTCGTGACTCGTATCAGCCATATTCTTTGCGCGGCATCCATGCTGGCGCTCGGTGTCGCTTCCACGCCAGCCTCTGTCCAGGCCGCCCCTGCCGCCGCGCCGGCCAAATCCGTCTACAAGGATGCATCGGCGCCGGTCGAGGCGAGGGTCGACGATCTTCTCGCCCGCATGACGCTGGATGAAAAGATCGCACAGATCACGACCGTCTGGCTCGACAAGGTCAAGCTGTTCGACGACAAGCTCCAGCTCGATCCCGCGAAGCTTGCGGCGCAATATCCCAACGGCCTCGGCCATTTCACCCGACCTTCGGATGCCAAGGCATCCGTGAGTCCCCGTGTCGCACGCGGGCGCGATCCGCGCCAGACCGTCGCCCTGGTCAACGCGCTCCAGAAATGGGCGACGACGCAGACTCGCCTCGGCATCCCGATCCTCTTCCATGAAGAGGGGTTGCATGGCTATGCAGCAGTCGGCGCGACCAGCTTCCCCCAGTCGATCGCCATGGCCTCCTCCTTCGACACCGACATGCTGCGCGACGTTAACGGCGTCATCGCCCGCGAAATCCGCGCGCGCGGCGTGCCGATGGTGCTGTCGCCCGTGGTCGACATCGCCCGCGACCCGCGCTGGGGCCGGTTCGAGGAAACCTATGGAGAAGACCCCTATCTGGTCGGCGAGATGGGCGTCGCCGCGGTCGAGGGATTGCAGGGCGAGGGCCGCTCGCGCGACCTGCGCCCCGGCAAGGTCTTCGCCACGCTCAAGCATCTGACCGGCCATGGCCAGCCAGAAAGCGGCACCAACATCGCCCCCGCGCCCTTCTCCGAACGCGAACTGCGCGAGAATTTCTTCCCGCCTTTCGAGCAGGTGGTGAAGCGCACCGGGATCGAGGCCGTGATGGCCAGCTATAATGAAATCGACGGCGTCCCCAGCCACGCCAACCGTTGGCTGCTGGAAGATGTGCTGCGCGGAGAATGGGGCTTCAAGGGGGCTGTCGTCTCCGACTATTCGGCGGTCGACCAGTTGATGAGCATCCACCATATCGCCGCCAATCTGGAAGAAGCGGCGATGCGCGCGCTCGATGCCGGCGTGGACGCGGACCTGCCCGATGGCCTGTCCTATGCGACGCTCGGCAAGCTGGTGCGTGCGGGCAAGGTGAGCGAGGCGCAGGTCGACAAGGCTGTCCGCCGGATGCTGGAGCTGAAATTCCGCGCCGGCCTGTTCGAGAACCCCTATGCCGACGCCGCCAGGGCGCAGGCGATCACCAACAACGCCGATGCCCGCGCACTCGCGCTCAAGGCGGCGCAGCGCTCCATCACGCTGCTCAAGAATGACGGCATGCTGCCGCTGAAGCCCGAAGGCACGATCGCCGTCATCGGCCCGAGCGCCGCCGTGGCGCGGCTCGGCGGCTATTATGGCCAGCCGCCGCACACCGTCTCCATTCTCGACGGCATCAAGGCAAAGGTCGGCGCCAAGGCGAAGATCGTCTTCGCGCAGGGCGTGAAGATCACCGAGGATGACGACTGGTGGGCCGACAGCGTCACCAAGTCCGACCCGGCCGAAAACCGCAAGCTGATCGCGCAGGCGGTCGAAGCTGCGAAGCGGGTGGATCGCATCGTCCTGACGCTGGGCGACACCGAACAGTCGAGCCGCGAAGGCTGGGCCGACAATCATCTGGGCGACCGCCCCAGCCTCGATCTGGTCGGCGAGCAGCAGGAGCTGTTCGACGCCTTGAAGGCGCTGGGCAAGCCGATCACCGTGGTCCTCATCAATGGCCGTCCGGCCTCGACCGTGAAGGTCAGCGAGCAGGCCAACGCCATCCTGGAAGGCTGGTATCTGGGCGAGCAGGGCGGCAATGCCGTCGCCGACGTCCTCTTCGGCGATGTGAATCCCGGTGCGAAGCTGCCCGTCACCGTGCCGCGCTCGGTCGGGCAATTGCCGATGTTCTACAATGCCAAGCCCTCGGCGCGGCGCGGCTATCTGTTCGACACCACCGACCCGCTCTATCCCTTCGGTTTCGGTCTTTCCTATACGACCTTCGACCTGTCGGCGCCGCGTCTGGCCGCGACCAGCATCGGCACCGGCGGCAGCACCAGCGTCTCGGTCGATGTCCGCAACACCGGCCAGCGCGCAGGCGACGAGGTCGTCCAGCTCTATATCCGCGACAAGGTCAGCTCGGTCACGCGGCCGATCAAGGAATTGAAGGGCTTCCAGCGCGTCACGCTCAAACCCGGCGAAACTCGCACCATCAGCTTCACCATCAATCCCGAAAGCCTCCAGATGTGGAACGACGAAATGCACCGCGTGGTCGAACCGGGCGATTTCGAGATCATGACCGGCAACAGCTCGGTGGCGCTCCAGTCCGCCACGCTGACGGTGAAGCCGTGAGCGCCCGCCTCGCACCCAGGGTCGGTCGGCGTCAGGCGCTGGGCCTGCTCGCCTCCACCTCCCTCTTCGCGGCGGCCCCGGCCGTCGCGGCGAAGAAAGGCGGTCCCCTCTACAAGGACGCCTCCGCCCCGATCGACCTGCGCGTCCGCGACTTGATCGGCCGCATGACGCTGGAGGAGAAGGTCGGCCAGATCATCGCGCTGTGGGCGACCAAGGCGGAGATCATGGACGACCTGACCTTCTCGCCCGAAAAGGCGAGCAAGGCCTATCCCCAGAGCTTCGGCCAGATCACCCGCCCGTCCGACCGGCGCGGCGCGCCCAACGGCTCGACCCAGGCGGGTGGCGTCGGCGCGCGCTGGCGCACGCCGGCCGACACGGTCGCCTTCATCAACGCGGTCCAGAAATGGGCGGTGGAGGACACCCGGCTTGGCATCCCCATCCTCTTCCATGAGGAATCGCTTCACGGTTACATGGCGACCGACGCCACCATGTTCCCGATGGCTATCGGTCTGGCAGGCAGTTTCGACCGTCAGTTGATGCGGGACGTCCAGTCCGTCATCGCCCGCGAAGTCCGCGCGCGCGGCGTGCATCTGGCGCTCTCGCCGGTGGTCGACATCGCCCGCGACCCGCGCTGGGGCCGGATCGAGGAGACGTTCGGCGAAGACCCCTATCTCTGCGGGGAAATGGGCGTTGCTGCCGTGCTCGGCCTGCAAGGCGAAAGCAGGCAGATCGGCCCGGACAAGGTCATGGCCACGCTCAAACATATGACCGGCCACGGCCAGCCCCAGAGCGGCGAGAATATCGCCCCCGCGCCGATCTCCACACGCGAACTGCGCGAGAATTTCTTCCCGCCCTTCCGGCAAGTGGTGAAGCGCACCGGCATCGCCGCCGTCATGCCGTCCTATAACGAAATCGACGGCGTGCCGTCGCACCAGAATAAATGGCTGCTGGGCGACATTCTTCGCGGCGAATGGCATTTCGACGGCGCGGTGGTCAGCGACTATGGCGCCGTACCCGAACTCGACACCATTCATCATGTCCAGTCCGACCTGGAAGCGACGGCGCGCGCCGCGCTCCGGGCCGGCGTCGATTGCGAGTTGCCCGATGGCCTGGCCTATCGGACGCTCGTGGAACAGGTCCGCGCGGGCAAGGTGCCCCTCGAAGCGGTCGACCTCGCCTGCACGCGTATGTTGACCCTCAAATTCCGCGCGGGCCTGTTCGAAAATCCCTGGCCGCGGCGCGACTATGACGCGCTGACCGGCAATGCGGAGGCCCGCGCGCTGGCGTTGAAGGCGGCGCACAAGTCGATCGCGCTGCTCAAGAATGACGGCCTGCTGCCGCTGGCGGCGGGCGCACACAAGCGCGTCGCGGTGATCGGTCCCAATGCCGCCATCGCCCGGCTTGGTGGCTATTCGTCCATTCCCCGTCAGGATGTGTCGCTGCTCGAAGGGGTGCAGGCGAAGCTCAAGGGCAAGGCGGAGGTCGTCCACGCACAGGGCGTCTTCATCACCCAGAGCGAGGACCGCTCGGTGGACGAGGTGTTCCTCGCTGACCCGGCAAAGAACCGCCAGCTGATCGCCGAAGCGGTGGAGGTGGCGAAAACCGCCGACATCATCCTGCTCGCCATCGGCGATACCGAACAGACCAGCCGCGAAGGCTTCGCCAAGAACCATCTCGGCGACCGCACCAGCCTGGACCTCGTCGGCGAACAGAATGACCTGTTCGCCGCGATGAAGGCGACCGGCAAGCCCGTGGTGGTCTGCGCCATCAACGGCCGCCCGCCCAGCTATCCGGCGGTGGTGGAGGGCTGCAACGCGTTGCTCGAATGCTGGTATCCGGGGCAGGAGGGCGGCACCGCCATGGCGGATATCCTGTTCGGGGACGTCAATCCCGGCGCCAAGCTGCCCGTCACCGTCGCGCGCGATGCGGGCCAGATCCCGATCTTCTACAACCGCAAGCCATCGTCCCGGCGTGGCTATGTGTTCGAGGATATCTCGCCGCTATTCCCGTTCGGCCATGGCCTCAGCTACACGAAGTTCGACTTCGGCCCGCCACGGCTGTCCGCACCGCGCATCGGCGTGGGCGGCAGCCTGACGGTCGAGGTCGACGTCCGTAATGCGGGGACAAGGGCAGGGGACGAGGTCGTCCAGCTCTATGTCCATGACCAGACCGCCAGCGTCACCCGGCCGCTCAAGGAACTGAAGGGTTTCGAGCGTGTCACCCTCGCCCCCGGCGAGACGAAGACGGTACGGCTGACGATCGGCCCGGAAGCCTTCTCGCTCTGGAATCTCGACATGCAGTTAGTGGTCGAACCTGGCCTGTTCGACATCATGGTCGGGCCGGACAGCGAGACATTGCAGAAGGTTACGCTCGAAATCGCCTGATCGCCAAAATTGGTCAGGCCAACATTGACGATGTTATCAATTAGCGAGATATTGGTTTTACCAATTTACGGAGTCTCCCATGCCCATCATTATCGGTGCCAAGGTGATCGTGACGTCGCCCGGCCGCAATTTCGTGACGCTGAAGATCGAGACGGACGAAGGCATCTACGGCCTGGGCGACGCGACGCTCAACGGCCGTGAGCTTTCCGTCGCCAGCTACCTGACCGACCATGTCATTCCCTGCCTCATCGGCCGCGACGCGCACCGGATCGAGGATATCTGGCAATATCTCTACAAGGGCGCCTATTGGCGTCGCGGCCCGGTTACCATGTCGGCGATCGCTGCCGTCGACACCGCGCTCTGGGACATCAAGGGCAAGGTCGCGGGCCTGCCCGTCTATCAGCTTCTGGGCGGCGCCAGCCGCGAAGGCGTGATGGTCTATGGTCACGCCAACGGCACCAGCATCGAGGATACGGTCAAGGTCGCGCTCGACTATCAGGCGCAGGGCTACAAGGCGATCCGCCTCCAGTGCGGCGTGCCCGGCATGGCGTCGACCTATGGCGTGTCGAAGGACAAATATTTCTACGAGCCGGCCGACGCCGACCTGCCGACCGAAAATGTCTGGAACACCAGCAAATATCTGCGCGTCGTCCCCGAACTGTTCAAGGCCGCGCGTGAGGCGCTGGGCTGGGACGTCCACCTGCTCCACGACATCCATCACCGCCTGACCCCGATCGAGGCCGGTCGCCTCGGCAAGGATCTGGAGCCTTACCGTCCCTTCTGGCTGGAGGACGCGACGCCTGCTGAAAATCAGGAAGCCTTCAAGCTCATCCGCCAGCACACCACATCGCCGCTGGCCGTGGGCGAGATCTTCAATTCGATCCACGATTGCCGCGAACTGATCCAGAACCAGCTGATCGACTATATCCGCGCCACCGTTGTCCATGCGGGCGGCATCAGCCACCTGCGCAAGATCGCCAATCTCGCCGACCTCTATCAGGTCCGCACCGGCTGCCACGGCGCGACCGACCTGTCGCCGGTCTGCATGGCCGCGGCGCTGCATTTCGACCTCAGCGTGCCGAATTTCGGCATCCAGGAATATATGCGCCACACGCCGGAAACCGACGCGGTCTTCCCCCATGCCTACAGCTTCGCGGACGGCATGATGCATCCGGGCGACAAGCCGGGTCTTGGCGTCGATCTCGACGAGGAGCTGGCCGCCAAGTACGAATATTCCCGCGCCTTCCTGCCGGTGAACCGGCTCGAAGACGGCACCATGTATAACTGGTGATCCTTTGACCTGCCTTCTCCCACCATCGTCATCCCCGCGCAGGCGGGGATCCATCTCACACGCTTTCCCCGAAGGTGACGTTCGGAGCTGGATTCCCGTCTTCGCGGGAATGACGACGCATGTTGGGAGAGGGCAGTGACCACCATCCCCAAACCCTCCGGCAAGGTCCGCTGGATCGTCTGCGGCCTGCTCTTTGCCGCCGTCGTCCTCAGCTATATCGACCGCCTCGTCCTGCCGACGCTCAAGCCCGACCTCCAGGCCCGCTATGGCTGGAGCGAGAGCGGCTATGCCGACCTCGCCATCTGGTTTCAGGCGGGCTACGGCATCGCCTATGTCTGTTTCGGCCGCCTGATCGACAGAATCGGCGCGCGGGCGGGCTATGCGCTGGCCGTGTCGCTCTGGACGATCGGCCACATCGCCCATATCTTCTTCACCTCGACCGCCGGCATGTTGTTCGCCCGCATTCCGCTGGCGATCGGCGAGGCCGGAACCTTCCCCGCCGCCATCGCCGCGACCAATGAATGGTTCCCCAAGAAGGAACGCGCGCTCGCCATCGGCATCTTCAATGCCGGTTCCAATGTCGGCGCGATCCTGACGCCGCTGGTGGTGCCGATCATCGCCGTCACCATGGGCTGGCGATGGGCCTTCATCCTGACGGGCTTGCTGACGGTAGTCTGGCTCGCCGCATGGCTCAGCTTCTACCGTCGTCCGCGTGACAAGAAGAACCTGACACCGGAAGAACTCGCCTGGATCGAGACCGACCCCGTCGAACCGCAGCGTCCCGTCAAATGGGCCACCCTGTTCCGCCATCGCCAGACCTGGGCCTATATGGCGGGCCGCTTCCTGATCGATCCGGTCTGGTGGACCTTCCTCTTCTGGCTGCCCGATTTCTTCAACAAGCAATATGGCGTGAAAATGTTGGACTTCGGTCCGCCGCTGATCGCCGTCTATCTGCTGGCCGATGTCGGCTCCATCGCCGGCGGCTGGGCTTCCTCACGCTTCATGGGCCGGGGCTGGAGCGTCAACCGCGCACGCAAGACCGCCATGTTCCTTGCCGCTCTGTGCGCCGTCCCGATCGCCTTCGCCACCTATGCACCCAGCATGTGGATCGCCGTCGGCCTGATCGGCCTTGCCTGCGCCGGGCATCAGGGCTTCTCCGCCAACCTCTACGCGCTGCCCGGAGACGTCTTCCCGCGCTGGATGGCCGGGTCGGTCGTGGGGCTGGGCGGTCTGGCCGGTGCGATCGGTGGCATGATGATGGCGAAGTTCGCCGGGACCATCCTGGAAACGGTCGGCAGCTTCGGTCCGATCTTCGTCGTCGCATCCTGCGCCTATCTCGTCGCACTTTTGACTATCCATCTCATAATTCCGCGCTATCAGGTCGTTGCCACCGGTGGCACAGCCGGCCAAGGAGCATGATCTTGACCAAACCGCTTCGCCTTCACCCCGATCGCCTGTTCCCGTCCGACCCGACCACGCGCGACATCGCCCGCCGGCTCTACGCCACGGTCAAGGATCTGCCGATCGTCAGCCCGCACGGCCATACCGACCCGCGCTGGTTCGCCTATGACGAGAATTTCGCCAACCCCGCCGATCTGCTGATCGTGCCGGACCATTATGTGTTCCGCATGCTCTACAGCCAGGGCGTGAAGCTGGAGGAACTGGGCGTCCCGACCATCGACGGCAGCACGACCGCCAGCGATCCGCGCGCCATCTGGCACATCTTCGCCGCCAATTATCACCTGTTCCACGGCACGCCCTCGCGCATGTGGCTGGACTGGGTCTTCGCCGAAGCCTTCGGCATCGACGTGCGGCTGGAACCGGAAACCGCCGACCATTATTACGACATCATCGACGCCGCGCTGAAGACCGACGCCTTCCGCCCGCGCGCGCTGTTCGAACGCTATAATATCGAAGTGATCGCCACGACCGAAGGGCCGCTCGACCCGCTCGACCATCATCGCGCGATCCGGCAATCCGGCTGGAGCGGCAAGGTCGTCACCGCCTATCGCCCCGATCCGGTGCTCGACCCCGACGATCCGAAGTTCATCGACAATGTGCAGCGTTTCTGCGCCATGGCGGGCGAGGATGCGGGCAGCTATGCCGGTTATCTGCGCGCCCATGAAAAGCGCCGCGCCGACTTCCGCGAAGCGGGCGCGACCTCGACCGACCACGGCCATCCGTCCGCCTTCACCGCCAACCTGCCGCGCGAGGAGATCGAGGCGCTCTACGCCAAGGTGACGACCGGCCCCGCGACCGCCAGGGAAGCCGAACTGTTCCGCGGCCATATGCTGGTCGAAATGGCGCGCATGTCCACCGAAGACGGCATGGTGATGCAGTTGCATCCCGGCGTCCACCGCAACCATAATGACGCGGTGCGCGCGCGCTTCGGCAAGGACAAGGGCGCCGACATCCCGACCGCGGGCGAGTTCGTCTCCGCGCTGAAGCCGCTGCTGGACCTCTATGGCAACGACCCGCGCCTGACGCTGATCCTCTTCACGCTGGACGAGGATGTCTATTCGCGCGAACTCGCTCCGCTGGCAGGCCATTATCCCGCGCTCAAGCTCGGCCCGCCCTGGTGGTTCAACGACAGTCCCGAAGGCATGCGCCGCTTCCGCGAGCGCGCGATGGAGACCGCCGGTTTCTTCAACACGGTCGGCTTCAACGACGACACCCGCGCCTTCCTGTCGATCCCGGCGCGCCATGACGTCGCCCGCCGTATGGACTGCGCCTGGCTCGCCCAACTGGTCGCCGAACATCGTCTGGAGGAGGATGAGGCCTTCGACGTCGCCCGTGCGCTGGCCTATGACTTGGTGAAGAAGGCCTATAATCTGTGAGCCGTCTCTCGAACGAAACACTGGCGGGGCTGCCGGCCGACGTCGTTCGCCCGGCCTATAATCGCGCAGCCGTCACTTGCGGCGTCGTGCATCTGGGCATCGGCGCATTCCACCGCGCGCATCAGGCGGTGGTGTTCGACGACGCCCTGATCGCCGGCGACCTGCGCTGGGGCATCACTGCCGCCTCGCTTCGCTCGCCCGCCGTGCGCGACCAGATGGCGCCGCAGGACGGCCTCTACACCATGCTGGTGCGCGATGGTTCGGCCGAGCAGGCGCGCATCCTGGGCGTGGTGCAGCAGGTCATCGTCGCGCCGGAGGAGCCGCAGGCGCTGCTTGCCGCGCTCGCCTCGCCCGACACCCATATCGTGACGCTCACCATCACGGAGAAGGGCTACAAGCTCGACCCCGCGACCGGCGCGCTGATCGAAAGCGACCCGCAACTCGCTGCCGACATCGCCTCGCTGGACAGCCCGCAAACCGCGCCCGGCTATCTGGTCGCGGCGCTGGCGATGCGGCGCGCGGCGGGCCTGCCGCCCTTCACCGCGATCAGCTGCGATAATCTGCCGCATAACGGCACGCGGCTGCGCGACGCGGTGATTGCGCTCGCCCGCCGCCATGACGCGGGGCTGGCCGACTGGATCGCAGGGGAGGGGGCTTTCCCCCAGACCATGGTCGACCGCATCGTCCCCGCTACCACGGCCGAAGACATTGCGGCGCTCGGCGAACGGCTCGGCGTCGAGGATCAGGCAATGGTCAAGACCGAACCCTTCCTGCAATGGGTGATCGAGGATAAGTTCTGCGGCCCGCGCCCTGAATTTGGCGCGGGGGTTCAGGTGACGCAGGCGGTCGCCCCGTGGGAGGAAGCCAAGCTGCGCCTCCTCAACGGATCGCACAGCGGCATCGCCTATCTGGGCGGCCTCGCCTGCATCGACCATGTCCATGAAGTGCTGGCCCTGCCCGAAGCGCGGGTGTTCGTCGAAACGCTGTGGGATGAGGCGGAAACCACCCTCTCTCCCCCGCCGGAGCTGGACGTCGCCGCCTATCGCCGCGAACTGATGGCGCGCTTCGACAATCCGACGCTGCGCCACCGCACGCGCCAGATCGCGATGGACGGGTCGCAAAAGCTGCCCCAGCGCCTGCTCCACACCATCGCCGCGCGGCTTGAGGCAGGGCAGGGGATCGACGCCCTGTCGCTGGCAGTTGCCGCCTGGTTCCGCTGGCAGGCGGGCATGGATGACAACGGCGTCGCGCACAAGGTGGACGATCCGCTGGCCGACGCCATCGCCGCCGCGCTGGCCGGTGCCGCGACCACCGAGGATCGCGTCGCCGCCATCCTCGCCTTCGACGCGGTCGTGCCGCCCGAACTGGCCACCAGCGAAGCGTTCCGCACGGCGCTGACCCGCTGGCTCGCCATTCTCGAAACTGACGGCGCCCACGCGGCGCTTGGCCATTTCACGGCCTGAGACTGACACAGAAAAGGAAGATGCCCATGACCACCACCGGCCTGTTTCGGTTCGATCGACCATGGGCATCTTCCGCACTGGCCCTGTCCCTGGCCGGCTGCCTGTTCGCGCAGCCCGGTCTGGCGCGCGACAGCGTCTCGATCAGCAAGGACTGGCGCTTCACCAAGGGCGACCCGGCGGGCCTCACCACCGACCTGCGCTATGACGTGCGCCCGCCCATCGAGGATACGGGCGACGGCAAGCTGGCCGACGCGCGCCCCGACGCCGCCGTGAAGGTGGACGATAGCGGCGCGAAAGTCCTGAAACCCTGGATTCTCCCCAGTGCCAATCCCTTCATCAAGGATCCGGCCAAGCATCACACCCGTCCGGCAGGCAATCCCGGCGGCGACGTGCCCTATGTGCAGGCGAATTTCGACGACAGCGCATGGACCCATGTCGACCTGCCGCACGACTGGGCCATCGCCGGACCCTTCATCACCGAAGGCCCCTATGGCGGCATGGGTCGCCTGCCCAGCTGGGGCATCGGCTGGTATCGCAAGACGCTCGACATTCCTGCCAGCGCAAAGGGGCAGTCGATCTTCCTCGATGTCGAAGGGGCGATGTCCTACGCCACCGTCTGGCTGAATGGCAAGCTCGTCGGCGGCTGGCCCTATGGCTATAACAGCTTTCGCCTCGACCTGACGCCCTATGCGGTGCCGGGGGGCAGGAACCAGCTCGCCATCCGCCTCGACAATCCGGCTGCGTCGGCGCGCTGGTATCCGGGCGGCGGCCTCTATCGCGACATCTACCTCACCACCGCCAACAAGGTCCATGTCGGCCAGTGGGGCGGCACCGTCCGCACGCCCAAGGTGAGCAAGGAACAGGCGACCGTCGATCTCAGCCTCACGCTCGACAATGACGGCGACAGCGCTGCGCAGGTCGAAGTCGCTACGGCTCTCTATGCGCTCGACGCGAAGGGCAAGCGCACCGGCCGCCCGGTTGCCAGCATCGCCCGCCAGTCCGCCACCATCGCCCCCGGCGCAAAGGCCGTGCTGAACGGCTCCACCATCCTCGCCAATCCCCGCCTCTGGGGACCGCCGCCGACGCAAGCGCCCAACCGCTATGTCGCCATCTCCACCGTGACGCAGGGCGGCAAGCATATCGATGCTTACGAAACCCGCTTCGGCGTGCGCGACATCCAGTTCGATCCCGACAAGGGCGTCATCGTCAATGGCGAGCATATCCCCCTGCGCGGCATCAACAACCATCATGACTTGGGCGCGTTGGGCGCAGCCTTCAACGCCCGCGCGGCCGAGCGCCAGCTCGAAATCCTGCGCGACATGGGCACCAACGCCGTGCGCATGAGTCATAATCCGCCCGCGCCCGAACTGCTCGAACTTACCGACCGCATGGGCTTCCTGGTGATGGACGAGGTGTTCGACAGCTGGGAAAAGAAGAAGACGCCGCACGACTTCCACCTCATCTTCCCCGACTGGTATGAGGCCGACGCCCGCGCCATGCTGCGCCGCGACCGCAACCATCCCTCCATCATCCTGTGGAGCATCGGCAACGAGGTCGGCGAGCAATATGACGGCGAGGCGGGCGCGAAGATCGGCCGCGAACTGGTCGCCATCGCGCATGAGGAAGACCCGACCCGTCCCGCCACCAGCGCGATGAACTATGCGAAGGCGGACATGCTGCTGCCGACCACGGTCGACGTCATCAGCCTCAACTATCAGGGCGCGGGCATTCGCGGCATCGTCGGCCAATATCCCAATTTCCGCGCGAAATTCCCGGACAAGGTCATCCTTTCCACCGAAAGCGCCTCCGCGCTCTCCAGCCGCGGCGAATATATGTTCCCCGTGGCCGGCGCGATCAGCGGCCCGGTCCGGCCCTGGTCGGGCGGCAATCCCGACACGCATCAGGTCTCGGCCTATGAACTCCACGCCTCCGACTTCGGCTCCTCGCCCGATCGCGTATGGGCCGCCGACGACCAGAACCCTTATGTCGCGGGCGAATTCGTCTGGACCGGCTTCGACTATCTGGGCGAACCGACGCCCTATTACACGTCGCGCAGCAGCTATTCGGGCATCGTCGACCTTGCCGGTTTTCCCAAGGATCGCTTCTGGCTCTATCAGGCGCGCTGGCGCCCCGACCTGAAATTCGCCCATATCCTGCCGCACTGGACCTGGCCCGACCGCGTCGGCCAGATCACTCCCGTCCATGTCTTTTCCTCGGCGGACGAGGGCGAACTGTTCGTCAACGGCAAGTCACAGGGCAAGATCAAGAAGCGCGACTATGAATATCGCTTCCGCTGGGATTATGTCGTCTACGAACCGGGCGAGGTGAAGGTCGTCACCTGGAAGAAGGGTCAGCCCTGGGCGACCGAAACGATCCATACTGTGGGGGAGGCGGCGAAGCTGTCGCTGACCGCGGACCGCTCCGCCATCGCCGGCGACGGCCGCGATCTCAGTTTCGTGACCCTCAAAGTCTTGGACAAGGACGGCAATGTCGTCCCGGCCGCCAAGCAGAAGATCGACTTCACGATCGAAGGGCCGGGGGAGATCGTCGCCACCGACAATGGCGATCCGACCGACATGACCGCTTTCCCTTCGCACCAGCGTGATGCCTTCAACGGCCTCGCTTTGGTCATCGTGAAGGGCGATGCGTCCCGAGTCGGCCGCATCGTGGTACGCGCTCGCGCGGCCGGCCTTGGCGATGCGACGGCGCAGATCACCACGTCAAAGCAGGCGAATTGAGCATATTATACCGTTACCACTGACGCAAAACGCCGCGTCTTGACAAAAAAGACGCGGCGTTTATTGAGACAATATTGATAGCGCTACCAGTTGAAGCTCACCGAACAGTCGGGGGCAGCGCTCAGGGAGAGGGATTGACCATGTCTTCACGCAATCGCCATTTTCGCATCGCGCTGTTCGCGGCATCGGCGCTCGGTTCGCTGACGCTGTCGCAGGCGGTCCTTGCGCAGGATGCCGCGCCGCAGGCTGATGCCGCAGCCGCCGCCCCGCAGGACAGCGAAGTCGCCGACATCGTCGTCACCGGCATCCGCGGCTCGCTCCAGAGCGCGACCAATGCCAAGAAGGACGCAGTGGCCTTCGGCGACTCGATCTTCGCCGAAGATATCGGCAAGCTGCCCGCCACCAACCTCGCCGAAACGCTGAACCGCATGCCCGGCGTACGCCTCAATCGCGACATCAGCGGTGAAGGTACGCAGGTCGCGATCCGCGGCCTTGGCCCCAGCTTCACCCGCGTTCTGCTGAACGGCTCGCAGCTTCAGGTCGCGTCGGACGGCGGCACCAACGGCGGCAGCGCGAACCGGGAAGTCGACCTGGACTTCTTCCCGTCGGAACTCTTTACCCGCCTCGACCTCGCCAAAAGCCCGTCGCCCTCGACGCTGGAAGGCGGCATCGCCGGCACCGTCAACCTGCGCAATGCCCGCCCGTTCGACAAGCCGGGCACCCATGTCACTGTCGTTGCGCAGGGCCAGTATACTGACAGCAATGACAAGATCAGCCCGCGCGGCGCGATCGTCGCCAGCCACACCACCGACACCTTCGGCATCCTGGTCGGCGTCGCCGGCGTAAAGACCAAGACGCGCGTCGACGGGTTCGAATCGCTGGGCTGGACGGATGGCAATCTGGGTGCTGGCGATCCGGGCGGTAACAATTTCTCCTATGCTTCGGTCGTTCCCAACAATGCGGGCCATGGCCTCGTCGCGGGGCAGCCGGTTGATGTCGTTGCGACCTCCGGTCTGACCCGCAGTCAGCTGAGCACCGCACTGATCCCCCGCCTCGGCCGACAGGCTCTGACGGAAGGCGACCGCTCGCGTATCTCTGCGCTCGCCTCGCTCGAATGGCGCCCCAGCGACGAACTGCATTTCGCCCTGGACGGCATCTGGGCCAAGTCGAAGCGTAATTATGACCGCCTGATCCTGAACTGGCAGGTCCGCAATTCCGGCCCCGGCACCAGTGCGCAGTCGACCGGCGGCATGATCCCGATTGATCTGACCGTGGACGATAATGGCGTCGTCACCAGCGGCACTTTCGCAAACTCGTCCTTTTTCCTGGAGGCGAGCCAGTTCAAGCAGACGACGAAATTCTGGAACATCAACCCCAGTGTCAGCTGGCAGCCCAGCGACCTGCTGAAGGTGGACCTCAGCGGCAACTGGTCGAAGAGCCGCTTCTTCCGCGAACAGCCTACCTGGGCCTTCCAGACCCGGCCGCAGTCGGGCGTAGACGTCTATTTCGACAATACGGGACAGGGTGACTACCCGGCCATCACCACCAACATCGACCTTAACGACCCGAACAACGGCCTGTGGGAATGGTATCGTCAGAATGTGGCGCTCGTTCGCCGCACCACGGAAACCAAGGGCGCGCATCTCGACGTGACTTATGGTGACGAGATGTTCAACGTGAAGGTCGGCGCAGCCTATGACCGGGCGCAGCGCACCATCCGCGCCTATGACAACAGCCCCGCCTATCAGCAGTCGGTCTGTGGTACAGGTTGCACCGGCGCAACCGGCAGCATCCCGACCAGCGCCATCGCGGGCTATCTCAGCCCCGGTTCGACCAACAATTTCGGGCATCTGGCCAGCGGCAACATCGGCTTCACCAAATTTATTCGTCCCGATTTCGAAGCCATCAAGCAGGCAACCAATTATGCCGACTATCGCGACAACGCGCCTGAAACGCGCGGGGCCGTCACCGGCGGCGCGACCGGCGACATGGATGAACAGGTCATCGGTGCCTATTTCGAACTGAATGGCGTCACCACCATCGCCGGGCGTGACCTGCATATCAATACCGGCATGCGCTATGCCCACACCAAACAGGAAGTGATCGGCCCCAGCCAGATCGGTTCGACGATCGTCGACATCACGTCGCGTTCGACTTACGAGAATTTCCTGCCGTCCATCAACCTGACCTATGATGTCATGGACAATGTGAAGCTGCGCGCTTCGGCTTCGCGCACGATGACGCGGCCCGATGCCAGCCAGATCCTGCCGGGTATCACCTTCTCCGATCCTTCGGCGTTGACCGCCACGGCGGGCAACCCGGATCTGAAACCCTACTCGTCCGATAATTATGACATCGGTGGGGAAATCTACACCGGCGGTATCGGCTATGTCGGCGTGTCCGCCTTCATGAAGAACATTCAGGGCTTCACCGTTACCCAGTCGCAGGAATTGACGTTCGGTTCGCTGAACATTCCCTTCTCCAGCCTGATCGCGACGCAGCAGAATGCGCTGACCGACCGGTCGCTGCAAACCGGCGTGCCGGTAGCGGACCTGCCCATCACGGTGAACCGGCCGGTCAACCTGTCCGACCTGAAGATCAAGGGTCTGGAAGTCACCTGGGTCCAGCCGCTCGACTTCCTCGTGAAGGGACTCGGCTTCTCGGCCAACGGCACCTATCTGGACCAGTCTTCCTCGTCGGGTCTGGTTGCGACCGGGGTGTCCAAATATTCCTACAACCTTCAGGGCTTCTATGAAAATAACGGCCTGTCGGTCAGCCTGAACTATGTCTGGAATGATGACGCCATCGCCGTGAACAGGCCGCAGAACGGCATCCAGAATGCATCGCTGCGGTCGAAGGCGCGCGGCCAGCTTGATCTGTCGGCCGGCTATCAGTTGCCTTTCCTCAACAATGGCGTGCGTCTCACGCTCGATGCGCTCAACATCACCAATGAGCCGATCCGCACCACCTTCGAATATGATAATGCGCCCTATTCGGTCTATTATCCGGGCCGTACGATCATGGCCGGTATCCGGGCCAACTTCTGATCCTCCCCCAGGGACCACTGACAGGGCCGGCCGCAACGCCGGCCCTTTTTCCTGAAGGGGTATGTCGATCCCGGCATGTGCATAAGGCGCTTCCAATGTTGGATTTTATCTGATCTGTCCTGTCGCATGACACCGCATCGTCCGATCCCCTCCGGCATCCCCATGCGCTCGCAGCCCGCAACGCCGGCCGGCTCGATGACGCGAGGGTCGCGTCGCATTGACCCGACAGGCGCGTCGCTGTGATCCGGACGCCATGGGCGCGTGGGTGTGACCTCCGCCGCGCATTGCGGCCGCGCAGATGCTGCACCTCTCGCAAAAAGCCCGGAAATGCGAAACCAGTGACGGTGTGAACTTCGACACTATGACCCAGGAATGACCATGCAAAGGAAGGCGACGATGCGTCTCTCTCTTCTCTTCTGCCTTCCGCTCGCTCTCGCTGCGGCGCCGGTTCAGGCGAAGACCTGCACCCCTGGCTGGGTCGCTGGCTGGGCTTCCTCGCAATTCCGCCCCACCGGCGATGCCGAACTGCCTGCCGGAACGCTCAAGGACCGGACGCTGCGTCAGATCGTCCGTCCTTCCGTGTCGGGCGACCGGCTCCGCGTCCGCTTCTCCAACCTTGCCGGCACGCAGCCGCTGCGCATCGCGGGGGCCAGCATCGCCCGTGCGCTGGGCAGCGCATCGCCGGCGATCGATCCCGGCACGCTCATCTCGCTGCGTTTCGATGGCGCGCCAGAAGTCGTGATCCCCGCAGGTGCGGACTATCTGTCCGACCCGGTGTCGCTCCCTGCGAAGGCGCTCGACACAATCGCCGTCTCGATCCGCTATGACGGAGAGCCGGAGCAAACCTCCCACCCCGGATCGCGCGCCACCTCCTGGCATCTGCCGGGCAATCATCTGACCGACGAAGCGATGACCGGCGCCGCCAGCTTCGACCACTGGTTCAACCTCGCCGCGCTGGAGGTCGAACGCTGCGCGCCCGCGAAGCTCATCGTGGCGCTCGGCGATTCCATCACCGACGGCAAAGGCTCGACCACCAACGGCAATGACCGCTGGACCGATGTGCTGGCGCAACGGATTCAGGCCGATCCCAAACGCCGCGGCACAGCCATCGTCAATCAGGGCATCGGCGGTAACCGCCTGCTGAACGACGGCCTTGGCCCCAATGCGCTGGCGCGGCTGGACCGCGACGTGCTGGCCCAGCCCGGCGTCACCCATATGATCCTGCTGGAGGGGATCAACGATCTCGGCACCCTGACCCGCGATGCGCCGGTGAGTGTGGCAGAGCATCAGGCCCATGTCGCCCGCATCATCGGCGCCTATCGCCAGATCATCGCCCGCGCCCATGCGAAGGGCATCAAGGTTATCGGTGCGACCGTCATGCCCTTCGTCGGCAATGATTATTATCATGCCGATGCGCGCAATGAGGCGGACCGGCAGGCGGTGAACGCGTGGATCAGGAAGCCCGGCAATTTCGATGCAGTGATCGACTTCGACCGCGTCACCCGCGATCCTGCGCATCTTGACCGACTGCTGCCCGCCTATGACGACGGCGACGCCCTCCACCCCTCGCCCAAGGGCTACAAGGCGATGGGGGAGGCGATCCCGCTCAGCCTTTTCGACTGACCCGCCTATTTCCCTTTAACCCGCCGGTGCCCCGCTTCCAGCACCGTCTCCATCGCCACGAAGGTCGATGTGTTGGCGACATGGGGCAGGGCGCTGATCTTCTCTCCCAGCACAGCCCGATAGCGCCTGATATCCGCCGTCCGCACCTTCAGCAGATAGTCGAAATTGCTCGCCAGCATGTGGCATTCCTCGACCTCCGGGATGCGCCGCACCGCCGCGTTGAACTCGTTCAGCGCCGCTTCCCGCGTGTCGGACAGCTTCACTTCGGTAAAGGCGATATGGTCCATCCCCAGCTTCGCCGGATCGACGATAGCCCGAAAGCCGCGAATGACGCCTGCCTCCTGCAAGCGCTTCAGCCGCACCTGGCAGGGCGTCTTGGAAAGGCCAACGAAAGCAGCCAGATCGGTAACGGTCATACGCCCATCCTCGACCAGAGCGGCGATGATCCGCCGGTCGAACTCATCCATTTCGACCATGTTAACCTTGTTGTCCATCCAATCTGCCTAGCAGAGACCATCTAATAAGTCATTATGGCTAGCCTGGAGCCATTCATAAGACGGAACGAAAGGGGGTTCCGAGTTATTCTGGTCCCATGACCGATCAGCCCTTCGCCAATTTCGCGCCCGCCATCCGCCAGCCCACTCCGCTGCGTCAGGCGATCACCGCCGCCTATCGCCGTGGAGAAGCGGAAGCACTCGCCCCGTTGATCGCCGCCGCGACCCTGCCGGACGCTATGAAGGCTGCCGTCGCCGACACCGCCCGCACCCTCGTCACCGCGCAGCGCGCCAATCACAAGGGCACCGGCGTCGAAGGACTGGTGCAGGAATATGCCCTCTCCAGTCAGGAGGGCGTAGCGCTGATGTGCCTTGCCGAAGCGCTGCTGCGCATCCCCGACACCGCCACCCGTGACGCGCTGATCCGCGACAAGATCGCCGACGGCGACTGGGGTTCGCATCTGGGCGGCGACAAGTCGCTGTTCGTCAATGCCGCCACCTGGGGTCTGGTCGTCACCGGCAAGCTGGTGGGCAGCGTCGATGATCGTGGCCTCGGCGCGGCGCTGACCCGCCTTGTCGCCCGCGCGGGTGAGCCGGTCATCCGCCGCGGCGTCGACCTCGCCATGCGAATGATGGGCGAACAGTTCGTCACCGGCGAAACCATCAAGGAAGCCCTGAAGCGCGCGAAGGAACTGGAAGCCAAGGGCTTCGCCTACAGCTATGACATGCTGGGTGAGGCGGCCACCACCGCCGCCGACGCGGCACGCTATTATGCCGATTATGAGCAGGCGATCCATGCTATCGGCAAGGCGTCGGCCGGGCGTGGCATTTATGCCGGCCCCGGCATTTCGATCAAGCTGTCGGCGCTCCATCCGCGCTATGTCCGCGCGCAGGCCGACCGCGTCATGGGGGAACTTCTCCCCGCCGTGAAGCAATTGGCCTTGCTGTCGAAACACTATGATATCGGCCTCAACATCGATGCGGAGGAGGCCGACCGCCTCGAACTCTCGCTCGACCTGCTGGAAAGCCTGGCGACCGATCCTGATCTGGCCGGCTGGAACGGCCTTGGTTTCGTGGTGCAGGGCTATGGCAAGCGCTGCCCCTTCGTCATCGACTGGATCGTCGACCTGGCCCGCCGTGCCGATCGCCGCATCATGGTACGCCTCGTCAAGGGCGCCTATTGGGATGCGGAGATCAAGCGGGCGCAAGTCGATGGCCTGGCCGACTTCCCGGTCTACACCCGCAAAGTCCATACCGATGTCGCCTATGTGGCTTGCGCACAAAAGCTGCTCGCCGCGCCCGACGCCGTCTTCCCGCAGTTCGCGACGCATAATGCGCAGACGCTGGCCACTATCTACCAACTGGCCGGTCCGGACTTCCAGATTGGCAAATATGAGTTCCAGTGCCTCCATGGCATGGGCGAACCGCTCTATGAGCAGGTCGTCGGCGCGGGCAAGCTGAACCGTCCCTGCCGCATCTATGCGCCCGTCGGCACGCATGAGACGTTGCTCGCCTATCTGGTTCGTCGCCTGCTGGAAAATGGCGCCAACAGCAGTTTCGTCAATCGCATCGCCGACCCTGAAGTCTCGATCGAGGAGATGATCGCCGATCCGGTCGACGTCGTGCGCGTCATGGCCCATCCCGGCCATCGCCATGACCAGATCGCGCTGCCTGCCGATCTCTACTCTGATCGGCGCAATTCGGGCGGCCTCGACCTGAGCAGCGAAACCGCGCTTGCGGATCTGGACGAGGCTCTGCACCATAGCGCGACGATCGGCTGGACAGCGGCGGGCGAAGGCGCGACCGGACCCTCGC
>NZ_DATKFP010000306.1:0-4514 GCF_035511395.1 Sphingobium sp.
GGGAGCCTTCATAGTCCCGCCGAAGCGTCCCGCTTCAACCCCCGGGGCCGGCCCGGACCACGCCGACTTTCAAACGAATCGGCGCACACTCTGAACTTTGCTTGGATGGCAACCTAAACGAGTTCAGAGAGGAATGGGCCCGACATGAGCATTCCTGTGGACCTACCGTCGTTGGACGACGTCATGGCCCGATACGCGTTTGCGTACCTGATGACACGCGCGGAGGCGGTCCGCCGCACGCGGTTGCAGTCGTTCCCGGTTTCCGGGACGGTCTGTTGGTGCTCGACGAAGTCGGGCGCCGCACGCGAGCGAATCTGGTTGCACAGCCCGAGGTGGCGTTGGTCTGGCCGCCGACCTCGATCGCGGAGTACTCATTGATCGTCGATGGGCGTGCGGCGGTCGACGAAGACCGCGTCTGGATCGCGCCGAGCCGCGCCGTTCTGCACCGGCCAGCGCATCGTTCATCCCCCGCCGAGCCCGGGGTGTGCGCCTCTGATTGCCTGGAACTGCCACTGGCCACTGCACTGTCCCGCTCGCGGCCTCCTTCGACGTAGCCCCCTTCCCCATCAATCGGCCCGCGCGACCGCCTGCGGCCCCCGCCGCGCAGCAAGCGGAACGGCGGCAGGCCTGCAATCAGCCGTCGGCCTCACGCGGTGGTCCCAAGGCGAGGGGCCAAGTACCGTGACGCGTCGGTAGCCTGTGCGGGAGCGAAGGTGTCATGGAATCGAGCCACCGTGAATGCATTCCGAGAAAGGCTCGGGCACGACCGCCGCAACTGCGACCGGGCGGGCATCCCCTTGCCGCATTCGCCACCGGCAACCGGCCGGCATGCCGGCCGATTGCCAACGGCGCTTCGCCAGGATGGCCCGCAGTGCTTGGCGCAGCCTCCACACTGGAGGTTCACCGCACTTCCGCGTAGGAAGCCCCCGGACTCGTCCGGGCGTCGCAGTCGTCACCTGCCCGGCGCGGGCTCATCCCGCCAGTCCTTTTTCCCTTGGGAGCACCGTCTCCCAGAGAACGGTGTTCCCTCAACCACAGGAGAACACCATGAATACGTCATCCCCCGACCGCCCTGATCCGGTCTCGCTCAGGCCCTCCGTCAACCTGGAGGCGCTGCTCGGCGACAGCGAAGCCCAGCTTGTCTATGAAGCGCTGCACCGGCTGCGCGAGATCAAGGTCGAAGCCCTGAGCGTGGTTCAGGCCGAAGGCATACGCCCGAACGGCCGCGGCTTTGAGCCCTGGGATTTCGGTATCCCGCAGATCGACCGGCTGCTGGCCCGCTTCGGTGCCGAGCCCGCCCAGCCGCAAGTCGAATCCTCACCGGCGCGGGACCACTGACATGGGACCGACGCCCTACCAGTACCTGCCCCTGTGGGCCAAGGTCTCGATCGAACGTCTCGACGCCGATGCGCAACTGCGCAGCGAAGCCATGCTCGACGAACTCCTCAGCGGCGACGCGCGCTCCTATGGCGATTTGATGGACGAACAGACCCGCGAGTCGGCTCGACACATCTGCCGCCGCCGCTTCGTGGGTTCGTACACCCAACCGGCACTGCTCGAGCCCGTGCCGCCCGGGACCTTGCGCCTGGTGCGGCTCGCAAAGGAAGGCGCATTGAGCCCCGGCGACCGGATTGCCACGCAGCGCCTGGAACATCGCCGACTGCGTGGCCCGCTCGTACGACCTCGAAGGCATGCAGGTCGGCACCGTGGCGGCCGGCCGCATCGGGCTGCGGGTTCTGAGGCTGCTCAAACCCTTCGACGTGAAGCTGCACTATCTGGACCGGCACCGTCTGCCCGAGGCCGTGGAGAAGGAACTGAACCTGACCCACCACACGAGCCTGGAAAGCCTGGCCAAGGTGTGCGACGTCGTCACGCTGAATTGCCCGCTGCATCCCGAGACCGAGCACATGGTCAACGCGCAGTCGCTGAAGAACTTCAAGCGTGGCGCCTACCTGATCAACACCGCACGCGGCAAGCTTTGCGACCGCGATGCGATCGCCGCCGCACTCGAAAGCGGCCAGTTGGCGGGCTACGCGGGCGACGTGTGGTTCCCGCAGCCGGCGCCGGCCGACCACCCCTGGCGTACCATGCCCCACCACGGCATGACACCGCACATCTCGGGCACCAGCCTGTCGGCCCAGGCGCGCTATGCGGCTGGCACGCGCGAGATCCTGGAGTGCTACTTCGAGAACCGGCCGATCCGCGATGAATACCTCATCGTGCAGGGTGGCAAGCTGGCCGGTGTGGGTGCCCATTCGTACAGCGCAGGCAACGCCACGAAGGGTTCGGAAGAAGCCGCCCGCTTCGGCAGCAAGTAAGCCAGCCGTGTCCGCATCGCCCCCAGGGACCGTTCAAGCGGGCAGCTCTCGACGCTGTGGGGTCGCCGACACCTTGCTCGCGGGCCTGGGGGCCTTCATGGCCCTGTCCGCCGTCGGCGCGCTGGCCGCGCTGACCGGGAAAGCCTGGGTGCTCGGCTCACTCGGCGCCACCTGCGTGCTGTTGTTCGGCTTCCCCGCGGCCCCTTTCTCGCGGCCCCGCAACGTCTTCGGTGGCCACATGCTGTCGTCGGCCATCGGCCTAGCCTTCCTGCACGCGCTGAGACAAGGCTGGGCAGCCATGGCCGCAGCCGGCGCCTGCGCGCTGATGCTGCTCACCGACACCATCCATCCGCCAGCTGGTAGCAACCCGGGTGATCGTCTACCTCTGCCAAGCCGGCGGCAAGCCCCGAGCCATCCGATCGTGCTGTAGTCCAAGAGCGTGACCATCTCAAAGACCCTGCGCGCACTGTCGATCATCACCAGCAGTCCCCGTGGACTAGCCCCTGTCCAGTCATACATCGAGGGCTAAAGCACTAGGGTCGTCCCTAGTGCGATCTCACAAGGATACTTGTAGTATATCAGTTGCCCATCAGATGTATAGATAGACAATTTCATGAGTACTGTCGCCAGCAAGATACCCTCCGGCTCGATACCGACGGTAGCGGCCACCGCGAATTCCCGCGCGACCATCGGCAGCCGCCTAGAGCGGCTGCCGATGACGGGTTATCAGCGCCGCCTGTTTGCCATCATCGCCACTGCCTGGTTCTTCGATTCGATGGACCTCGGCATCATGACCTTCGTTCTTGGTTCGATTAAAACGGAGTTTGGCCTCACGGCCATGCAAACGGGCCTTCTGGCAAGTTCGAGCTTTTTGGGTATGTTCCTGGGAGCTGCGACGGCAGGAATGCTGGCCGATAAGTTTGGACGAAAGCCGGTCTTTCAACTTAGCATGATCTTCTGGGGCGTCGGCAGCCTAATGTGTGGTCTCTCGCATAGCGCCAACGAACTGATGGCATATCGCGTCTTGCTTGGATTTGGAATGGGGATGGAATTTCCCATTGGTCTGGCGATGGTTTCTGAGATCGTTCCCGCGAAGAGCCGGGGCAGGTATGTTGCGATCCTCGAAGGGTTCTGGCCCATCGGCTTCATTGCAGCAGGGGTGGCGGCCTATTTCTTTTTGCCGGTCATTGGATGGCGTGGCATCTTTATCGCCCTCGCTGTTCCGTCCGTCTTCGTCTTTGTTGTTCGACGCAACATCCCGGAGTCTCCCCGGTGGCTTGAAGACGCGGGCCGGCACGATGTCGCGGACACCGTCATGAGTGGCTTCGAACAAAAGGTGCTTCGTGCGTCCGGAATGAAGTCTCTGCCCGCGGTGCAGCCGGGCATGGCATCAGAGAGCGCGGTCGGTCGCGGCGCTGCGTTCGCGGAACTCTGGAAAGGCGTTTACGCAAAACGCACAGCCATGTTGTGGGCTTTGTGGCTGTTTGCTTTGCTTGGGTATTACGGGCTGACGACTTGGTTGGGTGCCTTGCTTCAACAAGCCGGGTATGAAGTGACCAAGTCAGTTCTCTATACAGTCTACATTTCTGTTGCAGGCATTCCAGGCTTCATCTTCTCCGCATGGCTCTTGGAGAAATGGGGGCGCAAGCCGACCTGCGTCCTTATGCTCGTCGGAAGTGCGGCCGCAGCATACATGTACGGACAAGCTGCCGCGACTCAGGCCCCGATTGCCCAGTTGATTTCTGCCGGTCTGTGCATGCAGTTCTTCATGTTCGGCATGTGGTCGGTTCTTTACGCGTACACGCCTGAGTTGTATCCAACGCGATCTCGTGCAACTGGCGCGGGCTTCGCATCCTCCATCGGTCGCATCGGCTCACTCATTGGGCCTTACATCGTCGGCATCGTCTTGCCGGTCGCCGGACAGGCGGGTGTCTTTTCCCTTGGCGCTGCATGCTTCGTCGCGGCAGCCATCGTGGTGGTGCTGTTCGGCATTGAGACCAAGGGGCAGTCGCTGGAGCAGCTTTCTCACTAATTGCAATGGAAGGCGGGCGCGTGCGCTGGACGGACGATGGAGGCGGGACGCTGTGGCTGCGCTTGCGTGGCGCGGTCGCGGCGGTAGAGACGGCGTGCGGCCATCTGGGCGGCGAGCGCGTCGACCCTGCAGCCGCCGCCGACGATTGGCAGGCCTGCCGTGAC
>NZ_DATKFP010000307.1:0-2352 GCF_035511395.1 Sphingobium sp.
AACGCGCCGTACTCGATGCGCATGGCGCCGCCTGCGAAGCCTTTTTTGGCCGGTATTTCGATGCGCGCAGCGGCTATTTCCGCGCGATCGAGCGCTGGGGCGCCAATGACGGTCCCGACGACGCGATCGAGAATGTCAATGATTGGCCCCATATCTACCAGTTGGGCGGAGCCGAGCGGATCCGGGAGCTCTATGAACTGGCCTATGAGGGCCATGTTCGCCAATTCTCGCAGGCGCGGACGACCGAGGTGCCGCTAGCGCGACAGGGCATGTATTTCCGAGAATTTCCGGTGATGATGGACTGGATGCACAATAGCGAGGGCCTGACCGTCTTCAACGTGATGGGCCTGGGGAATCCCTATTCCCAGCGCTATCGTGATCGGGTGCGCCGCTTTGCCGGCTTCTATACCGGTGAAGATGCCGCTGCGCCGAATTATGATCCAAAGCACAGGGTCATCCGCAGCATGTTCAACGGCAGCCGCGGCCCGCTGATGCGCAAGGCAACCGCGCTCGATTGGACCGGCGATCCGATCGACCTGACCGGCATCGATCCCAAGTCGTTGCTGCATGGCGAGCGCAGCTATGAAGAGATGCTGGAGCATTTCAAGGATTACACAGACACCACCGGCGACGTGCCGTTGAATCTGGGCGCCACCGGCCTGGTGGCGAATGCCTTCATGCTTTCGCAAGAACCAAAATATCGCCAATGGGTAGTCGAATATGTCGATGCCTGGATCGAGCGGGCCCGCGCTAACAAGGATATATTGCCCTCCAATGTCGGGCTTGATGGTACGATTGGCGGAGAGGCCGGAGGCAAATGGTATGGCGGCACCTATGGCTGGGCCTTCAGCCCGGTGATCCCGATGACCGGGGAGCGTCAGGACCGCAACCGCATCCCGTTCGCGATCCTCGGTTTCTTCAACGCCTATCTGCTGACCGGGAATGACAAATATCTCGATGCCTGGCGGCGCATGGCCGACAGCATCAATGCCAATGGCAAGATGGTGAACGGCAAGATGACCTATCCCACCATGTATGGGGATGAGGGCTGGTATAGTTTCAAGCCCGCCAAATGGGCGGTGGGCGCGGAGGAGCTTTATCTCATTTCGCTCAAGCCCGCCGATCGCGCACGCACGACGGCATCGCCATTCATCGACTATCTGGAAGGACGAAACCCCGCCTTTCCCGTCACCGCCCTGAGAGGGGCGCTGGCCCATATCCGCGACACCGGTGACGCCATGCGGCAGGACAAGACCCTGCCCGACACTCGTTTCGTCGACACGGTGATGGACCAGAATCCGGCCAGCGTCGCGGCGCTGACCATGTTGATGCAAGGCGGGCAGAATATGCATCGCGGCGCGCTGCAATTCTCGACCCTGCGCTATTTCGATCCGATCGCGGGGCGGCCGGGTATTCCGCAGGACGTCGCGGCGCTGGTCGACAGCATGACCCAGGATAGCGCCGCCGTGACGCTGGTGAACTGCAGCCCGTCGCACGACCGGACGGTGACGATCCAGGGCGGCGCCTATGGCGAACACCAGTTCCTGAGCGCGGCAATCGATGGCGGTGCGAGCAAGCGGGTCGATGGCCGCGCCTTCACCATAAGGCTGGCACCGGGCGCGGGCGTGCGACTGGAGCTCAAGATGCGACGCTTCGCCAATGCGCCGACGCTCAATTTCCCCTGGGCTGGCCCCGTGGTGGATGAAACGCCGCGTGTCCTCGCCGAGGACGAGAAACCCGCCGCTTATTGATGGACCGCGGCAAGGAAGCGTCGATCCATGCAAGTCCTGCATGGATCGGCCTTTCAACAGCATTGGACCGGAGCGCGCGCCCGCTTCATAGTTCCGGTCAGAGATAAATCCAAAAGTTCGCAACCTCTTCAAGGGCATGCTCATCGCATGGCCTGGGGCCGGCGCGAATGCATCAAAATCTGGGAGGATGCCGTGAACCGCCTTTTCACTATCAATACGCGATCCATGCTGCGCCAAAGTGCCGCAGCGTCCGCGATCATGCTGGCCGCAATTGCCGGTCCTGCCTGGGCGCAGGCCGAACCGGCAGCACCCGCCGCGCCCGCGCCGCAGGAGGAGGAACCGCAGGCCGCAGAGCCGGCCGTCGCCGACATCGTCGTGACCGGATCGCGCATCACCCGGTCCGGCTTCACCGCGCCCACGCCGACCACAGTCGTCGGCTTGGCCGACATTCAGAAGGCCGCACCAGCCAATATCGCCGATTTCGTCAACCAGATGCCACAGGTCAGCGGCAGTTCGACCACGCGCACCGGCAACAATAATACCAGCACCGGCACCAACGGCCTCAACACGCTGAACCTGCGCTCGCTCGGCTCCAACCGCA
>NZ_DATKFP010000308.1:0-13632 GCF_035511395.1 Sphingobium sp.
GAACTTCAAGGTCGACAAGCAGTATCGTTTCCTGGACGTGGTGGCCCAGGCTCAACTGCGCAACATCTCCGACCGCCTGTGGACACAGAACACCGGTGCGCGCACGCCCTTCAATTCACTGGGCAAGTTCTGGGACGACAACGCCGGATGCCGATCAGGCGGAACAGTTCGCCCAGCAGCAATGCCATTGCCCAGCACACGGCCACGAACGTCCATGCCGCGAACCACAGCACGACATTGGTCCAGGCATGACGATAGGCATCGGCATAGGGAATGGCCCAGCGCCGGCGTTCCCCGGCGCCCTGCGCATCGCGCCAGCCCTGAAACAGCGGCGCGGCGATGGCGACGCTCAGCATCGCACAGGCGATCCGCCATGGCTCGCCGCCGATATCGCTGTCGAACGGCCCGTTCCAATAGATGGTCAACGCTACCAGCAGGCCCCCCACCCCGGCAAAGGCGGCGCTCCAGTGCAGGCGGCTGCGCTCCACCAGAAAGCCCAGCAACAGGGCGCCGACGCCGAAGAAGGTGGCGATCGCCATGCGCCATTGCGCGCCGTCCATGTTGCTTCCAAACCGGTCGGGCCGCGTGATCCCGTAGATCAGCAGCCCGCTTAGCCCGCCAAGCAGGGTCAGCCCCCATATACGCAGCGGCCAGTCCTGGCCTTCATTGGATGATGTGCTGTCCATGGCTTTTCCTGCGCAATCCTTCGATCGCACGATCTAGCAATTAATTTATCGGTGTTCAATAAAAAATTGGACGCTGTACATTTTGGAGGCTGATCTGTAGGAATCCGCCATGGGAAGACGCTCCGACCACAGCCGCAAAGAGCTGGAAGCCATGCTCGTTGTCGAAGGGCACAAGCATATGGCCGATGTCGGCTTCGCGCGCTTTTCCGCGCGGGAGGTCGCCAAGCGGATCGGCTATTCGATCGGCACGCTCTACAACGTGATGGGCAATTATGATCGGCTGATCATCGCCATCAACACGCGGACTTTCCAGATCTGGACCGACTACATCCGCGCCGCGCTGGACAAGGGCGGGGACGACAGGATCCGTTCGCTGGTGGAGGGCTATTTCGGCTTCGCCCGCGCCAATCGCAATGCCTGGACGGCGATCTACGACCATCATCTCCCGACGGACACGGCCCTGCCGGAGGAGGATGATCGCCTGCGCGCGCAGTTGACGGAGGTGGTCGTCGCCGAAGTCGCCGCCCTATTGCCGCCAGAATGTCGGGAACAGGCGCCCCGGCTTGCCCGATCGCTGGTGGCGACGGTCCATGGCCATTGCGTGTTCGACATTAATGGCAGCTTCGCCCTGATGGGGGAAAAGGAACCGATCGAGGTCGCGCTCGCCCGCGTCCGCGAATCTCTGGCCGCCGCGCAGGCAGACGCCTGACGATCATCCGGTCAGCAATGTCGGTTCTTCGATCAACCCTTTCAGCGTCCGCATGAAATCGGCCCCCACCGCGCCATCGATGGCGCGGTGATCGCACGACAGCGACATTTCCACGATCGTGGCAAAGGCCAGCGCATTGCCGATTTCGATCGGCTGGCGCGATCCCGCACCCACGGCCAGGATTGCGCCCTGTGGCGGGTTGATGATCGCATCGAACTGGTCGATCCCGAACATGCCGAGATTGCTGATCGAAAAACTGCCGCCCTGAAATTCCTCGGGTTGCAGCTTGCCGGTCCGCGCCTTTTCCGCCAGCGCCTTCACTTCTCGCGAGATGGCCGCGACGGACAGGGTATCGGCCCCCTTTACGATCGGCGTGATCAGCCCCTTGTCGGTTGCCACTGCCACGGCAATGTCCGCATTGGCGAAGCGATGAATCTCCTCGCCATGGACCTGGATATTCACGTCCGGGTGGCGCACCAGCGCCAGCGCGCAGGCCCGCACGATATAGTCGTTGATGCTGGGCGCTTCGCCGGTCGCCGCCCTGGCCTGCGCCCGCAGCCCCAATATCGCGTCGATCCGTATCTTCGAGCGCAGGTAGAAATGCGGGATGGTCGACTTGCTGTGGCTCAGTGCCCTGGCGATCGCCTTGCGCATCGGCGACATCTTGACGATCTCGCTCGTCCCTGCCGCCGGACGGGCGAAGGCGACCGCGGACGCAGTGGCGGGCGGCGCCTCGACTGGCTTGACCTTGCCCAGCACGTCCGCCTTGCAGATGCGTCCGCGCGGACCGGTGCCGGTCAGGCCCGTCAGCGCCACGCCATGCTGCACCGCCAGCCGCTTCGCCAACGGACTGGCGAAGACCTCACCCAGCTGGTTGCCGACCGGCGTCGGGTCCACCGCAGCGCCACCCCCTGCCGATATCGGCGGCAGGCTCGCCTGTTGCACATCCTGAAATGTGATGCGCCCCTTCGGTCCTGATCCGGTGATGCCACCGATATCGACGCCATGGTCTTCCGCGAAGGCGCGCGCCATCGGGCTGATATGTGCGTCTGCTGCAATGCTGATCGCCGCCTTTGCCGGAGCAGCGGCTACGGCTCTGGCTGGTGGAGGCGGCGACGCAGCAGCCTCCGCCTTGGCCGCACCCTTGCCTTCGCCCGGTTTGTAAGCGGCGATGAAGCTGTCGACTTCGCTGTCGCTCGGCGCGTCGTCGGCGCCCGCCAGCACTGCGATCAGCGCGCCCACCTGATAGGTGCCGCCCTTCTCCGCCAGCAGGCGCGGGAACATGCCGTCGGCCTCGGCCTCGACCTCATTGGTGATCTTGTCGGTCTCGATGAGTGCGATCAGGTCGCCCTTCTTGAAGGGTACGCCCGGCGTCACCATCCATTCGGCGACGACGCCCTCGGTCATCTCTATGCCCCATTTGGGCATGGCGAATGCGCGCAGATTGGCCATGGTCGCTTATCCCCGCCGCCAGGATAGGAGTTTCACCGCCGCCGCCTCGATCCGCTCGGGCGTGGGGAGGTAGGCGGCCTCCATTTCGCGGGCGAAGGGCACCGGGCTGTGCGGCGCCGTCACCATCTCGATCGGTGCTTTCAGCGAAGCAAATGCCTTCTGCGCCACCAGCGACGACAGGTCGGTCGCGAAGGAGCAGCGCGGCGGCGCCTCGTCCACGATCAGCAGCCGGCCGGTCCGCTCGACGCTGTCGAGGATCGCTTCCTCGTCCAGCGGACTGGTGGTGCGCAGGTCCAGCAGGTCGCAACCGATCCCGTCCTGGGCCAGCGTCTGCGCGGCTTGTTCGGCGCGGCTCACCATCATGCCGGTGGCCAGGATGGTGACATCGTCGCCCTGGGTCACATGCCGGGCATGGCCGAAGGGGATGGTGTAATCCTCGTCCGGCACCTCGCCCTTCACCGCATAGAGGAATTTATGCTCCAGGAAGATCACCGGATCGTCATCCCGGATCGCCTGCGCCAGCAGCCCCTTGGTATCGGCGGGCGTCGTCGGCATCACCACCTTCAGCCCCGGCATGGCGGTGACGAACTGGTGGATCGACTGACTGTGCTGGGGCGCGGCATTATAGCCGCCGCCATAGGGCATGCGGATCACCAGCGGGCATTTGGACTTGCCGCCGAACATGTAACGGAACTTGGCCGCCTGGTTCCAGATCTGGTCCATGCACACGCCGATGAAGTCGGCGAACATGATCTCGGCAATGGCGCGCTTGCCGGTCAGCGCCGCACCCGCCGCCGCGCCGATGATGGCGCTTTCGGAGATGGGCGTGTCGATCACCCGATCTGGCCCATATTTGGCCCATAGCCCGCCCGACGTGCCCCATATGCCGCCGATCGCTTCCGGCCCCCCGGCCGAACCATTGCCGCCGACGATATCCTCGCCCAGCATGATGACGCTGTCGTCCCGCGCCATTTCCGCATCGATCGTGTCGCGAATGACGTCGCGGATCATCTTCACTGCCATGTCTCGATCCCCTGCGTCAGTAGCTGATATAGACGTCTTCCAGGACGTCCTGCGGCGTGGGCCGGGGCGCGCTCTTCGCTTCCGCGACCGCCCGGTCGATCAGGGCGGCGGCCTCCGCATCCACCGCGTCGAGGTCCGCGCCGTCGAGCAGCTTCGCCTCCGTCACCTTGGTGCGAAATGTCTTCAGGCAATCGCGCTCCTCGCGGATGCGGTCCAGTTCGCCTTCGCCGCGATAGCGCTGCGGATCGCCCTCGAAATGGCCGTAGAAACGCTCGCAATCCAGTTCGATCGACGCCGGGCCGTTGCCCGCCTTGCACCATTCGATCAGCTCGCGCATCGCTTCGTAGACGCTGAAGAAATCGATGCCGTTCGCCTTGATCGCCTTCATGCCGAAGGCGGCCGACCGCGCCGTCATGCTCTCCGCGCCCACGGCATAGGCTTCGCCCGTATGTTCGGAATAATGATTATTCTCGAACACGAAGATCACCGGCAGCTTCAGCACCACCGCCATGTTCATCGCCTCGAACGTCGTGCCCTGGTTGCACGCCCCGTCGCCCGAAAAAGCGATGGAGACGGTGCCATTGCTCTTGGCGCTGATCCCTGCGCCCACCGCGATCGGCGCACCCGCGCCGACGATGCCGTTCGCGCCCAGCATGCCCACGCCCACATCGGCGATATGCATAGACCCGCCCTTGCCCTTGCAAAGGCCGTCGCGCGATCCGTAGATTTCCTTCATCATCGCGATCACATCGCACCCCTTGGCGATGCAATGGCCATGGCCGCGATGGGTGGAAATGATATAGTCGGTCGGCCCCAGATGCTCGCACACGCCGACGGCGCAGGCTTCCTGCCCGGCATAAAGGTGCGTGAAGCCCGCAATCTCGCCCAGCGCGATCTCGTCGTGCAGACGCTCCTCGAACAGGCGGATCGTCTTCATCTGGCGATAGGCCCGGATCAGGGCGTCGCGGCTGAGTTGCATGTCTCTCTCCTCAATGTCCGGGTGTCAAAGACCCAGGACGGTCTTGGCGATGATGGTGCGCTGGACCTCGTTGGTGCCACCGAAGATGGTCCAGGCCAGACTGTTGAGATAACGGGGCGCGGCCAGTTGCGCGGCCTTGCCATGGACCGGGGCAGGGGCGCCTTCGCCATAGAGCGGCCGGCGCGGCTCCAGCTCCAGCCCGGCATAGCCGTAGAGCCGCACCGCCATGCCGTCGACCTGCTGGCGCAGGGTGGAGGCGATCATCTTCGACAGCGACGTCTGCGGCCCCGGCGGCAGTCCCTTGGCCAGTTCGGCCAGCACCCTGAGTTCCGTCATCTCCAGCGCCTGCGCGGTCAGCTCGATCCGGGCGAGGTCGGCCATGAAGGCGGCATCGTCCGTCATGGTCCCGCCTTCGCCATTGGGTTCGGCCGCCGCGCTGCGTCGCAATTTCTGGATGTCGGACAACAGCTTGGGCGCATGGCAGGCGCCGCCCCGCTCATTTTCCAGCAGGAATTTGGCGATGGTCCAGCCCATGCCTTCTTCCCCCACCAGATTGTCGGCGGGCGTCACGACATCGTCCAGGAACACCTCATTGACCTCATGGTCGCCGGCCAGCCCCTTGATCGGCCGCACCTCGACCCCCGGCTGGTCCATGTCGACCAGCAGGAAACTGATCCCGGCCTGCGCCTTGGCCTGCGCGTCGGTGCGGACGAGGCAGAAGATCCTGTTCGCATGATGGGCATGGGTGGTCCACAGCTTGCGGCCGTTGATGATATAATGGTCGCCGCGCCGCTCCGCCCGGGTCTTCAGGCTGGCAAGATCGGATCCTGACCCCGGCTCCGAAAAGCCCTGGCACCAATAGTCACTGCCATCCAGAATGCGGGGCAATATCCGCGCCTTCTGCTCCGCCGTGCCGAAGCGGCCGATGACCGGCCCCAGCAATTTGAGGCTCAGCACGGGAAGGCTGGGCGCATCCGCCAGCGCGCATTCTTTCTCGAAGATATAGCGCTGCACCGGCGTCCAGCCCGTCCCGCCGCAGTCCACCGGCCAGTTATAGGCCAGCCAGCCCTTCTCATGCAGGATGCGCTGCCATTCCTGCCCGATGTCCGGTTCGACGAAGACGCCCGGCGTCGCCGCCATCCCTTCGCGCAGGCGCTGCGGCAGATGGGTGTCGAGAAAGTCCCGCACGCTCTGGCGGAACGCCTCATCCTCTGGGGTGAAATGCAAGTCCATCTCGCTTATCGTTCCAATATGGTGACGCCGGAAATGCCCGGCGCGCCATAGACATGGGTGTAGGCCGTGCGCGGATCGCCGGGCACCTGGCGTCCTTCGCCGGCCCCGCGCAACTGCACGACATTCTCATAGACCTGCCGCAGTCCCGACGCGCCGATCGGCTCGCCACAGGCCAGGCAGCCGCCATCGCTATTGATCGGCAGGCGGCCGTCGATCCGGCTCCATCCTTCCGCCAGCCATTCTTCCTGCTCGCCATCCTTGCAGAAGCCATTTTCGGCCATATGCATGATCTCGGCACCGGACTCGGTGTCTTGCAATTGCGCGACGTCGATATCCTCCGGACCGATGCCGGCCATTTCGAACGCCGCCGCCGACGCCAGCAGGGTCGGCGCGCCGCCGCGCTCGATCGACAGGCTGGGGGAAAAGACCTCGAACGATCCGGGCGGCCGCGTGCGCGTGACCGCCGCCTTGATCCGGATGCTCGCCCGCCCCAGTTCCCGCGCCTTCTTCTCGCTCGCCAGGATCAGCGCCACGCCACCCTCGGCAGGCGAGCAGAACATATATTTGGTGAGCGGGTCGGAAATCATCGCACTGGTCAGGATCGTGGCCAGATCGACCGGGCTGCGTCGCCAGGCATGGGGCGCGTGGACGCCATGGTCGAACGCCTTCTGCGCCACCCGGCCCAGCGCTTCATGGCTGATCCCATGTTGCGCCATATAGCGTTGCAGCTTCATGGCGAAAAATTGCGTCGTCACCATCATGCCCGCCTCGCCATACCAGTCGGGCAGGCTATATTGGGCGGGCATGGCGTTGAACGCGCCGCGCGGATGCTTGTCATAACCGAAGGCGACGCCCAGATCATATTGGCCCGACGCGATGCCCTGCCACGTCCCGATCAGCGACGATCCGCCGGTCGCGCAGCCATTGCGGACATTGATGATCGGAATGCCGGTCAGGCCCATTTCATTGACCATCGTGTCGGCGCTGCCGCTGCTGTCGGACCCGCCGAAGCCGAACTGCATGTCGCTCCAGTCCAGCCCCACATCCGCCAGCGCCTCGCGGATCGCGAAGGCGCCCTGTTGCAGCCCGGACAGCCCATCGGTCCGGCCGAAGGGGTGGATGCCGATGCCGACGATGAAGACGTCCGCCATGGTTCAACCCTCCCTGACCGGCGCGAAGGCGAAGCTGCGGATCGTCCGCCCCTGCGCATCGACGTTGAGCCGGACGAGTACCGTCTCCATCTCCATGCCGATCTTCAGCTCTTCGAACGCCACATCGGTAAAGGGCGCTTCCACGATCACCGCGCCGGGCAGCTCGACATAGCCGACCGCGAACGGCGTGAACTCTTCCGGGCCGGCATAGGGCGGGCTTTTGGGCCGGAAGCGCTGGACCGTCCATGACCAGAGCGTGCCGCGCCTCGGCAGTGGCACCGGTTCATAATCCGCGTTGCCGTCAGGGCGGGGGAAAACGATCCTGCCCGTCTCCCGATGCTGTCCGCCGATCAGCGCGGGCTGCGGCTCGGCTACAAACAGCCCTGCGGCAATGTCGACCATATCCGGCATGGATGCGCCTCTCCCTTCCATGATCCGACTATGGAAAGACTGTCAGGCGCTGGCTTCTGTAAGAAAGAATAGGTTCGTGGATTTCTTCCCATGTTTTTGGAAAGGCAGAAAAAACCTCCGTCCGGAAAGGACGGAGGCTGAGGGGGGAGAAGCTGTTCAATGGGTCAGGCGTGGTGATGCGATGGGCAGGAACTAACCGCCGCGACACTGCCCAGATAGCCGAGCTGCGTCGCCTTGAAGACCGTCTGGCTGCGGTTTACCGCCTCCAGCTTGGTCGCGGCATTGTGGATATGGAATCGCACCGTGGCGCAGCTGCGGGCAAGGATCATCGCGATCTCGACATCGGTCTTGCCCAGCGCCGCCCAGCGCAGGCATTCGACCTCGCGCTTCGACAGGCGGCAGTTGCGCGGAATCCACGGCCGCTGGCTCATCACCCGCGAATAGCCGTTGATGAAGCGGCGGCTCTGATATTCCAATATGTCGGCGTACAGCTCGAACTCGCGTGACAGGTCGCTGCGGCCTTCGTCGATGGGCGAAAAGCTGACCACGCCGATCTGACCAAAGGGCAGGTGGATAGGGATGACGATGACGGAATCCGCATTCACTTCGTCTCTGAAATGCGACAGGTCGATCTGGTCGAGAAGGGGATTGGGCGCGCGCGTATGAATGCCCTGCGCATTGATCCAGAAAGGCTCGCTTTCATAGCGGCACGCGAAGGTGAGGGGGGAACTGAGCGCCAGCAGCGGCTTCTTCCACCACTGGTCCTTCGATCCAGGCCAGCCGAATATGGAGGACGCGAGCGCGTTTCCATCGGCATCGGTCATCGGCGTCTTGGATGCGATGTTGGCGCAGGCGGCGACACGGAAATTGCTCAGCTCTCTCGCCAAGTCCCGTATGGCTTCCGCCGCAGGTCGAACATCGTCGACCGCCGCGATGAAGGTGGTGCCCTGCCTGCGGGACTTCAGATCGACCGGGCTGATGCTCTCTTGGTCGACAGCGTCCATACAGGCGACGAATGAGTCGTCTGTTCTCTCCATGGAACGAACGTTACGCCTGCGCAGATACTTAGACAAGTGTTCAAAACCTATGACTAGCGCTAGGTGTCGGAAGCATCAGAAAAGCCCGCATTTCTGCGATCCTATCGGAAAATGCAGTCGGCTGGAGCAATCTCACAATGCTTTAACATCGTAAGGCGCGCCGGATCGGCGTGAACCCCATGCTGGAGAGGTGGCAGGCATCGTGAATTTCGATCTCAATGAGGAGCAGACCCTGCTGCGCGATCTGGTAGAACGGTTCGTGGCCGACCGCTACGATCCGATGCGCCGCCTGTCCTACGTTGCCGAACCGCAGGGCTTTTCGATAAAGGGCTGGACCATCCTTGCGGAAACGGGCCTGCTCGCTTTGCCCTTTTCGGAAGACTATGGCGGTCTTGGCGGCGGCGCGGTCGAACTTATCACCGTGGCGGAGGCGTTGGGCCGCGGCGTCGCGACCGAACCCTTCCTGCCCGTCATCCTGACAGCCGCCACGCTGATCGATCGTAGCGGATCGGACGCGATGAAGGCCGACCTTCTGCCCCCCATCATCGCCGGCCTGTCGCTACCCGCGCTCGCCCATCTGGAACGCGGCGCGCGCTTCCTGGCAACCCGGCCGCAGACGCGTGCGGCAGGTGACGCCGTGCGCGTCAGCGGCGCCAAGACCTGCGTGATTGGCGGCGGTTTCGCCGATCTGCTGCTCGTCACCGCAACGGACGAGAAAGACGCGACGGGCGTCTATCTCGTCGATGCCGCGGCTCAAGGCATCACCCGCACCGATTATCGGCTGGTTGACGGCTCGGTTGCCAGTGACATTCAATTTGCCGATGTGCCGGCGACCCTGCTGCCGCAGGGCGCATCCGTGCTGGACTCGGTGCTGGATCAGGCCCGCCTCGCCATTATCGCCGAAATGCTGGGCCTGATGGGGCATATGTTCGACGCGACGGTCGATTATGTGAAGACCCGCCAGCAATTCGGCCAGCCGATAGGCCGTTTCCAGGCGGTGCAGCATCGCCTCGCCGAAGGCTATGCCAAGGTCGAACTCAGCCGTTCCCAGCTTTACCGCGCCGCCGCCCAGGCGCCCGGCACGCTGGAGGCCCATGCCGCGATCATCGGCGCCAAAGCCTATATCAGCGGCTGCGCCATGAAGGTCGCCGAGGAAGCGGTGCAACTGCATGGCGGCATCGGCACCACCGAGGAACTGATGGTCGGGCAGGCGTTCAAGCGCACCATGCTGCTCGCCGCCCTGCTCGGCGACGCCGACTGGGATCTGCGCCATTATGTGCAACTGACGGCGGCGGCCTGACCCATGTTCACCCGCATCACCCTGCTCAAGCGCAAGGCCGGGATGACGCCCGAGGCCTTTCGCGACCATTATGAAACCCACCACCGGCGCATCGGGGAACGGGTGCTGGCCGGCCATGCGCTGCGTTATGTGCGCCGTTATGTCGCGTCGATCGCGCCGGATGCCGTCTTGCCCGATTTCGATGTCGTCATGGAAATCACATTCGCCGATCGGGCGGCGCACGACCATTGCCTCGCCATGCTGGCCGAGCCGGCCGTAGCGCGGGAAATCGTCGAGGATGAGGAGCGACTGTTCGATCGTGATGCCATCTTGTCCTTCACTGTCGACGAATGCGAAAGCAGGATGCAGAATTGATGGTAAACCAAGAAATATTCCGGATCTCTTCAATCAGGGACGATAGCGTGACTGATAACTACCATCGGGTCGTCAAGGGCGACGACATTGCCGACCGTTCGCTCCAGGCCTTCGTCGTGGATGGCTGGCCGGTGCTGATCGCGCGCGACGAAGGAAAACTGCACGCTCTCATCAACCGCTGCACCCATCAGGCGGCGGCCCTCGCGCCCGACGGGCGGGTGCGGCGCGGATCGATCATGTGCCCGCTACACGGCGCGCGCTTCAAGCTGGACAATGGCGAATGCATGGGCGCGACGGGCTACAAATCCCTGATGCGCTTCGACCTGCGCGTCGACGCCGACGGCTGGATCGAGGTGTCCGTGCCGGACTACGCCCCCGGCGCCGAGCATCTGCCGGTCGCGCCTTTGGTTTAACGACCTCTCCCGTTCGCTTCGAGCGCAGTCGAGGAGCAGGTGGCGCGATGCTCACGTTTCTCGACTGGGCTCGAAACGAACGGAGACAGTCCTTACCCCTCCGCCTTCTTCCCCTCCTTCGCCCAGGCGATCCCCCGCCGCAGCAATTCATGAAACACAGGCAGATCCCAGGCGCAGCGATCGACCTGCGGCCACCAGTCGAGGAAGGGCTGCATGTCATAATGTCCCCGGCAATGGCCGAGCGTATTATAGAGCACCGCGCCTTCGCCCTGCGCCTTGATGTAAAGTACCGGATGCCGGTCCTGCGCCCAATTCTGCTCGTCGAACCCGGTTGCCTCCCCGGCAAACTCGGTGTCCAGCAGCACATGCAGATCGCCATGCCGCTCCATCAGATAGAGTTCGTCGGTGGTCTCGAACGGTTCCACGCCCTGCGTCAGCGGATGACCGGGATCGGCCACCGTCACGCGATAGGGCGCGATCGGCGGATGCGCGATGAACTGCGACCCCAGCGTCTCCATCATCAGCGGCGCCCAGCGCGGACTGCCGTAAAGGCCGTTGTCGAACAGCCGCAGCACCGAATTGGTGCCATGCAGCGCATACCATCGGCCGCCGCCCTTCACCCAATCGCGCAGCGCTTCCTGCACTTCCAGCGGCGGCACCACGTCACAGGTATAGGTGATCAGGAAATCGGCGACCCGGATCGCGTCGATATTGGCATAATCCTCGAACACGCGCGTTCGCACGCGCGGGTCTTCGCCCAGCAGCTTCAACAGCTCCAGCCGCGCATGATCGAAATCATGATAGAGGCCGCCCGCGATCAGCACGCAGTTGATCCGGGCCGGTCTGTCCTCGCTCATCCTTCTCTCCCGACTCAGAACTGGACGCGCTTGGTAAAGGCGCCGTCGACGACCAGGCTGGCCCCGGTCAGGAACCGGCAGGCGGGCGACGCGACGAAGGCGATCGCCTTGCCGATCTCCTCGCCCGAACACATACGCCCCATCGGGATCTGCGCGACGATGCCGTCATAGAAGTCGGGCATGGCGTTCCTGATCGCTACCCACGGCCCGTCGTCGGTGTAGATCGGGCCGGGGATCAGGCAATTGACCCTGATTCCTTCGACCGCATGTTTCTGCGCCAGCGCATGGCTGTAGTTGATCACCGCCGCCTTCAGCGCATTATAGGGCTGCGGCCCCATGAAATCCTCGACCGCGCCAGTGGACGACAGGGTGACGATCGACCCCGCATCCGATTGCTGAAGAAAGGGCAGCGCCGCCCGGATTCCGCGCGACAGCGGCAATATGTCGGCATTCATCACCGCCTGCCACCCTTCGTCGCTGTCCACGCCCGGATTGGTCGACACGAAGGAAATGAAGATATCGCAGCCGCCGAGCGCGCCGGCCGCTTCCTTGATGAAGGCAGGCAGCGCCACTGCGTCGCTCGCATCCACCGCCTCGCCGAACGCCGTCACGCCGGCCGCCTCGACCGTCGCGACCACGCGATCGACCTTCTCCTGCGTGCGACCGCACAGGGCGACATGGCACCCTTCCTGCGCCAATATTTCCGCAGCATGGCGCCCGACGCTCGCATTGGCGCCGATCAGGATCGCCTTCCTGCCCTTCAGTCCCAGATCCATCGCACTCTCCTGCTCGCATGGCTTTGATCGGCAGCATAGGGTTCGCGCCACATATCGGCACTGACGATTTCGTCAGTCCCCACATAATTGACAGGCATGCGAAGCGGAAAGGATCGCCTAAGAAGGACCAAAGGAACAGGAGGACGGATGCGCATGACAGGCGGTGGGAAGACGATCGGCGACCATCTGCGGGATCAGGCGGCCGGGCGGAGCAATGCCGTCGCGCTCGTCTTCGAAGGGCGCGAAACCCGCTATGCCGATCTCGACCGCCATGCCAGTCAGGTCGCCAACGGCCTCATCGCCATGGGCCTGAAACCCGGAACGCGCGTCGCTTGGCTCGGCAGGAATAGCGACCTCTATTTTGAATATTGGCTGGGCGCGATCCGCGCCGGCATGGTCCTCGTCCCCGTAAACTGGCGGCTCGCCCCGCCGGAAGTCGCCTATGTCCTCCAGGACTGCGCACCCGCCCTGCTGGTCGCCGATCCCGATTTCCGTTTCCGGCTCGATCCTGCGCCAGCCTGCCCGATCCTCCTCACCGAAGGGAAGGGCGACCCTTTTACCGACTGGCGCGACCGGCAGGCGCCCGACGATCCCCGCGCAGACGGCGACCGTGACGATGTCGTCCTGCAACTCTACACGTCGGGCACCACCGGTCATCCCAAGGGCGCGATGCTCACCAACCGCAGCCTGCTCGGCCTTCGGGATTCCGTGCCGGCCGATGCGCTTCCCGACTGGTATCGCTGGAGCGCGGCGGACGTGGCGCTGGTCGCCATGCCGATCTTCCACATCAGCGGATCGGGCTGGGGCCTCTGGTCGCTCCAGCACGGCGCGAAGGCCGTCATCGTACGCGAATTCGACCCGCATCAGGTGCTCGACCTGCTCGCTCGCTATCGCATCACCAAGCTGATGATCGTCCCCACCGCGTTGCGCATCATGTGCGACGATCCCAAGGCGGCGGACACCGATTTCAGCTTTCTCGAAACCATCTGCTATGGCGGCTCGGCCATCCCGCTCGACCTGCTGCGGCAGGCGATCGCCGTCTTCGGCTGCGGTTTCGCACAAATGTACGGCATGACCGAGACGGCGGGTACCATCACCGGTCTGCCGCCGCAGGATCATGACGTGAACGGCAATGCCCGCATGGGCAGCGTCGGCCTGCCCCTGCCGGGCGTCGAGATCTGCATCCTCGACACCGAAGGCCATGAACTGCCACGCGGCCACGTTGGCGAGATCGCGATCCGGTCGCAGGCG
>NZ_DATKFP010000309.1:0-6362 GCF_035511395.1 Sphingobium sp.
TGACACCGGGAAGGAAGGAAGGACGCAACACCACACCAACGCCGAATGTGTCCGCTTTTTCCGGCTTCAGATTGCGATTGCCGGTCGTCGTCTGGTCGAAGGCAGGCGTCGTATTTGTGAACGGATCGAAAATCGATCGCCGCGCCGTCGAGGCAGGCAGGAAGGTTTCCTGCAGATTGGGCGCACGAATGTCGCGCGACCGCGTCGCGCGGAAGGTGATGTCGGGAATGGGCGAATAGGTCGTGCCCAGCTTCCAGGTTACCACATTGCCCGCCAGGCTGTAGCTGGTGTAGCGCACGGCGCCGTTGACGTCCCATGCATCGGCCCAGGAAGCGCCCTTGGCGAGAGGCACAACCACTTCGAACGCGCCTTCCTTCACGTTGGTTGAGCCGTCGATCGGTGCATAGTTTGCGTAGATATGGTTGACCGCCAGAGAGTCCGCATCAACGACCGACCTGGCGGAGTCCTTGCGATATTCGGCCGAAAGGGCGACCGAGACCGGCCCCGCCCAGGTCGAGAAAGGTTCCCCGGTCAACGAGCCGGCGAACACGGTCTGCTTGACCTTGAGATCGGACCAGCTTGCGGAACGGATCCAGTCTATGGCGGCACCGTTGGCGTCATTCACGCCCACGCCCAGGGGATTGTAGGGAAGGCAGCCATTTGTCGGATTGGTGAGCGTCGAACGGCAGACGATGTTTCCGCTTACCGGATCACGGACCGCGTCGGTCGCGAGGAAATAATTGCTTCGCGAAATATTCGTGGGGAACGTCACCCGGTTCTTGCTGACGCCATGCTGGCCATAGGCGTCCCACTTCCAGTTGCCGCCGAGCATCTCGAATTCGCCATCTGCACCGAAGGTGAAGGAGGAAGCCTTGCGATTGGTGACCTGATAGGTAATCCCCAGATCCTGGTTCAGCGTGCCGACACGGATCGAATTGACCCCTGCAGCAACCATTTGAGCGCGCACTTGATCGGGCAGATAGGCATTGTCACGCTGGATCAGCGGACCGCTGCTGCCAATCATGTAGACCGTGGTGAGATCCGCCTCGGTCCTTGCCCGCACATAGGAGAATTGACCATAGACGTTGATCGCATCGGAAAATTGATAGTTCGCGCGGGCAAAGGCCGTCTGCCGGCTTTCGGAAGGCGCGATGGCATTCGTCCGGCGAAGGTCGTTGGTCTCCCAGTCGCCGCCGCGCATGAAGGGATCGGCCTGGATGTCGCCGAAGTCCATCTGATAGACTTGGCCGTTCGGGCCGAAAGCCGTTCCCCGCAGCGGACCTGACGCAACCACGCCGCCAGGAGCGGATGTCATGTACCCGACATTGTCGAGAATGAGGCGCTGCGGCTGCCCATTGGTGGCCGTGTAGGCCGGGTTGGCGAGCAACTGACGGCCACGATAGGTCCAGTCGCGCTCACCAGGCCCGATGCCGGCGTCATACACATGTTCCGCTGCCACCAGTATGTGGCCGCGCCCATCGGCAAAATCCATGCCGCCAGCCAGGCTGATCTTGTAGTTTTCGCCATCGCCGTAGCGGGTCGTACCACCCGAGACTTCACCGCGCAGACCGGTGAGCTTCCTGTCCAGCACGAAGTTCACGACGCCTGCGACTGCGTCGGAACCATAAGCGGCCGACGCGCCGCCGGTGACGACATCGACGCGCGAAATCAGGATTTGGGGAAGGGCATTGACGTCGACGACACCAGTCGAAAGCGCCGGCGCGACCCGACGACCGTCCAGCAGCACGAGAGTGCGATTGGCGCCCAGGGCACGAAGATTGAGCGAGTTGATACCGGCCGATCCATTGGAACCGGTCGTCGTGCTGGAACGCGTACTTGCTGAACCCGAAAAAGCGGGCAAGGTCGTGACGAACTGGGCGATGTTCGCGTTGGCATTCGTCTGCAGCGCCTCGGTGCCGATCACCGAGAGCGGTGTAGGCGACTGGTAACCGTCGCGCACGATCCTCGATCCGGTGACGACGATGTCCTCAACTGAAGCTCGCGAAGGTGCCTGCCCTGCATCGGACTGATCTTCGGCCGCTTCGCTTGCGGCGGGAGCGGACGGCTGCACTGCTGCGCTATCTTGAGCGAGAGATGGCGTGAGGCAGAACGGCATCGCAGCCGTCGTGGCCAGGAGGGCCAGCAATGTTCTGCCGGCAAGGCGGGCCCCGAGCCCAGTTGCGTTGCGTTGCGCAATATCGGAAATACGACCGAACATAATCCTCCCCTTATGACGGCTCTATATGCCGTCTCTGATGCTCCTAAAATCGTTCGTATATATGAACTTTTGAACGTATCTGCGATCATTACAGGCATTTTCTGACATGTCAATCGAGTGCAGCACGAGCGATGACGGCTACTGCCCCTTGACGAAAGGCCCGTAAACTCCGTGTAATCATCCGACATGGGCCGCTGGAGACCAGCGACGGCACGCGGTGAAACCGGCGATAGTCGTTGACGTACAAATTCTTAGGCCATATCGTAAATACGATAGATAGTTCGTATTTAAGAACTGCGAGTTTGATTATCGATTGTCGCTTCGGCAGCAGTTCAGGAGAGGCCAAATGCACCTTCCGCCACGGCAGCGCTTGAATGATGCTCCGCCGCCTCGCTGGCTCCGGACCTTTTCTTCCGACTTCTCGGAGCCAGCCCGGGGACATTGCGAGTCGCCCGCCTTCGGTCGAGCGAATCTTTCCAGCCTCACGATACGCCGTTCGATCGGATCGACCGCATTGTGCGCCGCAATGATGTTGGCTGCTTCACCCGATATGGCAGTTTTCGCGCGTGCTCCTGCAACGGAACGCCATGATCTGGCGCAGGATGCGGGATTGCGTGCCCTGCACATATGTTCCGGATATTTCGAAACGGAAGCGCCAAGAGAACTGATCGACCGAACCATTGCGGCCAATGCGCCCAATGCCGCCGGCCGCCAGCTCGTGATGCAGGTCGATGAGGGCGCGAAATCCGTGTCGGTTCGATTCGATGATGATCTTCCTCCCAGGATGGCCGTCTACCGGCCCGGCATGGGATGCACGATGCTGCCGATCGGCGCTTCGACGAGCTTGTCGAAAGGGTTGTTTCATCCTCGCCTGACTGCCCCACGCAAGGATGACACGGCTTGGCCGACGGGGGATAGAGGTGCAGTCCAGCCGCTGCCGCGTTCCAGACAGAGGAATGTCGATCGCCTGATCGGCGAAGCGTTTCGTGACGAGCACGGCGCTTATGGCGGGATCAGCTGGGGAATCCTCGTGCTCAAGGGCGGCAAGATCGTCGCCGAGAAATATCAGCATGGTTTCGCCCCTCATATTGCGGCGCGTACCAACTCCATGTGCAAAAGCCTTGGCGCGACGCTGGTCGGCGTCGGCGTCCGGCAGGGACTGCTCGATCTTCATCGCACCGCCCTGTTGCCGGAATGGCAGCGCCATGGCGACCCGCGCGGCGATATCAGCCTCGCCGATCTCCTGCACATGGGGAGCGGTCTTTACAGCGACGGTCCGCAGGATCCCCAGCAGGAAATCTACCGATCAGGTGCGTCAATCGCGGAAATTGCGGCGGGCAACATGATCGACGCCAAGCCCGGTAGTCGATTCGTCTATGCCGGCACCGACACCAATCTCGCCATGCGTGCGCTGCGCACCGCGCTGGCAGACGATAGCCGATATCCGTTCTTCCCCTATGAGCAGCTGCTCTGGAAAATCGGCATGACGCGCACGGTCATCGAAACGGACTGGAACAACGATTTCATCGTCTCGGGGCAATGCTGGAGCACAGCCCGCGATTTCGCACGATTGGGGCTGCTCTATCTGTCGGATGGACGCTGGGGTGGCGAGCAATTGCTTCCGCCCGACTGGAGCCGCTATGTCTCCACGCCCGCGCCCGCTCAGCCGGTCAAGCCCAGCATCGGTGGCGATGCCGGATATGGCGCGCAATTCTGGCTGTTCGGCGGCATGGAAGGGCTTCCGCCAGACGCCTATTCGGCTTTCGGCGCGATGGGGCAATATGCCGTCATCATCCCCTCCGCCGACCTGGTGGTGGTGCGACGGGGTTTTGACGAAAAATCGGCCTTCCGCATTCAAAAATTCGCCGCAGACATGGTTCGTGCGCTGGAATGACGATGTCCGGCCCTGAACGGGGCCGGCTTCTGCGATACAGATTATAACGGCGCTCGCGTCGAGAATGGAGTTGGATAGGATGAAGCATCAGTCGCCCGATACCGATGGCACTCAGGTCCGCCAGGCCCCTCCGGTCCTCGATCGACGAACAGCGCTGCTGGGGGCGGGTCGGCTGGCGGCATTTGCTACCCTGCCCCTCGCTGCGGCAGGTAGTGCCCGCGAAGCCGAAGACGAGGCGGACATGAAATCGGCCTTCCGTCTGGTGGACGGCCGGCCGCTAACCGCCATCCTCGCCGAATATGCAGCTGGCACGAGTTTCGACAAGCTGCCCCCCGAGGTCAGGGAGAAGGCAAAGAAGGTCATCTTCGATGAGATGGCATGCGGCTTTTTCGGCCGACGCAGTCCTGGGGGCAAATTGGCGGCCGATTATGCGATCCGTGTCGGTGGCGCGCCCGAAGCGCGGATCTACGGCACCGACAGGCGCGTGTCGGCCGCCTATGCCGCCATGGCCAACGGTACCGCAGGCCATGGCGACGAAGTCGATGGTACCCATGTGGTCGGTGGGCATCCCGGCGCATCGATCGTCCACACATGCACCGCAATCGGCGCCCGCGAACGCGTGTCGGGCGCCGAGCTCATCAATGCAGTGGTATTGGGTTATGATGTGGGGGTGCGGATCGTCGAAGCGTGTGGCGGCAAGTTCATCGTGCGCGATTCCAAGCATCTGACGAGTGATTTCTTCTATTCGCTCGGTACGACGGCGGCGGCGGCGCGTATTCTAAAGCTCGACCCTGCCCGCCATTGCCACGCTCTGGCGCTGGTCACTTTTCAGGCGAACGGCCTGTACGCGCTCTATTCCGAAAAGCGCCATATCAGCAAATCCTTCTGCAACGGCCAATATGCCTTCGCCGGGATCAGTTCGGCGGACATGGCGCAGATCGGACTGGAGGGGAATGAAGATATAGTCGGCTCATCCGAAGGCGTGCTCGACGCCTGGGGAGATGGCAAACATGACATCGCCGTTACCCAGAAGCTGGGCACGGACTACAAGATCATGGGCGGTAATTTCAAATTCTATAATGCCGGTTATCCGATCCACACGCCGATCGAGGCCGCGCTGACGCTGGTGAAGGAAAATCGGATCTCCGCCGAGGATATCGATGCCGTCCTGATCGGCATGCCTGAAAATGCCATGAAGGTCGTCGACAATCGCGAGATGCACAATATCTGCGTTCAGGACATGGTCGCCGCCAACCTCGCCCGGGGCGGGCTGAGGCTTGTAGACTATCCCTTCCCCGAGATTCTCAGCGACCCGACCTATCGGCGGCTTCGCGCCGCGATCACCGTATCTGTGGATCCCGAGCTTCAGCGCGAGTTTCCCAACGGACGCGGCGCGCGCGTCACCATCGTGACGAAAAATGGGGTCAGGAAGGCGTTGCGGATCGACAATCCGCTGGGCCACAGCCTGCGCGGCGAACCCAGCTGGGACGACCTTGGCCGTAAATGGCGCGGATCGCTGGCCGACTGCGATACCGATCGCGCCTTGTCCATTGCCCGGAAGCTGGACAGTCTGGATGATGCCAGCACGTTGTTCGAAGCCTTCGCCGGTCGCAACATATAGTGAATTTCGAAGTGGAGGATGAGATCTGCCGGCCCGGATCAGACACTGTGGTGAGATGAGGTCATGTCGAACCGCCATCCTTCGTTCGTTTAAAGGATGCTGATGTCGGGACGCGAAGTGCCGGTCGCTTCCTTCGTTCGTTTAAAGAATGCTGATGTCGGGACGCGAAGTGCCGGTCGCTTCCCGACTTTACCGCAAACGCCGACCCCCTAAGCTATGATGCCAAACGGCGGACCTTTCCGCGCGAGCTTCCTGTTCTATCCTTGACCGGATAGTTTGACGACCGCCCGTCAGCGGTCGCCAAACTGTCCCTATGCCTTTTTCAGTTCTTCAGGATTGATCGGCAGGCTGCGTACCCGCACGCCGGTCGCGGCGAAAATCGCGTTCGCCAGGGCAGGAAGCGATGGCGGCAATGCCGGTTCACCCAGTCCGGTGGGAGGATTGTCGGTCTTCACGAAAGCGATTTCCACATCCGGCGCCTCTTCGATGCGCATCAACGGATAGTCGGCGAAGTTGGACTGCACGATCGTACCGCCTTCCAGAGTAAGCCCCTGGTGTAGCGCCTGGCTCAACCCGTCCAAGGTCGCGCCCTGAACCTGACCAGTCGCGCCCAGCGGATTGACGATCTG
>NZ_DATKFP010000310.1:0-3200 GCF_035511395.1 Sphingobium sp.
GCTCATGCACCCCGACGTGGACGCGGCCGTGCTGGAGACTGCACGGGGCGGCATGCTGCGCGAGGGCCTGGGCTTCGACCGCTGCCAGACTGCGGTGGTGACCAACATCGGCGCCGGTGATCACCTGGGCCTGAACTACACCACCCGCGACAATTGGGCGCTGGGCAACGACATATTGCTGACGGCCGAACCCAATGCCCGTCGCCTGAACCTGACGCTGGGCGATGGTCGCGTGGCGACCCGCGACGGCTTCACCTCCGGCGCCAGCTTCTTGGTGAACGGCCGTTATGAAGGGCGCGACATCGCCTTCTATGCGGTGGACGAGCTTCAGGTGACAAACCAGTTGCGCGTCGATGGCGGCGTGCGCTGGCAGCGTCACGAAGTCGTGGGCGATGTCGCGACCTCCGGCGCGGCCTTCGATCAGGATGGCAGCGCCGCCACCCTTTACGACCGAACCGTGCAGTTGGGCGCCGCAGGCCGTATCGACTATGGCGCGTCGCGCTGGTCGTGGACGGCGGGCGCCAATTACGACTTCACCAGCCAGATCGGCGTCTTTGCCCGGTACAGCCGCGGCAACAGCTTCCCGCAGTTCGACAATCTGCGCGAAGGGCTGACCATCATATCGAAGGTGGACACCTATGAAGGTGGGTTGAAGGTGTCGACCCCGATGCTGAACCTCTATGCGACCATGTTCCACAACAAGTTCGACGGTCTGGCGACGACTCAGATCATCAACGGTGTGCCCAATGAATCGGTCGGTGGTGCAAAGGCGACCGGCGTCGAGCTGGAAGGCGTGATCCGTCCGTTCGCGGGCTTCAGCATCGCGGCGGCAGGCACCTATCTGGACGGCACCTATCGTAGCTTCTTCAGCGGCAACGGTACCATCGACAACACCGGTAACCGCGTGCAGCGTCAGCCCAAATGGATGTGGCGCGTGACGCCCAGCTACGAACTGACGGTAGGCGATTTCCGTCCGTCCATCTTCGCCACGCTGCAATATACGGGCGACCGCTTCTCCGACCCGGAGAACGCACAGCTGCTGCCCAATTACTATCAGCTGGACGCGGGTGTGTCGGTGGACGTCAACCAGCGGTTGAAGCTGGCGGTGACGGGCAACAACCTGACCGACGAACTGGGCCTGACCGAAGGCAATCCGCGCATCATCGGATCGCAGGGCGCAGGCACCATCCTGGCCCGTCCGATCTTAGGTCGGTCTTTCCGCTTCAGCGCGGCCTACAGCTTCTGATAAGCTGACGGAGAAGGGGCTGGGCGATCATCCGATCGTCCGGCCCCTTTTGTTTGCTTACTGGGCCTTTTCCAGTTCGGCCGCTATTTCGGGATATCGTTCCAGCAGCGCGCTGGTCACGCCATTGGTCCACCCGAACCCGTCCTGAAGCGGATATTCGCCGCCGCCACCCGGCTTGCGCTCCTCGACATCATATTTTTCCAGCATCTTGCCGGTCTGCGCATAGGCTACCGCAACCGTCCCGATCCAGCGCCCGGCAATGTCGCGCGCCAACGCTTGCTGCCCGTTGCGGGCCAGGCCATCAATCGCCACCCATTGAAGCGGCGCCCAGCCATTGGGGGTATCCCATTGCTGCCCGGTCTTGTTCGGCGTGGTGCGCAGCCCCCCGCTGCCCAGCAGCTTGGCGCGCACCGTCATCGCCACTGCGCTCGCCTGCGCAGGCGAAGACGCACCCACGAACAGCGGATAGAGCGTTGCGGCGGACAGCACGACCGTCGGCTTCTTCGCCTTACTGTCCCAGTCGGCATAGCGGCCTTCCTTGCCGACCCACAGATAGCGGTCGATAGCGGCCTTGCGCTTGCGCGCCAGCCCTGCAAATTCGGTGGCGCAGGCGCTATCGCCCGCCTTTTGACAGCGCGCCTCGATCCTCTGTTCCATCGCCAGCATCAGGCTGTTGAGGTCCACCGGCACGATGTCGGTCGTGTGGATGGTCGCGATCGTCCGCCCGTCGCCAAACCAGCGCGAGGTAAAGTCCCAGCCGCTTTCCGCGCCTGCGCGCAGATGACGATAGGTGATGGCCTTGTCGCCCTTCGCCTCTGCGGCGGTCGCGACATCCTCTGCATAGGATTCGTCGCGGGGCGTATCCTTGTCGTCCCAATAGCGGTTGAGCAACGTGCCGTCGGGCATCCGCACGACGCGATCGCATGCGCCGCTGGGCTTAATGCAGGATGAGCCCTTCATCCAATAGGCATGTTCGGCCCGCAGCGCCGCCAACTGACGAGTGGCGGTGTCGGCGCTGTCATCCTTCGACAGGTCCAGCATCAGCGAGTAGAAGGGCGGCTGCGACCGGCTGAGATAATAGCTGCGCATGCCGTTTGGGATATGGCCGTAAATCTCGATGGTAGAGGTGAAATCCACCAACATGCTTTCGATCAGCGGCTGCTGACCGTCGACCGCCAAGCCCAGCATGGTGAAATAGCTGTCCCAATAATAGATTTCGCGGAAGCGCCCGCCCGGCACGACGAAAGGTGCGGGCAGTGGTAGCGCGGAACTGCCCGCCTGCCGCTCGACCGGCTGGCGGACCAGCATCGGCCACAAGGTGCGTACATGTACGCGCAGGTTGGACGCGCCATGATCGTTGACGCCCGGCACGCGGAAGTGGTGCAGCACGAACGTCTTGAGCGCGTCCTTGCCTTGGGGCGGCCGCTGGTGATAGGTCGCCATGATCGCGGCAGGGTCAGATCGCGGTGTCGCGTCGACGAAGGTCTTGCCATCGGGGAACAGCTTTTCGAGCTGAACGCGCTCAAAAAGGTCGTTGTACAGTTCGGCAGGGGAGGATTGCGCCCAGCTCGGATGTCCCAACGCAAGGAGGGAGACGAGGCCGGCGGCAACGAAAGATCGCCATTTTTTCATGGTCCCTCTTTCGGTCGCCTCACTAGCCTTTGCAACCGCAAAATCGGATGGTCGGCCGGTACTACGGCGTAGCACCCGCAGCGTCGCTGTGGGTGGGTGCGCGCGATCCGATAGATCAGTGGTGGCGCCGATCTGCGGCAAACCATGCGTTCGATTGACAGCATCAGAAGGATAAGCATGTCGGTGGCTTTGACTGAGCAATCCTATTCGTTGTGATGTAAGAACGGTTCGACCTCGAATATGTTTTTGAGAAGCGCAAGCGGCGTAGCTGCGATCGGGAGGCTCTATGCTGATCATCATGGCTGGCCGGACTACAAGCCTC
>NZ_DATKFP010000311.1:0-2213 GCF_035511395.1 Sphingobium sp.
CAAGGTCACGACCTTTCGGCATGACATGGATCGTCTTGATGCGCCGGTCATCGGGAGAATCGCGCCGCTCAAGCAGGTTGGCGGCTTCGGCCTGGTCGAGAATGCGCACCATGCCGCCCGGATTGACCCCGACTTCCTCGGCCAGCGCGTTCTGCCTGACACCCTTGTCTCCATGACGGGACGCCAGAATGAGCGCCGAAATGAGCGATGCGGGAAGTCCGAAGTCGGCGAGTGCGAGACTGACTGCCTGAACCCAGACACGCCGGATCGGCTGCAAAGCGTTCGTGAGTTCAAAAAGCGTGACGGGGCTGGTTCTGGATCGGTCGCGGGGCATGCGCGGCTACCTAGTCCATCATCCGATTACGTTCAATATGCAATCATTGCCTTAACAATTAAATTGGGCAGACTGAACACGCCAGTGAGCCATGTGGTGCGCAAGATCAGCGGTTACCGGTCTTCTGACAAGAACGGCGAATGGCTCACGATGTCGGACGCGGCCGCCAAACTCGGAGTCCCGCAAGTCAAGATCCAACGCTTCCTCAGGAATGGCATATCGCCGCCGAGCAGGTCATGCGCTACGCGCCCTATCAAATCCGCTCCAGCGACCTCGAAGACGAGTGGATCAAGGCCAAACTGGCGCGCCCAATCCCGTGTCGCGCCGAAGACGACAACCAGGAATCGCTATTTTCCGACATGGCCCAGTCGGCCCCAAGCTGCGATTTTGGCCAAGTCGGAGAACGTTTTGGGAACGTGGCATTCGGTATTGACGATGGAAATCATAGAAGAGGACAGTTCGCTCCATCATAGGGAGTGGGTTGATGGATCGGAGTATTCCGGGCGGGGATTTGATCGGACGATGGAGCCTGAGCTTTGCCGATATTGATTTTGTAAATTCGAAGCCGGCCCTGACGCGCCTCGGCCTCGCCGCGCAGCGGAAATTTTTCGCTTCCCTGGGGTTTTTCGCGACCGATCCTGGCTCAATCCCTACCGATGGCCTCTCGTATCTGGCCGAGCAACTCGGTGTCGAAGCTGGCGAGATAGCCGGTTATGACTTTTCCAGTCGGACAGCACGGCGGCATTGTGCGGAGATCTTGATCCATCTTGGATATCACCGCATGAAGCGGGGGCATCGCGCGCAATTGACGGAATGGAGTGCTGGCGAGCTGTGCCCGGGCGGCCACCGAGGCGCTGATCGCCGCCTATCAGGCCGCTTCGTCGCCTCACAGCATCCGCGCGCTCAAGTCCGACATCGAAGCATTCGACAGCTGGTGTCGGCGCACCAACCGGATCGCGCTGCCGGCGACGGCTGAGACCGTGGCCGATTATCTGGATGGGGGGGGGAAGGGGAGCCGTCCAGCGTCGCTATCCCGGTACAAGGCTTCGATCGCCAAGATTCATCAACTGCTCGACCTCAAGGATCCGACGCCGGCGCCGCTGGTCAAGTTGCGGCTGCAGGCGGTGCGGCGCGAGAAGGGGGCGGCGCAGAAACAAGCGCGGCCGCTGCGGTTCAAGGGACCGGTGCGCGACGTCGAGCGCGACAAGGCGCGTGGGCTCGACATCCGCGCGCTGCTCGAGAGCTGCGAAGACGATCTGCCGGGCCTTCGCGATCGTGCATTGCTGTCGGCGGCCTATGACACCGGCATGCGAGCCTCCGAACTCGTGGCGGTAGCCGTCGAGCATATCGAGGAGGCGATCGATCCCGAAGCGCGGCTGCTGCAGATCCTGCGCAGCAAGGGCGATCAGGACGGGGAGGGGGCAACCGCCTATCTCAGCCCGCGCACCGTCGCGGCGATCACGGCCTGGACCGAGGCTGCCGAGATATCGGCCGGGCCGCTGTTCCGGCGGGTGCAGGTGCGGCGCTACAAGGCGCGCGCCGCCGTGCGCGGTCGGGCGATCGACAGCATTTCAAGCCGCGAGGCTTGGGATCTGCGCAAGACGCTCTCTAAGCCTGCCGGGAAGGCGCGCGTCGAATGTGACATCGGCAGCCTGGCGCTCCACCCACGCTCGATCGGGCCGATTTTCCGGTCGATTATCAAGCGGGCGTTCGACCTCGGCGCGCTGCCCGATCTGACAGCCGAGGATTTGGCCAGATTGCTAAAAGGGATCAGCGCGCACTCGACACGGATCGGGCTGAACCAGGATTTGTTCGCGAGTGGCGAGGATCTCGCGGGTATCATGGATGCTTTGCGGTGGAAGTCGCCACGAATGCCACT
>NZ_DATKFP010000312.1:0-2686 GCF_035511395.1 Sphingobium sp.
ACGGAATTACACGCTTGATCAAAGGCTTGGATCTGGAACCAAGCCTCTCATAAGTATCTTCCCATGGCATAACCAACCAGCAAACTGGTTAACACGAAGAACATCAGAAAAACGCGACGGTCTCGCAAAGGGCAGGCAGCAGGACCATCACGACAGGGGTGAACTCGAAGGCAATCGCGATGAGCATCCTACCATTCGCCCTCTTTTCCCTCGCCGTCGTGGCAGCGGCACTGACCATCTGGAAAAGCCTGAGCGTCGCCCTTCCCTTGCTGCGGACCCTGCGCGGTCAATTGAACGAAACGCCGGAAGAACGCTCCATCCACGTGACCACGCTCGACCTGCGGAGCCCTCCTCTTGGCGCTCCTGTCGAGACGCGGCGTGCGCATCCGCTGGCGCGCCACCATCGCCGCCCGAAGCCGGTCACGCATCGACTGCACCAGTTCCCGCACCGAACCACCGCCGCCTGAGGCGGTTGCGGGCGCGGATCGCCTAACAAGCCGAACTTTTCTTCCGCGGTCGCGGGGCGGAAAGATTGTGCTTGACTCGTCCGGAACAAAAAGAGAACTAAGCAGCTACGGAACATTGATAGAACGAAACTGCGTTTTCCACAAGCTGTCCACAGCCCGTCTCCGGCACGGGCGATGGTTCGAAAGGAATGGTCATGACCGCATTCGCTGCCTGTCTCTTCACCATCGCCGCAGTGGCGTCGGCATGGAGCATCCTGGCAACCGTCCGCAGGTTCGGCTCAGGTGCAACGACGCTTCGGGCGCAGCTTGCAGCGTGCCCGGCGACGTTGACGATCGAATGGAAAAGAGCGGAGCGCCTGTCGGCCCCCGCTCTCGTGGAGTTCAGAAAGCGTCCGGCTCGCCGTGGCGCCGACCGGATTGGCCTTGAATGGCCGCAGACGGCGATGCTGGACCTCGCCGCCTGACCTTCGCGTAAGTGACGAGGCCAACGGGTATCAGCGCGATATAGACGATGGTGATCGCCACCAGCGTAAACCAGGTTTCGGTCAGCAGTGCAGCCACCGTCAGGCCCACCACCGCGATGACGCCCAGTCGCAACGAATTGGGCGGCCGCAGGCGCGACCAGCCAAGCGTGGGGATCGACGAGATCATCAGGAAGGCGATCAGCACCATCCAGAGACTCACCACCACGGGGTTGGCGAACTCGGGACGGGTGGTGGCGATCCACAGGTACATCGGCAGGAACGCCAGCCCTGCCCCCAGCGGAGCCGGAACGCCCGTCAGGAAGCCGGCGGCCTTGTGCGGCTGGTCCAGCATGTCGAGCCGCGAATTGAAGCGCGCCAGTCGCAGCACGCAGCAGATCGCGAAGGCGAGCGCGGCGATCCAGCCCAGGCTGGGCAACTGGTGCAGCGTCCACAGATAGACGATGAGCGCCGGGGCGACCCCGAAGGAAATCGAATCGGCAAGGCTGTCGAGCTCGGCGCCGAAGCGCGTCTGGGCCTTGAGCAGCCGCGCCGCCCGCCCGTCTATACCGTCGAGCAGGCCGGCAAGGATGATCGCAAGGACTGACTTCTCGAAATCGCCCGCGATGGCGAACCGTATTCCGGTAAGGCCCGAGCACAAGGCGGCGGCAGTGATCGCGTTGGGCACGATCGCCCGCATGGACAGTCCCGCGGCCAGTCGACGGCGGCGTTCCGGCTGGCTCGCGAAAGCCTCCTCCGCCTCGTAGCCCGGGTCTTCCATCACTGGGCGATGCCCTCGATGAGGGAAGCGTTGGCGAGCACGGCGAGCACCGTTTCGCCCGCGATGATCTTCTGCCCCATCAGGACTTTCGGCTCGGTTCCAGCCGGCAGGTAGACGTCGACACGGCTGCCGAAACGGATCAGGCCGATGCGCTGGCCGGCGGCGATGATGTCGCCCGGCTTGACGAAGGGCACGATGCGCCGCGCTACCAGGCCGGCGATCTGCGTGAAGCAGATGCGCAGGCCATCACCGCGCTCGATCAGCACGTGCTGGCGCTCGTTCTCCTCGCTCGCCTTGTCGAGGTCCGCGTTCACGAACTTGCCGGGTATGTAGACCACCCGCTTGACGGTGCCGGCGATGGGGGTGCGGTTGATGTGGACGTCGAACACCGACATGAAGATCGAAATGCGGGTGACCGGCTCCGACGACATCGGCGCCGAGCCGGTGCCATCGTCCATGGTCAGCTCGCGCGGCGGCGGCACTTTGCCGATCAGCGTGACGAGGCCGTCGGCAGGCGCGATGATCGCCCGCTCGTCCTGCGGCGTGACGCGCACGGGGTCGCGGAAGAACGCAAGCACGCACAGGGTCAGCACCGCAAGCGGCCAGCCGACCCACGGGCCGAGCAGAATCCAGCCGACCAGAGCCACGACGCCGGCTATGGCGCCGAACTTGCGACCTTCGGGGTGAATGGAGGGCCACTGCCACGACGCTTCGCCGCGGCCCTGATTATCGAGAATTTCTCCGGGCATCGCTCTCATCTAGACAGTGCGCACTAGTACCGCAATGCCGATGGCCCCGTGGTGTTCCCACGCAGGAAAAGCACCGGCGGATAAATGCGGGCGAGTGAGCCGTTTATCGGGAAAGGCCCGCTGGGCCTGTGCATCCGCTCGTCGCGGAAATCTGGTGGTGGACAGGGCTGGATTCGAACCAGCGTACGCTTGCACGGGCAGATTTACAGTCTGCTGCCTTTAACCACT
>NZ_DATKFP010000313.1:0-43992 GCF_035511395.1 Sphingobium sp.
GCGGATCGCCCACCACGGGCAGCCAGCTCAGCAGGCAGGCCTTTGCGCCCAGGCGGCGCAGCCAGACGCGGGCGCGGCGCTCGTGGCGTGACAGATTGCGCGGCGGCTTGGCCCGTTCAGGCGGCAGCCCGGCCAGCCGCCGCTCGCGTGCCGCGCGCCTCGCTCTGGCCGAACAGTCCCGTCGCCGACCGCGCCGCCGCGCTGGACCGTGCCGCCGATGCGATGCAGACACGCATGCCGATCCTGCTCGGCCTCATCGTCCGCGAAGCCGGCAAGTCGCTGCCCAACGCCATCGCCGAAGTACGCGAGGCGATCGATTTCCTGCGCTATTATGCCGCGCAGGCGCGCACGACCTTCGGCCCGGCGCAGCAGGCGCTTGGTCCCGTCACCTGCATCAGCCCGTGGAATTTCCCGCTCGCCATTTTTACCGGACAGGTTGCCGCAGCCCTCGTCGCGGGCAATCCCGTCCTCGCCAAGCCGGCCGAGGAAACCCCGCTGATCGCAGCCGAAGCCGTCCGTCTGCTCCATGAAGCGGGCGTGCCTGCCGATGCTCTGCAACTTCTGCCCGGCGAAGGCCGGATCGGTGCGGCGCTCGTCGCCGCGCCCGAAACCGCCGCCGTCATGTTCACCGGATCGACCGAAGTCGCCCGCCTGATCCAGCGCCAGCTGGCGACGCGGCTTTCGCCGACGGGGCGGCCCATTCCGCTGATCGCCGAGACCGGCGGCCAGAATGCCATGATCGTGGATTCGTCGGCGCTTGCCGAACAGGTGGTGGCCGACGTTATCGCCTCCGCCTTCGACAGCGCCGGCCAGCGCTGTTCGGCGCTGCGGATCCTCTGCCTTCAGGAGGATGTCGCCGATCGCACGCTGACGATGCTCAAGGGCGCGCTGGCGCAGCTCAGCATCGGTCGCACCGACGCGCTGAAGGTCGATATCGGCCCGGTCATCACCGCCGACGCGCGTGATGGCATCGCCAAGCATATCGACGCGATGAAGGCGCTTGGTCGCAAGGTCGAACAAAGCCCGCTGCCCGAAGAAGCTGCCCACGGTACCTTCGTGCCGCCGACGATCATCGAGATCGACTCCATCGCTGACCTCAGCCGCGAAATCTTCGGCCCCGTTCTCCATGTCCTGCGCTTCCGGCGCGACCGGCTGGATGCGCTCGTCGATCAGATCAACGCCACCGGCTACGGCCTGACCTTCGGCCTGCACACCCGCCTCGACGAAACCGTCGCCCGCGTGACGAGCCGGGTGAAGGTCGGCAATATCTATGTGAACCGCAACGTGATCGGCGCGATCGTGGGGGTGCAGCCCTTCGGCGGCTGCGGCTTGTCGGGCACCGGTCCCAAGGCGGGCGGGCCGCTTTATCTTGGCCGTCTGGTCGCGACGCCGCCGGTCTTTGCCGCGCGCGTCAGCCATCTGCGCTCGCCGCTCCATGCCTTCGCCGACTGGCTGGACCAGCAGGGCGAAGGGGAGGCCGCTGCGCAGGCCCGCCGTACCGGCGATGCGTCCGCGCTGGGTGTCGAACTGGCGCTGCCCGGTCCGGTGGGGGAGCGCAACCTCTACGCCCTGCATCCGCGCGGTCGCGTCCTGCTGCGCCCGGCGACCCGTCAGGGGCTGTTCCGCCAGATGGCCGCCATACTTGCCACTGGCAATCATGGCGTGGTGCAGGGCATGACCATCCCGCCCGGCCTGCCGGCCGACGTCGCCGCATGTTTCAGCACCGATGCCACCGGCCATTATGCCGCCGCCCTGGTCGAGGGCGACGCCGCCAAGATCGCTGCGACTGCTCAGTGCGTCGCCGATCTGCCCGGCCCTATCGTGTCGGTCCATGCCGACGATCATGGTCATGGCTATTGCCTCGACTGGCTGCTGGAGGAACAGTCCACTTCGGTGAACACCACGGCGGCTGGCGGCAATGCCAGCCTGATGATGATCGGATGACGTTAGGGAAATGGGTATCATTTCCTTATCGATATGACTCTCGTGCCCAACGATACATTTTCGTCCAGTCGTCGCGGTTAACGAAAAAATAAAGGGAAAATGCGAAGACCGGCAGGAATTGGAGACCTGCCCATTTTGCGCGCCTTGAAAACATTGCTGGAAAAGCGGGCGCAGCGGCCGACCCAGGATGCGGACGTGCGTCGCAGCCTTATCGAATCTCTTTATGCCTCGCCGGCGTCCCTGACCATCGGGGCAGTGACCGGTGTGGCTGTCGGGTTGGTCGTGGTCAGCCTGTCCAGCGGAGCAGCGATCCATGGCGTGGTCGCGCTGCTCTGCCTCGTTGCGACGCTGCGCGTCATCTCCGCCGTCTTCTTCCATCGCCAGCTGGTTCGTGGCACCGCCGTCGCCTCGCGCGGCTGGGAACTGGCCTATGAACTGGGCGCCTGGGTCTATGCCGGGCTGCTGGGGTTGATGGCCTTCGTCTCGCTGGTGGGCTCAGGCAACAGCGTCATCCACATGCTGACCGTGTCGATGGCGACGGGCTATGCTGGCGGTATTTCCGGCCGCAATGCGGGCCGTGTGCAAATCGCCATAGGGCAGGTCTGCCTGACCCTGCTGCCGACCGCCACGGGCCTCTGGCTGGAAGGCTCCACGGGCTATCGCGTCCTGTCGGTCGCAATGGTGATGATGGTGCTCGGCCTCGCCGAAATCAGCTCGACTACGCACCGCATCGTCGTCCAGGCGCTGCTCGGGAAGCGCGACAAGTCGTTGCTGGCCGAGAAGTTCGAGAAGCTCGCCCGCTTCGACAGCCTCACCGGCCTGGAAAATCGCATGGCGATGCAGATGCGACTGCGCGACATTTTTCAGAGCAGCGAAAAGCGCAACGACGCCGTCGCGATCCTCTGGATGGACCTCGACCGGTTCAAGGAGATCAACGACTCGCTAGGCCATATGGTCGGCGACCAGCTGCTGCGCGCGGTCGCGTACCGGCTCAATGAAGTCGTGCAGGAACGTGGCAAGATCGCCCGCTTCGGCGGCGACGAATTCGTCATCATCTGTCCCGACACGGACAGGGTGACGGCGGCGGGCATCGCGCAGGAACTGATCGACTATTTCGCCCATGGCTTCGACCTGGGCGAAAATCATCTCCAGGTGACCGCCTCCATCGGTTACGCCGTCGCGCCGCAGGATGGCCGCGACATGGACGAACTGATGCAGCATGCCGACCTGGCGCTTTACGAAGCCAAGGGGGAGGGGCGCAATCGCTCCGCCAGTTTCAACTGGTCGCTCAAGGAGCGGTTCAACCGCATCCACGAGATCGAGACGGGCCTGCGTCGCGCGCTCGATGCCGGTGAACTCAAGCTGCTGTTCCAGCCAATCGTGGACCTCGCCGGTGGCAAGATCGACGCCTGCGAGGCGCTGTTGCGCTGGGACCATCCCGTGCTGGGCGCCATCCCGCCGTCGGAATTCATTCCGATCGCCGAAAATATCGGCATGATCGAGGCGATGACCGGCTGGGTGCTGCGTCAGGCTTGTATCGCCGCGGCCTCCTGGCCCGGCGAAGTCCGGATCGCCATCAACATTTCGCCTGCCTCGCTCAAGTCGCCCGAACTGCCCGGCCATGTTATCGCGGCCTTGCTGGAAACCGGCATTTCCGCGCGTCGGCTGGAACTGGAAGTCACCGAATCCATCTTCCTGGACGATAGCGGGCAGACCAATTCCATCCTGCGCGAGTTGCAGCGGATCGGCCTTCGGCTGGCGCTCGACGATTTCGGTACCGGCTATTCGTCGCTTTCCTATCTTCGCTCCTATCGCTTCGACACTCTGAAGGTCGACCAGAGCTTCATGGCCGGTGTCAGCGCCAACGCCGAGGACCGCGCGATCGTCCATGCCATCGGCAATCTGGCGCGCGACCTGTCGATGGATACGGTGGCCGAAGGGATCGAGACGCAGGATCAGCTTCGTCATGCGCGCGATGCCGGCTTCACCAATGTGCAGGGCTATCTGTTCAGCCGCCCCGTCACGAGCGAGCGGATCGCCGAGATGATCGCCGCAGGTCCACTCGAAGGAGCGGAGCGTCCGGACCCGATCGTCCAGACGCGCCGCCGCCGCGCCTAGCCTTTAGCGCAGCCGGGTCTGCGCCGCGGCCAGTCGCCGCATCATCCGCAGATCGCGGTCCGAAAGCGACAGAGCCGTCTCGGTCCACATCTCGACAATGTCGGTCAGTTCGGTCAGCGTCATCGGATTGACCCGTCGCCCGGCGCGGCTGATGCCGACATAACCCGCATGATGCGCCATATGGTCCTTGATCCAGCGCGCCGTCGCCGCTTCGCCGTCCCCGGTGTCGACCACCTGCGTGACGATGCCCATCTCGAACATCTCGTCGGCGGTGTAGATGCGCCCGTCCGCAATCATCTGCCGCGCCAGCACCGGCCCGACCCGCCGTTGCAGGATCGAATAGGCACCCATGCCAGGGAAGAGGCCGAACAGCACTTCGGGCAGCCCGAACCGCGCCTGTCGTTCGGCGATGATGACGTCGAAGCACATCAGCGCTTCCAGCCCGCCACCAAGCGCATCGCCCTGTGCCAGGCCGATGTTGATGATGTTCATGTCATTGCAGTGCCAGATCCGCTCGACGATCTCGCAGCAGGCGACGCCATATTTAAGCAGCGTATCGCGGTCGCGGCGCTGGATGCATTCGGCGAACATTTCCAGGTCGCCGCCCAGGTTGAACACGCCGGGAAAGCGCGATCCCAGCACCATGAACTTCAGCATCCCGCCCTTGTCCCCGAACACGCGGCGGCTTTCGCGCTGCCACGCCATCGTGTCGCGAATCAGGCCCATGTTGGAATTGGGTCGTTCCGTTGGGGTCATGAACGCCCAGAGCGTCGCCAGTTCCTCATCCCACCGGACATCGATCTGGCCAAGGTCGAACAGGGTCGACCGGCTGATCGTTTCGTCAACGGTTGTTTCCGTAACGTAAGCTTGGCCATGGTCCGGGTCGTCGTCGAAACCCTCGTCAGATACGGCCTCGGCCTCGTCTCTTGACGGATTAAACCGTCCTGAATCAATCATCTGCGCCCCCAATTTTCTATCCGTAATGAAGAGATCAGGCTCGCCCCCAAGATGCAGCCAACCGGCTATTTATTGACAGGGCGTTAACCATTTTTCTTGGCAACTGTTGCAAGGAGGTCGCCCGAAACCGGTCCGCTGCGGGGATAATGTGGCGCGAATGCCACATAAATTTTCCGATCCTTTGGCTAAGGGGTGGCTCAGGGCTTTGTTAACCTTCCTTATTTATTCTCATCGGCATGATTGAGCCGCGCCCTGAATCGCCCAGCGTCACTCTCGCCCTGCATGACGAGCAGGGGGAGCCATGGCCGCTACGCCTGTCCGCCGATTGCCTTCGCTTCATCGGACCCTATCGCCGGGTGGAAGGCTTCAACATCGATGCCATGGCCTTGTTTGACGGCGTGCGTCGGGCCGCCTGATCGCGGCGGCTGACCGGCGATCCTTGTGCGCACGGCCGTTCGCTCGTAGAGCGCGGCGATGACCAAGTCTCGTTTTTCTTTCTCGATCAGCGCCACCGACGGCAAGGCGCGCACCGGCGCGATCCAGATGCGCCGCGGCGAAATCCGTACTCCCGCCTTCATGCCCGTGGGCACCGCCGCCACGGTCAAGGCGATGCGCCCCGCCGAAGTGCGCGCGACCGGCGCAGACATCATCCTGGGCAACACCTATCACCTGATGCTGCGTCCTGGCGCAGAGCGTATGGCGCGACTGGGCGGCCTGCACGGCTTCATGGGCTGGGACCGTCCGGTCCTGACCGATAGCGGCGGCTATCAGGTAATGAGCCTGTCCGCCCTCACCAGGATGAGCGAAGAAGGCGTGGCCTTCTCCAGCCATATCGACGGGTCGAAGCATATGTTGACCCCGGAGCGCTCGATGGAAATCCAGCGCCTGCTCGACAGCGATATCGTGATGGCCTTCGACGAATGCACCAAGAATGGCTGCACCCATGACGAAGCCGCCAAGTCGATGGAGCGATCGATGCGTTGGGCCAAGCGCTCGCGCGACGCCTTCGACGCGGGCGGCGATCATGCCGAGCGCGCCGCCCTGTTCGGCATCCAGCAAGGGTCGCTGGACGAAGGGCTGCGCCGCATCTCGGCGGAAAAGCTGATCGAGGTCGGCTTCGATGGCTATGCCGTGGGCGGCCTCGCGGTGGGCGAGGGGCAGGAAGCGATGTTCGCGACGCTCGACTTCGCGCTCGACATGCTGCCACAAGACAAGCCGCGCTACCTGATGGGCGTCGGCAAGCCCGACGACATCGTCGGCGCGGTGGAACGTGGCATCGACATGTTCGACTGCGTGCTGCCGACCCGTTCGGGCCGCAACGGGCAGGCCTTCACCTGGGCAGGCCCGCTCAACATCCGCAACGCCAAGTTCAACGAGGATCTGGGGCCGCTCGACCCGCGCTGCGGCTGTCCGGTCTGCGCGACCTGGAGCCGTGCTTATCTCCATCATCTGGTCAAGGCCGGTGAAATGCTGGGCGCGATGCTGATGACCCAGCACAACATCCATTTCTACCAGGAACTGATGCAGGGGCTGCGCGACAATATCGCCGCCGGCACGCTGACCCGCTTCACCGCCGATTTTCGTCGCGACTATAAACGGGTCTGACGGTCAGGGGATGATGGTGATGGCGATGGCGAAGCAGCCGGTCTCGCCATCATGGTCGAGCGGCGCGCGCAACTGGCGCGACAGGCCGGTCAGCACGCGGCGATAACGATCGTCCAGAAGGTCGGTCATCGCCTCGGACTCCCGCAGGCCAGCCGACCGGACCTCCAGCACGGCGCGATTTTCGGCGTCCGCCTGCAACTGCACTGAAATCCGCATCCGTCCCTGCGGGTCGAGGCGCATCGCCAATTCGACCAGCTCCGTCACCAGGAAAGCGACCGGCACGGCCACGTCCTGGCTGATATGCAGGTCGTCGCTGTCGATCTGTATGCCGAAGCGGCGGGCTTCGGCGGGGGCGGTGCCGCGCAGGCTGGCAGATAGTTCGCTTATCAGTGGACGCATGCCGACGCCGCGATTCTCCTCCAGTTCGGCGAAATGATTGCGATGCACCACTGACAGCGCATCGACCCGTCGCTGGATTGATGCATAGGCTTCGACCGCCTCGGGATCATGAGCGGACCGAGCGTGGAGGTTGATCAGGCTGGCGATGATCTGGAGGTTGTTCTTGACCCGATGATGCACTTCGCGGGTCAGCTTCCGTTGCGTATCCAGCCCTTCGGCCATTTCGGCTTCATGGGTGGCAACGTCCTCGCTGATCTCCCGGAATGTCTCGCCCAGCGCGAGAATTTCCTGCGCGGGCGTGCGCAGCCGGCGCATCGGCTCCAGCACCTCGCCGGGCTGATAGCTCGCCACCGTGCGCCGCAGCAGCACCAGTGGCCGAATGAGCAGGCGATTGACCACGAACCAGCCAACGGCGGCGGCGGCGAACCACATGACCAGCGGAAGGAAGAGGGAAAGGGTGCGCGCCAGCGTCGCAGGCGGATCACTTACGGTCATGGTCAGCACGATGTCGGGTGGATCGATCCGCGCCGACAGGCTGGTCTTGTGTCCATATTCCAGCGCCGCACCGGGCCGGCTGATGATCAGTTGCCTGTCACCCTGACGAAGGCCCAGCTGCCGGTTCTGAAGCGCCGTGGCCGGATCGGCCACGCTTTCCAGATGCTGGCGCGAATAATAGACGAGCCCGACCAGCCTCTCGTCCCGGCTTTTGATGCGCGTCACCAGATAGGGGATGTCGGTCAGGATCTGCGCGGTCGGCCCCGAAAAGCGCTCGCGCTCGTCCAGGCCCACCGGCTCTTCCCGTCTTGATCCGCATATCCTGCGGCCCGATCGGTCGTAGATATAATAGAGGCCGCCCTCCGCATCGTTCGATGTCAGGAACAGGTCCAGGCGGTCGCATATGCGCGGGCCGGCGGTGGTGACATTGTTGATCGCCAGTTGCAGCGCCGTGCGGTCGGACTGGAGGTCGGCGGTCATCTTCCGCGCGCTCTGCGTCACGGCGACCCGCAGCAGTGCTTCCTTTTCCAGATCGGCGGTGCGGATTGCCTGGAGAGAGGCGATCAACGCGATCAGTCCGAGCGGCAAAAGAGCAAGCGTCAGGATGAGGAACATCTTGACGCCGGTAGAGCGGAAAAAATGTGAAAGCGGTTCCGTCAGCGACCGGGCCGCCGGAGAAAGGCTGCCCCCGGCCATGACGACGTCAATCCAATTTGCTCAGAAGGTCCAGCATTTCGGCAGGAATATCCTCATCCACTGCGCGCTGATAGACTGTGCGCAGAACCTGGGACACCTGGCCTTCTTCTTTGGTTTTGGCAGCGCGCGTCTTGCGCGAAGGCGATTTCGCGCCTTTCTCGCTTGCTCCCGCTGACCGTCGTTCCGTTGTTGAAGAAACCAAAATCTGCCCCTTTGAAGCAATCTCAATCACGCCGGCCTGCCCGTATTCGCGGGATTCGTGCGGAACGTCAATTCATCGTCCCCCGCAATAATTGCGAATTTCACGATATCGTCGAAAAAACCATATGGCTGCGAAACAATTTTGCGCTTTGATGGTTCCGATGCAGGAAGCGTTTTTTTGACGCTGCCGGCCGCGAGGCGGGGAGAAGGGGGCGGGGCTTGCCATTATGGCATCGACATTCCATCCTTTTCTCCTCTGACCAACGGTCGGAGGTTGTTGGCCTGTTTTTCAGGCAGGGAGAAGATTTGACGATGTCGCTTGGACAGAAACTCCACCCCCATCTGCCGTTCCTGCGGCGCTATTCCCGTGCGTTGACGGGCAGCCAGGCCCATGGTGACGCCTATGTCCGCGCGACTCTGGAGGCAATCGTGGCCGCGCCGGAGGAGTTCCCGTCCGACATCGATCCGCGTCTTGGCCTTTACAAGACCTTCCACGCCATCTGGTCATCTTCGCATCTGGACGATGTGCCTTTGACGGCGGGCGACGGTCGCGAAGCGATCGCGCAGGCGCGCCTCGGCCGTCTGACGCCGCTGCCGCGTCAGGCGCTGCTGCTGACGGCTTTGGAAGGTTTCGCGGTCGACGATGTCGCCTATCTCATCAATCTGGATAGCGCCGATGTCGAGGCGTTGGTCGAGGAAGCCCTGACCGAGATCGAGGCGCAGACCCGCGCCAAGGTTCTCATCATCGAGGACGAGCCGATCATTGCAATGGATATCGAGACGATCGTGCGCGACCTCGGCCACGAAGTCACCGCCATCGCGGTCACGCGTGAGGATGCGGTGCGCGAAGCCATGGCCGAACGGCCCGGCCTTGTTCTCGCCGACATCCAGCTCGCCGATGATTCGAGCGGGATCGACGCAGTGAAGGATATCCTTGCCGAAATCTCTGTACCGGTGATCTTCATCACCGCCTTCCCCGAACGTCTGCTGACGGGCGAGCGGCCCGAGCCGACTTTCCTTATCACCAAACCGTTCCAGCGCTCGACCGTGAAGGCGGCAATTTCGCAGGCGCTCTTCTTCGACGAGGCGACGGCACCCGCCTGACCCGCCTTTTGCACGACGGGACGGAACTCCCGGTCCACGCTCGCGTTAATGAAGCGTAACGATCGGGAGACGTGCCATGGTTGACCATGAGCAACATATCACGGCCGAAAGGGCGAGCGCAGGCTCCAAGGAGCATGTCGTACGATATGTGTTGGCTATTTCGCTGGCTCTCATCGTCATCGTGATGCTGGCCCTGCTCTGGATGTAACAGGGCGGTAACAGGGCACTAGGTTTTGACGATAAACGGTTTAGGATACGGGCGCACTTATGGCTTTGACGACGTCGATTCATGCGACGAGGGCGACAGCCAGCACGGGGGTTGTTCCCATGGATGAAGACGTTGGCGGCGTTGAGGAACGAGCCGCCCTGTCGGACGCGGATTTCAAGCGCGAACTGGCGGCAGTCATTCCTCATCTTCGCGCATTTGGACGCTCCCTGTCGGGTAATCGCGACGTAGCGGATGATCTTGTGCAGGAAACCCTCTTGAAGGCGTGGGCTGCGCGCGCCCGCTTTCAGGCTGGCACCAATATGCGGGCCTGGACCTTCATCATCCTGCGGAACCATTATCTCTCGCAGATGCGCCGTTCGCGCTTTCGCGGCGATTGGGACGATCTGACGGCGGACCGCATCCTTGCCGCCCCGGCCGGCCAGGACAAGCATGTCGAACTCAGCGACATGCAGCGGGCGCTACTGCAATTGCCCCAGCCGCAGCGCGAGGCATTGATTCTGGTCGGCGCGGGCGGTTTCGCCTATGAAGAAGCGGCGGAAATTTGCGGCGTCGCCGTCGGCACGATCAAGAGCCGCGTCGCGCGCGGCCGCGCTGCGCTGGAACAGATATTGGAAAGTGGCGATCTCCCCTCGCGCCGGAGCCAGGAAACCACCGATACGGCGGTGCTTGACGAGATCATGGAGGATGTCGACCGGCTGAGCCGCGGCGCCCAAAGCCATTCCAGTGAAGATGACTGACGACCCGAACGCCTGATAAATGCGCGTCGTTGTCGCAGCAGAAGGGTAGCGACATGGACGAAGACCCCCTGGCCCCAAAGGAGCCGCCGCCGGTGGAAGAGCCGCCGATGCGCTCGAACGGAAGCAGTGTGGTCTTCGCGTTGGTGGCGCTGGCCCTCATCCTTGCTATCGCCTTCTTCTACCTTACCAATGATCGGCGAGAGGATCGTCGTGCCGAGAAAATTACCGAGGCGGCGGGCATTGTGGACAATGCTGCGGCCGTGGTGGGCGATGCCGCGAAAAACGCCGCGGACGCGTTACGTAACCGGAACTGACACACTTGGCGCGGCGCGCCCTCTTCGGCTTTTTCCATAGCCTTATCGGCTGATTCAGACTTTCTTCGTCATTTTCGGACAGGATGCGCGGCGTCGGATTTCCTTACACTTATCTGTAAGGCGCGATCCGGCGCCATTTGGGGATCCGTGGTCGGAAGGCAGCGGGAAAAAAAGCGCGACGATGATCAGGCTGTTCAAACATTATGTGCCGCATGCCGTATTGCTGCTGGGGCTGCTGGACTTCATGCTGCTGATCGCGGCGGCGGAGGCGGGCTGGATATTACGCGCGCACCAGATCGGCATGGGCATCGACCATGTCGTCACGCGCACCGGCCCGCTGCTCAGCTTTGCGGTCGCCATACAGACTGCGATGATCGCCGTCGGCGTCTATGGTCCCGAAGCCCTCCAGTCGATCCGCTTCGCCGTGGCGCGCCTGCTCGTCGCCGTGTCGCTGGGCGTGATCTTCCTGTCGATCCTCTATTTCCTGTTGCCGGGCATGACCCTGTGGCGGTCGAACTCGCTTTACGCCATGGGCCTGTCGCTTTCATTGTTGTTGCTGGTACGGCTGCTGCTCGGCTCGATGCTGGGGGGCGAAGCGTTCAAGCGCCGGCTGGTGGTGCTGGGTGCAGGCAGTCGCGCCGACCGGATCCGCGAACTTGAGCGCAAGCGCGGTTCGGGCTTCCTCGTCGTCGGCTATATCGCGATGAACGATGGCGCGCAGGTGGTAGAGGAAGCGATCAACCGCAACGCCGTCTATAATCTTTCCGACTTCGTCGTCCGCCTGAACGCCAGCGAGGTTGTGCTGGCGCTGGAGGAGCGGCGCAATGCCATCCCCATGTCTGACCTGCTGCGCATCAAGACGACCGGGGTTCATGTGAACGACCTCTCCAGCTTCCTGGAGCGGGAGACGGGCCGCGTCGACCTTGCCAGCGTCAATCCCAGCTGGCTGATCTTCTCCGATGGTTTTTCCGCCGGTCGCCGCCTGTCCAGCATCGCCAAGCGGCTGTTCGACATTGTCGCCAGCCTGATCCTGCTGGCACTGACCGGCCCGATCATCCTGCTCGCGGCTATCCTCGTGAAGCTCGATAGCAAAGGAGGCGCCTTTTACCGCCAGCAGCGCGTCGGCCTCTATGGCCAGGAATTCTGGATCGTGAAGCTGCGGACCATGCGGCAGGACGCCGAAGTCGCCGGGCAGGCGGTCTGGGCGGAAAAGGACGATCCGCGCATCACCCGCCTCGGCTACTGGCTGCGGAAGCTGCGCATCGACGAACTCCCGCAGACCTGGACGGTGCTGAAGGGCGAAATGAGCTTCGTCGGCCCGCGTCCCGAACGGCGTCAGTTCGTCGAGGATCTGGAACAGCATCTGCGCTATTATGCCGAACGCCATATGGTGAAGCCGGGCATCACCGGCTGGGCGCAGATCAACTATCCCTATGGCGCGTCGATCGAGGATGCCCGGCACAAGCTCGAATATGACCTCTATTATGCCAAGAATTACACGCCGTTCCTGGACTTGCTGATCCTCCTCCAGACCGTGCGGGTCATCCTCTGGCCCGACGGCGCGCGCTGAGGGGCGGGGTGTGGGCGTCCTCCTGCAATTTATCGGCGACTGGGGCCATGCGCTTGCGGCGGTGCTGTTCGCCGCGCTCGGCATCTTCCTACTGCGTCGGCGCGAGGAGGCGATCGAGCTGCGCATGCTCGCGGGCGCGCTGCTGCTGACCAGTTGCTGGGCGCTCTATGTCTCTTTCGGCGGCGTATCGAAACCGTTGTCGGGTGTCGGCGAAAGCATCCGCAACGCCGCATGGCTGCTCGCCCTGTTCGTCATGCTGCGGCGCGGCCCGGTCGGCCGAACCGGATCGATCGGCGCGGTAGCGGCGGTCTACGCAGCGGTCGCGGGTCTCATTCTGCTCCAGACCTTCACCGACCTCACCTGGCGGCAATTGCCGGTCGACAGCGACATGCATCATGCGCTCGTGACCTGTTCCCTGATCCTTCGGATGATGACTGCGATCGGCTGCCTGCTCCTGGTCCATCAGCTCTACACGGCCTGGCCCTCGCGCGAGCGGGGCAGGGTGGCGCTGCTGTTCGGCGCATTGGCGGCGATGTGGACCTATGACCTCAATCTCTACGCCATCTGCTATTTCGCACCCAACCGCGTGAGCGAGCTTTATGCGCTGCGCGGCCTGCTGATGGCCCTGCTGGCGCCGGTCATCGCCATCGGCATGCGCAAGGAGATGGCCGGGCGCTTGCAGCTGTCGCGCACGCTGACAGTCCAGTCGCTCTCCATCTTCGCGGTCGCGCTTTATGTCGTCGTCGTCACGGCGGCGGCCGTGCTGATCGAACTGATCGCCGGCCCCTATGCCCGGCTGGTGGAGATCGGCGCGGTCTTCTTCGCCGCCGTCACCGCGCTCGTCCTGCTGCCCTCGCCGCAGATGCGGGCGCTCTGGAAGGTACAGGTCGCCAAACACTTCTTCCAGCATCGCTATGATTATCGCACCGAATGGATGCGCTTCGGCGAAACCATCGCCCGCCCTGGCGAGGATCCCGCGCCGCTCGGCCAGCGCGTGGCCAAGGCGGTGGCGGACATCACCGATTCCCCCGCCGCGATGCTGCTCCTGCGAAACGAGCAGGGCGGGCTGGCCTTCGAGACACACTGGAACTGGACCGGCGACCTGCCCGAAGCGGCGATGCTCCCCTCCGAACTGGTTGCCCGGCTGGAGGTGAGCGGCTGGGTTCTGGATCTCGCCAGGACCGACAACGCCCCGGCCTTGCCCGACTGGGTAACGCAGGACGGGCGCGCCTGGGCGCTCGCCCCGCTGATCCATTATCGCCGCCTGATCGGCGCGATCTTGCTCGCCCGCCCGCCGATCGACCGGCGGCTGGACTGGGAGGATTTCGACATGCTGCGCGCCGCTGGGCGGCAGGCGGCAACCTATATCAGCGAGGCGCAGGGGCAGCAGGCGCTGGACGATGCGCAGCGCTTCGACGAATTCAACCGCCGCTTCGCCTTCATCGCGCACGACATCAAGAATCTGGTGAGCCAGCTATCCCTGCTGTCGCGCAATGCGGAACGTCATGCCGACAATCCCGAATTTCGCGCCGACATGGTGCTGACGCTGAAGGAATCGGTCGGCAAGATGAACGACATGCTTGCCCGCCTGTCCCAGCATAACAAGGGCCGGCGGGAAGAGCCGCGCCCGATGGCGCTACGCGACCTGCTCGATCAGGTCGCCCGGACCCGTGCGCGCCAGCATCCTGTCCATGTCACCGGTGCCGCGCCGATGGCGGTTGCCGATCCGGCGCGCGTTGAGCAGATCGTGACCCACCTGATGCAGAATGCCATCGACGCCAGCCCGCCCGACAGCCCGGTCGAACTGCGCCTGTCCGCCGACGACCGCGCCGCCATTGTAGAGATCATCGACAAGGGTACCGGCATGAGCGCCGAATATGTCCGCCGCGACCTGTTCAAGCCCTTCTCCTCCAGCAAGGCGGGGGGCTTCGGCCTTGGCGCGTTCGAGGCGCGCAGCCTCGCCGAGGCGATGGGCGGACGGATCGAGGTCGAAAGCCAGCCTGGACTTGGCAGTCGTTTCACCCTGCGCCTGCCGCTGGCGCCCCGCATAGACACAGAAAAGGCCGCCTGATGAGCGACACCCGCCCCAAATTGCTGATCGTGGAGGATGATCCGGGTCTTCAGCGGCAGTTGCGCTGGGCCTATGAGGATTATCAGCTCTTCATCGCCGGCGACCGGCAGGAAGCGATCGAGATGCTGCGGTCGGAAACCCCGGACGTGGTGACGCTGGACCTGGGCCTGCCGCCCGATCCCGACGGCACAAGCGAGGGTTTCGCCACGCTGGTCGAAATGCTGAAGATCAAGCCCGATACCAAGGTGATCGTCGCCTCCGGCCATGGCGCGCGCGAAAGCGCGCTGGATGCGATCGCGGGTGGCGCCTATGATTTCTATCAGAAGCCCGTCGACATCGACGAACTCGGCCTCATCGTTCGCCGCGCCTTTCACGTCCATGCGCTGGAGCGGGAAAATGCCCGTCTCGCCGAAGTCGCGCCGGAGGATGGCCGGGTATTGGGCCGCCTCATCACCGGCGCACCGGAAATGATGAAGGTCGCCCGCACGATCGAGCGCGTCGCCAACGCCGATGTTTCGGTTCTGCTGCTCGGCGCCAGCGGTACTGGCAAGGAATTGCTGGCGCAGGGGCTGCACGACGCCAGCCCGCGTCGCTCGCAGGCCTTCGTCGCGATCAACTGCGCCGCCATTCCCGAAACATTGCTGGAATCAGAACTGTTCGGGCATGAAAAGGGCGCCTTCACCGGCGCGATCAAGACTACGCCCGGCAAGATCGAACAGGCGCAGGGCGGTACGCTCTTCCTCGACGAGGTCGGTGACATTCCGCTGCCGCTTCAGGTAAAGCTGCTCCGCTTCCTTCAGGAGCGGGTGATAGAGCGGATCGGCGGGCGCCAGCCGATCGCCGTCGACACTCGCATCGTCTGCGCCACGCACCAGAATCTGGAGGAGATGATCGCAGCAGGTACGTTCCGCGAGGATCTCTATTATCGCCTTGCCGAAATCGTCGTGCGCATCCCCGCGCTCAGGGAGCGGTCCGGCGACCCGGCGCTGCTGGCGCGCCATTTCCTCACCCGCTTTGCCCGCGACATGAACCCGCAGGTCAGGGGGCTGGCACCAGATGCGCTCGCCGCGCTCGATGCCTGGCCCTGGCCCGGCAATGTCCGCGAACTGGAAAACCGCATGAAGCGGGCGATCATCATGGCCGATGGCAAGCTCATCACCGCCGCCGACCTGGATCTGGACGATGATCGGCTGGAAGGGGCCGATGTCGTGAACCTGAAGGCCGCGCGCGAAATGGCCGACCGCCGCGCCATCCGCCGCGCCATCGCGCGAACCGACGGCAATATTTCCGGCGCGGCCAAGATATTGGGGATCAGCCGTCCGACGCTCTACGACCTGCTCAAACAATATCAGATCCAGAACTGATCGATGCGCCGCTCTCGTCTCTTCCTGCTCGCCGGCATGGCCGCCCTGATGCTGGGCGGCGCTGGCCTGTGGCAATGGCGCGCGCATGAGCGCGACGGCAGCGCCGCGCTCGCCCGTGGCCTTGCCGCGCTCGACAAAGGAGACACCCGCAGCGCGCGGGTCGAATTGATGAATGCGATTCGGGGCAATGGCCGATCGATGCAGGCCCATGCCGCGCAGGCCCGCGCGCTCGCCGAACTGGGCGACGGTGCCGGTGCGCAGGCGGCGGTCGAGCGCGCCCGTTCCCTCGGCTGGCCCGCCGCGCAGGGGCGCGCCGTGATGGCGCAGGCGCTGCTGTTGCAAGGCGACATCGATGGCGCGTTGCGGGAAGCGCAGGCGTCGGACGTCCCGCCAGAGTCCGTCGTCGCGGCGGCCCGCGTGATTGCGCGGGCATCGCTGGCGCAGGGCGATATAGGCCGCGCGCGGCTTGCGCTGGAACGCGCCCTGACGCTTGCGCCCGATGACGCCGAAAACTGGATCGACCTTGGCCGCTTCCGCCTTGCGACGGGCGATCAGGGTGGTGCGATCCAGGCGGCCGACCGGGCCGTGGCGCTTGCGCCCGCCAATGCGAAGGCGCTGGCGCTGCGCGGCGAACTGACCGGCGCCCAATATGGCCTGATCGCCGCCTTGCCCTGGTTCGATCGCGCGCTTGCCGCCAACCCGGATTCCGTGCCCGCGCTGGAGCAATATGCCGCGACCCTCGCCGATGCGGGGCAGGCGAGCAAGGCGCTCAGCCTCTCGCGCCGAATTCTCGCGCTGGACCCGTCCAACCCGCGCGCCTGGATGATGCAGGCGGTGATGGCCGCGCGGGCGGGCAGGGCCGATCTGGCGCGCGCCCTGCTGGACCGCACCCATGGACGGTTGGATGGCGAGCCGGCCACTCGCTTGCTGCGCGGCGTGCTGCATCTGGAGGATGGCAATGCCGTGCTCGCCACCGAGGCACTTGCCCCCCTGGTCGCTGCCCAGCCCGACAACCGCACTGCCCGTGTCCTGCTCGGCCGGGCCTATTATCTGAACGGCGATTTCGCTTCGGCCGCGTCCACGCTCGCTACCATCGTCGCCCAGCGCGACGCCGATCCCTATGTGCTAATGCTCGCCGCGAGTGCGCAGGAAGCGCTGGGCGATCGCGCCATGGCCGACGACATGCTCGCCCGCGCCGACTGGCCGGTGCGCGCGTCCGCCGACCCCTTCGCCAGTCCGCGCGACGCTACCCTGGCCGCCGGCCCGCCGCCTGCCAATGCCACGACCGCGATCGACAATATCCCCTATATCCGCGCGCTGCTCAGTACCGGTCGCGCCGCCGACGCGCTCGCCCGCGCGCGCCTGCTCAGTCGCGCCAATCCCGGCGCGCCCGCCGCCTGGCTCATCCTCGGCGACACATTGGGCGCTGCCGGTCAGCCGCAAGAAGCGGCGCGCGCTTATGAAGCCGCCGCCAATATCCGCTTCGACCGCGACGCCGCGCTGCGCCTGGCCGCCGCCTGGGGTCGAGCCGGGAATCCCGCCCGCGCCGCGCAGGTCATCCAGTTGTTCCTGACGCAAAACCCCAATGATGTGGAAGCGCAGCGCCTTGCGGCCGGCATCGCTATTCAGGCGCAGGACTGGCGCGGTGCGTTGCGGATGCTGCGCGCGGTCCGCGCCCGGATCGGCGACAATGACGCCGTGCTGATGGCCGACCTAGCCCGCGCGGCGCTGGAAAGCGGCGACGGTCCTGCTGCGCGCGCCTACGCCACCCATGGCTATCGGCTGATGCCGGGCAATCCGATGACCGCCGACATGCTCGGCTGGGTCTTGCTGCGCACCGGCGAGAAAGGACCGGCAGCCGTCGACCTGTTGGAAAAAGCGGTTGCGCTGGCCCCCGGCGCGCCTGCGCTCCAGCTGCACCTGGGGCAGGCCTATGCGGCCGCGGGACGGAAAGGGGAGGCGAAACTGGCACTGAACCGTGCGGTGTCCGTTCCGGGCTTTGCGGATCGGCAGGAAGCGCTTGAAGCGCTCGCGGCGTTGTAAAGACACCTGGATCCGTTCGCCTTGAGCCTGTCGAAGGGCATTCTTAAAAAAGAAGGGGCTTCGACAAGCTCAGCCCGAACAGCGAAAATAAGACCGAAGTCCTAAGCCTTCGCCAGATCCAGCTCATCGATCCGCAGCCCCAGCCGCCTGATCTGTGCCGCAACCGGGGGCCAAACCGTTTCCAGAAAACGCTCGCGTTCTGCCGTGCGTAGCCGGCGGGTCGCACCATCGGCAACGAACATGCCGACGCCGCGCTTCACCACCACCAGCCGATCGTCCTGGAAACTCTGATAGGCCTTGGCCACCGTCAGCGGATTGGCGCCTTGCGCGGCGGCAAAGGCGCGCACCGATGGCAGCAGGTCGCCATCACTATATTCCCCGTCCAGGATGGAGGCGGCAATGATCTCCCGCAGGCGGAGATAGACGGGTTTGGATTCGTCGGCCATGGTGCATCAGTGCCATAATACAGCGATCAGGGCAAGTCATGGCATTACGCAATTTGTTTTGTATGCGTAATTATCTGTCCCAGACAGAGACGACCGCGTCATAATCTGGCCGAGGGCGCTCTTCCTGCGGCTTGCCCGGAGTTCCGATGAAGACGAAGCCGGCAATCGTTTCCCCTTCGCGCCCGAATGCCGCGCGCACATCCTCATTATAGGTCGGCCATCCTGTCAGCCAGCCGCCGGCAAAGCCCAGCGCATGAGTGGCGTGCAGCAGGTTCATGATCGCAGCGCCCGCCGACAATTGCTGCTCCCAGGCCGGGATCTTGCTGCCCGCGACCGGGGCGGACAGCGCCACCACCAGGGTCGGCGCCTGATGCGCGAACTGGTGCATCGCCTCGATCTCCAGCCGGCCGGCATCGGGCTTTTCGGCGCGATAGGCCGTTTCCAGCAGTTCCGCCAGCGCGGCGCGCTTGTCCAGCGGCACGATCACGAAACGCCACGGCGCCAGCTTGCCATGGTCGGGCGTACGCAATGCCACGTCCAGTATTTGCCGGAGTTGCGCGCCGTCGGGACCGGGCGCGATCAGGTCGCGCGGCTTGCCGGAACGGCGGGTCTGGAGCAGGGCGAGCGGGGAGGAGAGGTCGTTGAACATCGCTGCGACAGATGGCGCGCCTCTCGCTTCGACGCAAGGGCCGGAGCCATTGCGGCTCGCCCTTTTGACAGGGCGGACCGATCCGCACTAGGTTCGCCCCCATAAGCGGCCCCGCCACGGAGGGCCGGACACAAGAATAAGCAAAGGGTGCCGAATGGCGACTTCGGACATGACGACTGCCGAGGCAGGCAAGACCTGGCTCGGCCATCCGCGTGGGCTGTATCTGCTCTTTTTCGCGGAAATGTGGGAACGTTTCTCCTATTACGGGATGCGCGCCATCCTGATCTTCTACCTCACCAAACATTTCCTCTTCGGCGAGGACAAGGCCTATCTCCTTTATGGCGCCTATACGTCGCTGGTCTATATCACGCCGGTCATAGGCGGCTATCTGTCCGACCGGTTCCTGGGACCGCGAAAGGCGGTGCTGGCGGGCGGCGTGTTCATCGCCATCGGCCATTTCCTGATCGCCGTGACCGAAGGGCCGGGGGGACAGGATCCGCTTTTCCTCAATGGTTTCTATCTGGCGCTTGCCAGCATCATCGTCGGCACCGGTTTTCTGAAGGCCAATGTGTCGGTATTGGTCGGCGAACTCTATCCCCGCGACGATCATCGCCGCGACCCGGCCTATTCGATCTTCTACATGGGCATCAACATGGGCGGGATGCTCGGTCCGATCGTCTGTGGCCTGCTCGGCGAACTCTGGGGCTGGAGCTGGGGCTTCGGTGCAGCGGGCCTGGGCATGTTGCTCGGCCTCGTCATGTTCGTCTGGCTGAAACCCTGGTTGCTTGGCCGGGGCGAGCCGCCCGCACCGCAGCAACTGCGCCAGCCCACGGTCGCTGGCCTCAGCCAGGAATGGACCATCTATGCGGGCGCGGCGCTGGGCATCGTCGCCATCTGGGGGGTGATCCGCTATGCCGAAATGCTGGGCTATGCGCTACTCGGCTTCTCGGCCCTGACCGTCATCTACATCCTCTGGCGCACGGTTGGCACGCTGGGCAAGGTCGATCGCGATCGCATGTTCGCCGCGCTTTTCCTGATCGCGCTCAATCCGCTGTTCTGGGGGCTGTTCGAGCAGACCGGATCGTCGCTCAATATCTTTACCGACCGCAATGTCGACCGCAACATCCTTGGCTGGGATGTGCCGGCCTCGCTGTTCCAGTCGGTCAATTCGGTCTTCATCATCCTGTTCGCGCCGCTTTTCGCCGTCCTCTGGACCTTCCTCGACAAGCGCCGGCTGGAACCGTCCTCACCCGCCAAGTTCGGCATCGGCCTCATCCTCTGCGGGGCAGGCTTCCTGGTGCTGGTGGCAGGCGCGGCTATAGCGGGCGAAAATCTCACCCCGGTCCTCTTCGTCTTCCTCATCTACCTGTTCCACACCATGGCGGAACTCTGCTTCTCGCCGGTGGGCCTGTCGGCCATGACGCGCCTGTCGGTGTCGTCGATGGTCGGCCTCGTCATGGGCACCTGGTTCCTCGCCATGGCGGCGGGCAATTTCATCGCCGGCCTCATCGCCCGCGCGACCGGCAGCGGCGAAGTAGGAAATGTCACGCAAGTGCTTGACGTCTATACGCAAATCGGCTGGTTTGCGGTCATCGTCGGAGGACTGGTGCTGCTCGTTTCGCCCTATGTGAAACGCATGATGCATCTCGACACCATATCCTCGAACAGGGAGGAACATTGATGAACAGAGGCGGCAAATGGCTGCTGATCGCGGCGTTGCTGGCGGGAACCGCCACACCGCTCGCGGCAAAGAAGGACAAGGAAGCGGCGCCCGCGTCGCAAGGCAACTCGGCTGAACCCGAAAATCCCTATCCGTCCACCTACAAGGCCTATCCCGGCCGCCCTACGGTGATCCGCGGCGCGACGATCTTCGACGGCGAAGGCGGTCGCATCGACAATGGCGTGGTCTTCCTGTCGGAGGGCAAGGTCGTGTCGATCGGCGGTCCGGACACGCCGATCTCCGCCGATGTCGCGGTGTTCGACGGTACCGGCAAATATCTGACGCCCGGCGTCATCGACATTCACAGTCATCTGGGCGTCTATCCCTCGCCCGGCGTCGACGCGCTGTCGGATGGTAACGAGATGACCTCGCCCGTGACGCCCCATGTCTGGGCCGAACACAGCATCTGGCCGCAGGACCCCGGCTTCGGTCGCGCACTCGCCAATGGCGGCGTCACCACGCTCCAGATTCTGCCCGGTTCGGGCAATCTGTTCGGCGGTCGCAGCGTGACGGTGAAGAATGTCCCGTCCCGCACCCAGCAGGGGATGAAGTTCCCCGGCGCGCCCTATGGCCTGAAGATGGCATGCGGCGAAAACCCCAAGCGCGTCTACGGCGCCAAGGGGCGCGAGCCGTCGACCCGCATGGGCAATATGGCGGTCGACCGCCAGACCTGGATCAAGGCGCGCGAATATCAGAAGAAGCGCGCCGCCGGCAAGGACCAGACCCGCGACCTCGGCATGGAAACGCTGGCCGATGTGCTGGAAGGCAAGATCCTCGTCCACAATCACTGCTATCGCGCGGACGAGATGGCCAATGTGATCGATATGTCGAAGGAATTCGGCTACAGGATCACCGCCTTCCACCATGCCGTCGAAAGCTACAAGATCGCCGACCTCCTGCGGGAGAACAATATCTGCTCGGCCATGTGGGGCGACTGGTATGGCTTCAAGATGGAAGCCTATGACGGCATCAAGGAAAATGTACCACTGGTCCATCGGGCCGGCGCCTGCGCCATCGTCCACTCGGACGATGAAAACGGCATCCAGCGCCTGAACCAGGAAGCGGCCAAGGCATTGGGCGCGGGCCGCCGCATGGGGATCGACATTCCCGACGAGGTCGCCTGGACCTGGCTCGCGATCAATCCGGCGCGCGCCATGGGCATCGCCGACCAGACCGGCAGCCTCAAGGTCGGCAAGATGGCCGACGCGGTGCTGTGGAACGGCAACCCCTTCAGCACTTATACGCGGCCGGAAAAGGTCTGGATCGAAGGGGCGCTGATGTATGACAGTTCCAATCCGAAGCTGCGGCCTGTGACCGATTTCGAACTGGGCCAGATCGGCGCGGGAGACGTGAAATGAGCGTAGACAAGAAACTCCGTTCGCTTCGAGCCCTTCGACTGCCTGCCAAGGCAGGCGCTCAGGACAGGCGAATGTCGAGAAGCGCCTGCGCTGCTGTCGCCACCATGGCTGCGCTGTTGTCCGCTCCCGCCTTCGCCCAATCCATCGCCATCACCGGCGCGACCCTCGCCATCGGCGACGGCTCCGAGCCGATCCAGAACGGCACCGTCGTCATCACGGGTGGCAAGGTGGTCGCGGCCGGCGCGGGCGTGGCCGTTCCCGCCGGGGCGAAGACCGTCGACGCCAGCGGCAAATGGGTGACGCCCGGTCTCGTCTCCGGCTATTCGCGCGTCGGCCTGGTCGAGGTGCCGGGGGTCAAGCAGACCAACGACACTCGCGCCCGCTCGCCCTTCTCTGCGGCGATCGACGTCGCGCCCGCGATCAATCCGCTGGCCAACCCGATCGCGGTCAGCCGCACCGCCGGCATCACCCGCGCGGTCGTGGTGCCTGCAACCGGCGTCGGCATCTTCGCCGGGCAGGGCGCGGTGGTCGATCTGGGCGCGGACCTCAACCCGATCACCAAGGCGCGCGCCTTTCAATATGTGGAAATGGGCGAATCCGGCGCGGAGGATGCAGGCGGCAGCCGCGCCGCCGCGATCCTGACCTTCAAGACGATGCTGCGTGAAGCGCAGGATTATGCGAAGGCGCCTGCCAGCTACGATGGTCGGTCGAGGGACGCGCTCCTCAACCGCGTCGATGCCGAAGCGCTGGTTCCCGTCGTCACCGGCGCCATGCCGCTGATGATCCATGCCGAAAGCGCCCGCGACATAGTGTCCGTGCTCGCCTTGCGGCAGGATTTCCCGGCGCTCAAGCTGATCCTCGCCGGCGCGGCCGAAGGCTGGATGGTCGCGACCCAGATCGCCGCCGCCAAGGTGCCGGTGATCGCCGGCGGCCTCGACGACCTGCCCTCCAGCTTCGAAAAGCTGGCCGCGACCCAGAGCAATGTCGGCCGCATGGTGAAGGCTGGGGTCGCCGTCTCCATGGGCCTGATGGATCGCGATGAGGGGCTGCAACTGCGCCTCGCCACCCAGCAGGCGGGCAACATGGTCGCTCTCAACAAGGTGCCGGGCGCGACCGGCCTCAGCTGGGGTCAGGCGCTGCGCACCATCACCTCTGCTCCGGCCGAGGCGATGGGGCTGGGCGACCGCATCGGCTCGCTCAAGGCTGGCAAGGCAGGCGACGTGGTGATCTGGGACGGTGACCCGCTGGAAATGACGTCAGCGCCGGTCGCAGTGTGGATCGACGGCGTCCAGCAACCGATCGAAAACCGCCAGACGAAACTGCGCGACCGCTACGCCACGCCCACCGAAGGCGCGATGCCTAAGGCCTATGAATGGTGAGGTGCAGGGAGAAGGGGGGCTGAGGCTCCCCTTTGTTCTTTGGCTGGGCGGATGGCGAGCAGGAATTGCCGTCCGTTTGTTCCGCGGCTTGCCTGAAATCCGCCGCTTCCCGCAGCGGTCATCCCGGACTTGATCCGGGATCCATTCAGAGCTTCCTCACGAACGTGGCGCTGAATGTATCCCGACTTTCGTCAGGATGAAGGCTGTAGGTAAATGGCAACAAGCGACCATTTGCCGCCGTTTAATATATGCCGCGACACTTTCAAAAGCTGACGCTCACAGTTGAGCAAGGCTGGCGTCCCGCCGCGCTGCAAACTTCCATGCCGTGACGGCGATACTAGCGGTCAGGACCAACGTTGCAGCGGCAACGACGGCACCACATAACGCTAGGGCAATCGCTTCACCGACGTTCGTAGCGGACGACATGCTAGGCATGAGTTTGTTCACGCTACTAGCTGCGAAGAACACCAATATCAGCGACCAACGGTAGCCCTTCGTTGCCTTGACGATCTGCATCGGGCTTACGAACCGCGGCGAGATCGCCTGCGCTATCGGCCAAGCGGGCAGGAAAGCTACAAATAGCAAGCCTACAAGAAACAGCGCGATAACAGTAGAAATGATCAGGCCGTCGTGCGCACCAGCGCCAGACGTATAAACCAGAGCGGCCAAGCTAGATAATATCGGCACAAACGTCAGGATGCTAACGGCTGTGAACTTAGCGAAGCCAGCCACGGATGATGGCCTTGCAACCATTGTCATCGTCGTAGCATATGCGCCTGCGAGCCAAGGCAATATGACAATGGCTTGAAGGGCATAATTCCATTCGGAAAATTTCGCGCCACCCCCCCATTAAATTAGGTTTGCGATGGCAGATAGCGCGCCCGCTATTGTGACGTAGATAAGCCCACGCTTAGGGACGGTGCCGAACTCGCCCATCGCCTGCGTGAAAAAGTCTTGGAATGTGGAACCGCCAGTCATTCACGACACATGACCGACAATGCTTTGCATCGCAATCTAGGTTCTGTGTCAGACGCTATGTCAGCTTTTGGACATCTCACTACGCTAAACTGCCGGTCAGCTTTCCACCCATTCCGTCATGCTGACGAAAGTCAGCATCCAGGGTTGCCTCTGACCACTCTGGATCCCCGCATGCGCCGGGATGACGAAATTGCGGATGGTCCGCCACCCACCCAATCGCCCATCTTGATCCGCCCCCGCCTCATCCGCTAAGGGCCACTGCATTCGCATGGACCCGGTGAAATTCCGGGTGGCTATTCCGGCCGCCGATCCGCCGGACAACATCCCACATGACCCGATCGAATGCGCCGTCGCTTGCCGTGCCATGTGCCTTGTTGTGGATTTCTCATGACCAATATCCTTACCCGCTACCGTCGGCAGTGGTTCGTCGATGCCGCCTCGGCGCGGCGCGACGCGTTGGCGGGCATCGTCGTCGCGCTTGCGCTCATCCCGGAAGCCATCGGTTTTTCCATCATCGCCGGGGTCGATCCCCGCGTCGGCCTCTATGCCTCGGTCGCCATCGCCATCACCATAGCGCTGATCGGCGGGCGGCCGGGCATGATCTCCGCCGCGACCGCCGCTGTCGCCGTGCTGGTCGGCCCGTTGGTGAAGCAGCATGGCGTCGATTATCTGTTCGCCGCCACCATCCTGATGGGCCTGATCCAGATCGTCGCCGGGCTGCTGCGGCTCGACCTGCTGATGCAGTTCGTCTCGCGCTCGGTCATCACCGGCTTCGTCAATGCGCTCGCCATCCTCATCTTCATGGCGCAACTGCCCCAACTGACCAATGTCAGCTGGCAGACCTATGCCATGGTCGCGGCCGGCCTCGCCATCATCTATCTCTTCCCCCGGCTGACGAAGGCCGTCCCGTCGCCGCTGGTCGCGATCCTGCTGCTCACCGCGATCAGCATCGCCCTGGGCCTGCCGGTCCACAGCGTCGGCGACATGGGGAAATTGCCCGAAGGCCTGCCCGGCTTCGCCCTGCCGCATGTGCCGCTCACGCTCGATACACTCCGCATCATCCTGCCCTATTCGGTGACGATGGCGGCGGTAGGCCTGCTCGAATCCATGCTGACGGCCCAGATCGTCGACGACATGACCGACAGCGACAGCGACAAGAAGCGCGAGGCCATGGGGCAGGGCGGCGCGAACATCGTCGCGGCCCTGTTCGGCGGCATGGGTGGTTGCGCCATGATCGGCCAATCGGTCATCAACGTCAGCTCCGGCGGTCGCGGCCGTTTCTCTACCTTCGTCGCGGGCGCCTTCCTCCTGTTCCTGCTCGCCGTGCTGGGGCCGTGGGTCGGGCGTATGCCCATGCCTGCGCTGGTGGCCGTCATGGTCATGGTGTCGATCGGCACCTTCAGCTGGAATTCGATCCTCAATCTGCGCCGCCATCCGCCTACCTCCTCGGTGGTGATGCTGGTGACGGTGGTCGTCGTGGTCGCGACCCGCGACCTGTCGCTGGGCGTGCTTGCAGGCGTGCTGCTGTCGGGCATCTTCTTCGCCGGCAAGGTGCAGCGCATGTTTTCGGTCGAACGAAGCGAGGATGGGGCAACGGCGATCTATCGCGTGACCGGCCAGATCTTCTTCGCCTCGGTCGACCGCTTCACCCGCGCCTTCCAGCAGGAAGAGACCGCCGCCCACATCCTGATCGATGTCGCAGGCGCGCATTTCTGGGACATTTCAGGAGTCGGCGCGCTCGACAAGATCGTCGCGCGCCTGCGCCGCGACGGGCGTCAGGTGGAGGTGGCCGGCTGTAACCGCGCCAGCGCCGACCTGATTGATCGCTTCGCGCTACACGACAAGACCGGTGTCGAACTGGGCGCTGTCCCGCATTGATGGGGGGGGCGGCCTGTCCTACAGGCCGTCCTTCTGCTATAAGCGGTGCCGGCTCTTTCGCATCGTCGCCGCATCTTTTTCTTTGAAATAAAATTACCGAAATTTGCATGAAAATGTCAAGATATGCGCGACATGTGCGAAGTTAAGCCTGGCAAATCCTATTTATCGGTGGCGCCCCAGAGGTCGCTCGCCTTCACATAGCCGCGCTGTCCCTTGACGTCGAAGGTACACCAGCCTCCCGAACAATCGCTGAGCCGCCCCACGACCCCGCGTTGCGCGCGAAACAACGTCCGTGCGCCGTCGCTCGCGGATTGATGCAGCGGCGCGACCTCCGCCTTCACGATGCCGGTGGCGGTGTCGCTGAGCAGGCGGACGTGCATCCATCCCTGCGCGCCTTCGGGATCCTCGACCTTGCGCCACAGGCCCAACACCTGAACCACCTTCACCGGCAGGTCGCGGCGACGATAGACCCAGTTGGAGGGATAATCGAGGCTCGGTCCGACCCGCATCCGCGCTTCGTCCTGGGCCAGCGACGCCCAGTAAGGCACCGGCTTGGCCGGCGCCGCCAGTGCGACGCCTGCCGCCGTCAGTGCCGCCATCGCGCCTGCACCTAACCAGAAACGCTTCATCCCAGACCTGATACCCATGTCACCCATGATCATCCCATAACCATTTGCGTGGACGGGCGACAGTCCTTCGATGGGACTATTCGGTATATCCGCTTGACCGATGTCGCGACGGGGAATAGCGGCCTAGAAATGGCCAAAAAATTGCGCCCCGCCAAGCCGCGCGTCATCGTCACGCGCCGCCTGCCGCCCAATGTGGAGGCGCGCATGGCCGAACTGTTCGACGCCAGCTTCAATGTCGGCGACGTCGCGATGAGCCGAACCGAACTGGCGCGCGCCATGGCGCAATGCGACGTGCTGGTGCCCACAATCAACGACCAGATCGATGCGGCGCTGATAGAGGGGGCGCCCGATCGGCTGCAACTGATCGCCAGCTTCGGCAGCGGCGTCGACCATATCGACCTTGCCGCCGCGCGGAAGCGGGGCATCATCGTCACCAACACGCCCGGCGTCCTGACCGAGGATACGGCCGACATGACCATGGCGCTGATCCTGTCGGTCCCCCGTCGCCTGGCGGAGGGCGAAAAGCTGGTGCGGACAGGCGAATGGCGCGGCTGGAGTCCTTCGGGCATGCTCGGCCATCGCATCGGCGGCAAGAAGCTGGGCATCATCGGCATGGGCCGGATCGGCCGCGCCGTCGCCCGCCGCGCTCGCGCCTTCGGCTTGTCGATCGCCTATCATAACCGCCATCGCCTGCCGTTCGAAGTAGAGCAGGAACTGGAAGCCGAATGGCATTGCGAACTGGACTCCCTGCTGGCCGGCAGCGACATCCTGTCCATCCACTGCCCGCTCAATGCCGACAGTCGCGGCCTGATCGATGCGCGCCGTATCGCCCTGCTGCGCCCGGACGCCTACATCATCAACACCTCGCGTGCCGAGGTGACGGATGAGCAAGCGCTCATAACCGCGCTGGAGGAAGGGCGGATCGCCGGCGCAGGCTTCGACGTCTACACCCATGAACCGGCCGTGGACCAGCGCCTGCTGTCGCTGTCCAACGTCACCCTGCTGCCGCACATGGGTTCGGCCACCTTCGAGGGGCGTGACGCCACGGGCGCCCGCGTCATCGCCAATATCCGTACCTGGGTCGACGGGCATCGCCCGCCCAACCAGGTGCTGGAAGGCTGGGTGTGAAACGCCGGGTCAGGCTGCGGCGAGCTGAACCTTGAGATTGTCGATCACAATCTTTCCGCGCAGCACCGATTCATGCGCGCGGCGTACTACGGCCAGCGTTTCCTCGTCGATCGCGCTGTCTTTCAATACCCGCTCGAACTCTTCACGCAGATAATCCTCGCCTCGGTCGACCGCTTGGATCACAGCCTTGTCGCCACCGCCCAGCGCGACGAGAATATCTTCCAGCCGGCGATGGACCGTTCCCGCTGCCGATCCGAACTGATTGGGCTTGCCGTCCAGGGTGCGGCTGCGTTCCTGCAACAGTTCCACCGCATTGCTGCGTTCGACGGCCAGATCGCGAAACAAGGTCTGGAACTCGGGCGACTTTACCTTGTCGGCGCTGTGTTGATAGCCCTTCACGCTGTCGATCAGGGTCGTGATCAGGTCGTCCAGCTTGCTGATGGCATGGTTATTCGACATCGGCTTCTCCTTTCAAGTAGGCAACAACTGCCCACCGCTCCCGATGGTTCACCCAACGCGCTGAAAATCGACCTTAATTTCCGGTTATCCATGACCGATCCGGCAGTGGAACAAGCCCGCTCACTGTCGGTTGATAGGGGCATTGCATCCTTGTCCAATGAGAGGACTATTTCATGATCAAACTTGCGATCATTTCGCTCGTCATCGCAGCGGTACTGGCGCTGCTCGGCTTCGGCGGCGCGGCCGGCACCTTCGTCGGCATCGCCAAGATCCTGTTCTTCATCGCGATCGCCGTCTTCGTCGTCTTCCTCGTGCTGGGAATATTGGCTGGCAAAGGAATTAAGGACGCGATAGATTAACCCAAATGATCGAGATTGGCGCTGGAGTGGACGAAACCGGCAGGTTGCTGCGCGACGAAGCCGGCTTCCTGCTCCAGCGCGATCTGGGTGGCAGCTATCGCCTCGTCCTTCTCCGCGTACCTGTCGATCATGTCGAAAAGCGGGTTCGGGTGCGCGGTTTCTATGCCGGCGACAATATCGTGGAGGCTGAGGGCGTGGCAGCGGCCTGACATAGGCACCCGACCCTCTTGCCAAACACTCCCGCGCAAGCGATCCATTGCGTCCATGCGCAAGATTCTTTCCCTGATGTTCATAGCTGCCTCGCCCGTTCTCGCGCAGGCGCAAACGCCACATGATCAATTGACCAAGGTCATCGACGACCATTGGGCCTGGTATCTTTCGACCCATCCGGTCGACGCGACGGCACGCGGCGTGCGCGACTATGACGACCGCATCTACGATATTTCGCTAGCCGCGCGCGATGCGCAGATCAAGGCAGAGCAGAGCTTCGTCGCCCGGCTGGAGACTGTGCCTGCGTCCGGGCTGGATGCTGCCGACCGGGTCAATCGCGACGTGTTGCTGTGGATGTTGCGCGACGATATCGACAGCGACCGGCACCCGGCAGAACGGTTGATGCTTTTCACCACCTATTATGGCTGGCATCAGGGCTTTTCCGGCATGGCCGACGGCCTGCCTTTCTACAATCGCGCCGATTATGCGAGCTATCTGAAGCGCCTCGCCCTTTACCCGAAACAGAATGGCGATGCGCTGACCATCACGCGGCAGGCGATCAAGGGCGGCTATGTCCAGCCCTGTTCGGTGCTGCAAAATTATGCCGGCACGATAAGCGGCATCGTGGATGGCAAGCCGGAGGACACCCGCTTCTACGAACCGTTCAAGCGCCCTAGGCCGCGCGATATCAGCGACGCTGACTGGAACGCGATGCAGGCCCAAGCCGTCGCGATCATCCGCGACGTGCTGACGCCCGAATATCGCAAATGGCACGATCTGTTCGTGAAGGATTATCTGCCCCATTGCCGCAAGAGCGACAGCGCATCCGCACTGCCGGGCGGGGCGGCCTGGTATGCCAGCCGGGTCAGGGCGCACACGACCACCGACCTGACGCCCGACCAGATTCACCAGATCGGCCTGGACGAGGTTGCCCGCATCGGCAAGAGGATGGACGAAATCGCAGCCAAGGCCGGCTATCCCAGCCGCGCCCCCTATATCCAGCATCTGCGCACCGACCCGTCCTATTACGCCAAGACCCCCGAAGAACTGCTGCGCTTCGCGGCGCGGCAAGCGAAGACGATCGATGGGCTGCTTCCGCGCTATTTCGGCACGCTGCCGCGACTGCCTTACGGCTTGAAGCCGATCCCGACGGCCGAGGCGGAAGGCACGACCACTGCTTATTACGGACCCGGCGCGCCGGAGGCGGGCATTTCCGGCACTTATTGGGTCAATACGTCGAAGCTCGATCAGCGGCCCTTCTGGGAACTGCCGGCGCTTACCGCCCATGAAGCGGTGCCGGGCCATCACAACCAGATCGCGCTTCAGCAGGAACTGCCGCTGCCGCCCTTCCGCAAATATCTGGCCGGCTTTACCGCCTATGTGGAAGGCTGGGCGCTCTACACTGAATATCTCGGTGAAGAGATGGGCCTTTACGACACGCCCGAAAAGATGATGGGGCGCCTGTCCTACGAAATGTGGCGGGCCTGCCGGCTGGTGGTCGACACCGGCATTCACGCCAAGGGCTGGGACAAGGCCAGGGCCGTCGCGTTCATGAAGGCCAACAGTGCGCTGACCGACGCCAATATCGATGCGGAGGTCAACCGCTACATCAGCTGGCCGGGGCAGGCGCTCGGCTACAAGCTGGGCGAGATCAGGATTCGCGAATTGCGGGCGAAGGCGGAAAAGGAGTTGGGGCCGAGGTTCGACCTGCGGCGGTTCCATGACGCCCTACTGTCGCAGGGGGCGGTGCCGCTGACCGTGCTGGAAAGCCAGATCGACGGCGGGATCGCGACGGAGAAGGCTAACGGATAACCGTTCTACTAAGGCGATTCTTTACTCAGACTAATGACGAAAGCCGCAGTTTTTGGACGGTTTGCGAAGTTGGCAGCAATATTTTGCTGCGTTGCGGCGACTTGCCAATTTGCGTCTTCTGACGTACCGGGGCCGCGTCAGCTCCCAGACCGGGCATAAAAGTCGGCAAGTGGCGCTGCGCGTCGACTCCGTGCACTTTTATGACGTTGGGAACGAGATGAGCATCTACCTGGATTATCTGGCCGAAATCGAAAGCCGTAAGACTCAGGGACTCGCGCCCAAGCCAATCGACGATGGCGCACTTGTCGGCGAAATCATCGCCCTTATCCAGGATGGTGGCAGCGAACATCGCGCCGATGCCCTGAATTTCTTCATTTACAACACGCTGCCCGGCACCACGAGCGCCGCGGGCGTCAAGGCGGACTTCCTCAAGAAGATCGTGCTGGGCGACGTGACCGTCGCGGAAATCACCCCGGCTTTCGCCCTCGAACTGCTGTCCCACATGAAGGGCGGCCCCTCGATCGCAGTGCTGCTCGACATCGCGCTGGGCGATGACGTCGCGCTGGCCGTCCAGGCGGGCGAAGTGCTCAAGACTCAGGTCTTCCTCTACGACGCCGACATGTTCCGCCTGCGCGACGCATTCAAGGCGGGCAATGCGGTCGCCAACGACGTGCTGGAAAGCTACGCCAAGGCCGAATTCTTCACCAAGCTCCCTGAGGTCGAGGATGAGATCAAGGTCGTGACCTTCATCGCCGGCGAAGGCGATATCTCGACCGACCTCCTGTCGCCCGGCAATCAGGCGCACTCGCGCTCGGACCGCGAACTGCACGGCCTGTGCATGATCTCGCCGGAGGCGCAGCAGCAGATAGTAGCATTGAAGGTCCAACATCCCGACAAGCGCGTCATGCTGATCGCCGAAAAGGGCACGATGGGCGTCGGCTCTTCGCGCATGTCGGGCGTCAACAATGTGGCGCTGTGGGCTGGCAAGCAGCAGAGTCCCTATGTTCCGTTCGTCAACTATGCGCCGGTCGTCGCGGGCACCAACGGCATCTCGCCGATCTTCGCGACCACCGTCGACGTGACGGGCGGCATTGGCCTCAATCTCAAGAATTGGGTCAAGAAGACCGACGCCGAAGGCAAGGCCATTCTCAACAATGACGGCAACCCCGTCCTTGAAGAGAAATTTTCGGTCGAAACCGGCACCGTCCTCAAGATCGACGTCAAGAACCGGAAGCTGACCGACGAAGCCGGCAACGAACTGGTCGATGTCGCTTCGGCCTTCACGCCGCAGAAGATGGAATTCATGAAGGCGGGCAGCTCTTATGCCATCGTCTTCGGCAAGAAGCTCCAGACCTTCGCCGCTGAAACCCTCGGCGTCGAGGCGACTCCGGTGTTTGCCGCCAACAAGGAAATCACGGTCGACGGGCAGGGCCTGACCGCGGTCGAGAAGATCTTCAACCGCAACGCCGTCGGCGTGACGCCGGGCAAGGTGCTGCACGCCGGTTCGGACGTGCGCGTCACCGTGAACATCGTCGGTTCGCAGGACACCACCGGTCTTATGACCGCGCAGGAACTGGAAGCGATGGCGGCCACCGTCATCTCGCCGGTCGTCGACGGCGCTTATCAGTCGGGCTGCCACACGGCGTCGGTCTGGGACAAGAAGGCGCAGGCGAACATTCCGAAACTCATGTCCTTCATGAACAATTTCGGCCTGATCACCGCCCGCGACCCGAAGGGCGTCTATCATGCGATGACCGACGTGATCCACAAGGTGCTGAACGACATCACCGTGGATGACTGGGCGATCATCATCGGCGGCGACAGCCACACCCGCATGTCGAAGGGAGTGGCCTTCGGTGCGGACTCGGGCACGGTTGCTCTCGCTCTGGCCACCGGTGAGGCGACCATGCCGATCCCGCAGTCGGTCAAGGTGACGTTCAAGGGCAGGATGCAGCCCTATATGGACTTCCGCGACGTGGTGCACGCGACCCAGGCGCAGATGCTGGCCCAATTCGCCGGCGAAAACGTCTTCCAGGGCCGCATCATCGAAGTCCATATCGGCACGCTGCTGGCCGACCAGGCCTTCACCTTCACCGACTGGACGGCCGAAATGAAGGCCAAGGCGTCGATCTGCATTTCCGAAGACGCGACGCTGATCGAGTCGCTGGAAATCGCCAAGTCGCGCATCCAGATCATGATCGACAAGGGCATGGAAAATGCCGCCGGCACGCTTCATGGCTTGATCGCTCTGGCGGACAAGCGCATCGCCGAAATCCGCTCGGGTGAAAAGCCCGCGCTGGCGCCCGACGCCAACGCGAAATATTTCGCCGAAGTCGTGGTCGACCTCGACCTGATCGACGAGCCGATGATCGCCGACCCGGACGTCAACAATGCGGACGTGTCGAAGCGCTACACCCATGACACCATCCGCCCGGTGTCCTATTATGGCGGCACGAAGAAGGTCGACCTGGGCTTCATCGGGTCGTGCATGGTGCACAAGGGCGACATGAAGATCCTGGCCCAGATGCTGAAGAACATCGAAGCCACCGAAGGCAAGGTCGAGTTCAAGGCGCCGCTGGTCGTCGCCCCGCCGACTTACAACATCGTCGATGAATTGAAGGCCGAAGGCGACTGGGACGTGCTTAAGAAATACGCCGGTTTTGAATTCGATGACGTGGCGCCCAAGACCGCTGCGCGCACCGACTATGAGAACATGCTGTATCTGGAGCGTCCGGGCTGCAACCTGTGCATGGGCAACCAGGAAAAGGCTGCCAAGGGCGATACCGTCCTCGCGACCTCGACCCGCCTGTTCCAGGGTCGCGTCGTGGAAGATACGGCCAACAAGAAGGGCGAATCGCTCCTCGCCTCGACTCCGCTCGTGGTGCTGTCGACCATTCTCGGCCGTACGCCGAACATGGACGAGTATAAGAGCGCCGTTACGGGTATCGACCTGACGAAGTTCGCTCCGCCGGCTGCGCACTGATCGAAACGGGCAATAGTCCCTTCGTAAAATGAATGCCGCCGCTGCGCTCGCAGCGGCGGCATTGTCGTATATGCGCTTCCTGCCGGCTGGCAGCCGACTGGAAACGCATCGGATTATCGGGTTTGAATGGCGTCAGGAAAGGCCATCGATCCATCCGCGATGTTGCGATGCAGCAAGGGGTAAGGGCGTTTCACACCTGGCGCATTCTGCAACCACCCGTCCCACGAACCACTGGCTGCCACCGCAATCGGGACAAGCCATTTCACGTCCCTGATAATATTGCGGATTGATCGCAACTATCGCGGTTTGGACGGGCGAAAAACATGCTTCCATTGGCGTGTCCCCTTTTCTGTCGATGCAACGTTTAAAGGGACGGAATGGATCCCTAAATAAGGATCGTAGGCTGCGCCGCCATTTGACTTGAACACCGCAAATGTTATGGCGCTGCAGCATCGGGACATACCTGCTTCGACCACTGGTTGGGGCGCATCCCTGCCACCTTGCCGTCCGGCTTCCCATCGCCGTTCGGTGGGCTTCTGGTGGAAACGCGCCATCCTCTGGCCGAGGCCATGCGAGGAGACGCACGACTTATGACCGCAATCGGACAGGACACCCTCGGCACGCGCGACACGTTCAATGTCGGCGGCAAGGACATTGCCTATTATTCGTTGGAAAAGGCCGCAGCCAAGCTTGGAGACGTTTCGCGCCTGCCTTTCTCGATGAAGGTGCTGCTGGAAAATCTGCTTCGCTTCGAGGACGGCGTGACCGTCACCACCGACGACATTCAGGCGATCGTCGACTGGCAGAATGATCGGGGCAAGGCCGAGCGCGAAATCCAGTATCGCCCGGCCCGCGTGCTGCTTCAGGATTTCACCGGTGTGCCCTGCGTCGTCGACCTGGCCGCCATGCGTGACGCGATGAACGCGCTGGGCGCCGATGCCGCCAAGATCAATCCGCAGGTTCCCGTCCATCTCGTCATAGACCACTCGGTCATGGTCGACGAATTCGGTACGCCCAAGGCGTTCGAACAGAATGTGGAAATCGAATATCAGCGCAACATGGAGCGCTACGACTTCCTGAAATGGGGCAGCAAGTCGCTCGCCAACTTCTACGCCGTGCCGCCCGGCACCGGCATCTGCCATCAGGTGAATCTGGAAAATATCGCGCAGGCCGTCTGGTCGAGCGAGGCGCCCGATGGCACAACCATTGCCTATCCCGATACCTGCGTCGGCACCGACAGCCACACCACCATGATCAACGGCCTTGGCGTGCTCGGCTGGGGCGTGGGCGGCATCGAGGCTGAGGCGGCGATGCTCGGCCAGCCCGTCTCCATGCTCATTCCTGAAGTCGTCGGCTTCAAATTCACCGGCAACCTCAAGGAAGGCGTCACCGCCACCGACCTGGTGCTGACCTGCACCCAGATGCTGCGCGCGCGCGGCGTGGTCGGCCGCTTCGTCGAATATTTCGGCCCAGGCCTCGCCACCCTGTCGCTCGCCGACCGCGCTACGCTGGCGAACATGGCGCCCGAATATGGTGCGACCTGCGGCTTCTTCGGCATCGACGACAAGACGCTCGATTATATGCGCCTGACCGGCCGCACCGACGAGAATATCGCGCTGGTAGAGGCCTATGCCAAGCAGCAGGGCTTCTGGATCGACCCGGCGATCGAGCCGATCTTCACCGATACGCTGGAACTCGACCTCGGCACCGTCGTCACCAGCCTTGCCGGACCCAAGCGCCCGCAGGACCGGGTCGCGCTGCCGGACGTCGATGACGTGTTCAACGCCGACATGGCGAACACCTACAAGAAGGAGCAGACCCGCGTTCCGGTCGAGGGCAAGGATTTCGACATTGGCGATGGCGACGTCACCATTGCCGCGATCACCAGCTGCACCAACACCTCGAACCCCAGCGTTCTCGTCGCCGCCGGCCTCGTCGCCAAGAAGGCGAACGAGCTGGGCCTGAAGCCCAAGCCCTGGGTCAAGACCTCACTCGCGCCGGGTTCGCAGGTTGTCACCGACTATCTGGAAAAGGCCGGGCTTCAGTCGCACCTCGACGCCCTCGGCTTTAATCTGGTCGGCTATGGCTGCACGACCTGCATCGGCAACTCCGGCCCGCTGGCTGAACCGATCAGCAAGGCGATCAATGAGAATGGCCTGGTCGCGGCCGCCGTTATCTCCGGCAACCGCAACTTCGAAGGCCGCGTGTCGCCCGACGTGCGCGCCAACTTCCTGGCCAGTCCGCCGCTGGTCGTGGCCTATGCCCTGAAGGGTACGGTGATCGAGGATTTCATCACCACCCCGATCGGCACGGCCTCCAACGGCGAACTGGTTTACCTCAAGGACATCTGGCCGACCAATGACGAGGTCGCCACCACCATCGCGGGGGCCGTGGACCGTCCGATGTTCCAGGCGCGCTACGCCAATGTCTACAAGGGCGACGCCCATTGGCAGGCGATCGACGTTACCGGTTCGGACACCTACAAGTGGCGCGCCGGTTCTACCTATGTCGCCAATCCGCCCTATTTCGAAGGGCTGACCATGACCCCGGCGCCGGTCACCGACATTATCGAGGCCAAGCCGCTCGCCATATTCGGCGATTCGATTACCACCGACCACATCTCGCCGGCTGGGTCCATCAAGGCGTCGTCGCCCGCGGGCAAGTGGCTGAGCGAGCATCAGGTCGCGCAGGCGGACTATAACAGCTACGGTTCGCGCCGCGGCCATCATGAAGTCATGATGCGCGGTACCTTCGCCAATATCCGCATCAAGAATCTGATGCTGGACGGCGTGGAAGGCGGCATGACCAGCTATGAAGGCGAAGTCATGCCGATCTACGACGCGGCGATGAAGCACAAGGCCGACGGCACGCCGCTGGTCGTTATCGGCGGCAAGGAATATGGCACCGGTTCGTCGCGCGACTGGGCGGCGAAGGGCACCAACCTGCTCGGCGTCCGCTCGGTGATCGTCGAAAGCTTCGAGCGCATCCACCGCTCGAATCTGGTCGGCATGGGCGTGCTGCCGCTCCAGTTCAAGGATGGCGATACGCGCGATACGCTGGGCCTGAAGGGCGACGAGACCTTCACTATCCAAGGTGTTGCGGACCTGAAGCCCCGCCAGGATGTGGACGTGATCGTGAAGCGCGCCGACGGCTCGACCTTCACCTTCACCGCTCTGTGCCGCATCGATACCGTCAACGAACTGGATTATTTCCTGAACGGCGGCATCCTCCAATATGTGCTGCGCAAGCTGGCAGCTTGATCGGCTGACGCGCTGACGTAGGACAGAAGGGCTTCTCCCAACCGGGAGGAGCCCTTTTTCTGTGGAGAGACGGATGGCGCTGTTCGTCGAGATTATCGGCTGGGCCGGTGCGCTGCTGGTGCTGGGTGCCTATATCGGCGTGTCGACCGGGCGACTGTCTGGAGGATCGGCGGCATTCCAGTGGTTGAACGTCATCGGTTCGGCCTTTTTCATTCTCAACACATGGTGGCATGGCGCGCTGCCGTCGATGGTACTCAATATAATCTGGTGCGCTGTCGGCTTCACCGCTCTATGGCGCATCGCGCGTCGGAGAATATCACCCTCATGACCCGTTTTATGAACCTCAGCCATGTGATCGAGCATGGTATGCAGACCTGCATTGGTACCCGCGGACAGCGTCTCGATACCGGGATGATCGGCGAAAATCTGTTCGGCGGTCGGGCTGCGAAGCCGGTTCTGGCTACAGATAAAGAGATAATGCCTTTCCCTCTGCATCACCGCCCATAGCCCGTCATCGAATAAGGCCGCGCCTTCACGCTGGTCGCCCATGTCTTGTTCGGCCTCGCCTGCATGGTGAAGCGCAGTTCCCCGCCGGCCCGGATTTCCGCATCGGTCACATAGCCGCGCTCCAGCACTTTGCCGTTCAGCGTCACTTTGCCAACATAGCGGTTGGCGTCCGACAGGCCATTAGTCGTTACGATGAAGCGCTGGCCGCCCGGCAGGGTCATCTCCGCCCGATCCACGAAGGGGCGGCCGATCACATATTCGTTGCTGCCCGGCGCCACCGGGTAGAAGCCGAGCGCCGTGAAGACCAGCCAGGCGGACATCTGGCCGAGGTCGTCGTTGCCGGCAAGGCCGTCGGGCGTGGGCTTATACTGACTGTCGACAATCTGCTGCAGCCGCTCCTGCGTGCGCCAGGGCTGCCCAGCATAGCTGTAGAGATAGGCGACATGGTGGCTCGGTTCGTTTCCATGGATATATTGGCCGATCAGGCCGGCGATATCTTCCGCATGGCTATAGTCGATCTTGCTGTTGTCATAGTCGAACATGGCGTCGAGCTTCGCCACGGTCTTGGCGTCTCCGCCCAGCAGGCGGAACAGGCCGCCCTGATCGTGCGGCATGAACCAGCTATATTGCCAGGCATTGCCCTCCGTATAGTCGGACCCATAATTGATTGCGGTCGGATCGAAGGGGATGCGAAAGCTCCCATCCGCCTTGCGCGCGCGCAGGAAGCCGGTCTTCGCGTCGAAACTGTTGCGCCAGTTTTGCGCCCGCTTCTCGAACCGCTGCGCCGTCGCCGTGTCGCCCAACTGGTGGGCGAGGCGGGCGATGGTCCAGTCGTCAAAGGCATATTCGACCGTCTTGGACGCCGCTTCCGGCTCCCGGTCGATTGGGACGTAGCCAAGCTTCATATAATCGCCCAGGCCGCCATAGGGCGCATAGTCGGCGCTGGCGACCATGGTCTTGAGCGCGGCGGCGCAGTCGATGCCCTTGATCCCCTTCAGGCAGGCGTCGGCGATCACCGGCACCGCATGATAGCCGATCATCGTCCAGGTTTCCTTGCCGCCGAATTGCCAGACCGGCAGAATACCGAACGGGCTGGTCTTCTGGCTGGCGACCAGCGAGTTCACGAAATCGGCATTTTTCGCCTCGGGCTGGATCAGCGTGAGCAATGGGTGTTCGGCGCGGAACGTGTCCCACAGCGAGAAGGTGGAATGCATGGTGAAACCTGTGCCCTCATGCACCTGATCGTCCGGCCCGCGCCAGCGCCCGTCCGCATCGCTCCACACGCTGGGCGCCATCAGGCTGTGATAAAGAGCGGTGTAGACGTTGGTGCGCATCGCCTTTGGCGCATCGATCTTCACCGCGCTGAGCGCCTCGTTCCATGCGGCGCGGGTCTTCGCGCGGATTGCGTCGAAATCGCCCGGCTCGCTGGCGAGGTTGGCGATGGCGCCATCCTCATCCACGCCCGACAGCGCGACCTTCACTTCCAGCGGTTTCGTCAGTGCGCCGAAGTCGAGTTGCGCAACGATCGCGCGGCCGGACAGCGAATCCAGCGTCTCGGGGCCGCGGCCCGGTCCCTTGAACCCCTTGTAGAGTACGTCCTTTTCGGTGGTGACGAACTGGTGTCCGATCAGCGGCGCGGAAAAGCGCATCGCAAAGAATATGCGTCGCGGCGTCGCCCAGCCGCGAACCTCACGCATCCCCGTAATCGTGCCATCGGGCCGGATACGCACCGAGGACCAAAGGATCTTGCCGGGATAATCATAGATGATGGAGCGCAGGTCGAGCACCAGATGCGCGGCCTTGCCGACCGGGAAGGTGTAGCGGTGGACGCCGACGCGCGTTCCCGCCGTCATTTCCGCGCGCACCCCCGGATCGGTCAGGGTGACGGCATAATAGCCCGCTGACGCGACCTCGTCGGCCTTGCGTGATCGATAGCCCGGCTTTTCGGGCGTGCCCGGCTCCAGCGCGACCGTGTCGCCGCTGACCGGGGCAACGAGGAAATCGCCGAGGTCGCTATGCCCAGCGCCGGAAAAATGAGTGTGGGAAAAACCGAGGATGGTCTGATCCTCATGCCGATATCCCGCCGCCCAATTATAGGTTTGGCGAGCGGGGCCGACATGGGTATCGGGCGACAGCTGTACCATGCCAAAGGGCCCCACCGCGCCGGGGAAGGTGTGGCCTTCGCCCGATGTGCCGATGAAGGGATCGACCGACTCGACCGGATCGGATGCGGGCGGTGTATTGATGGGGCCTTGAGCGGAAAGGGCGGTGCCGGCGAGCAGGCTTGCGGCGAGAAGCGCGATGCGAAAAGCTGTCATGCGCCGGTTAAATCATGGCTTTGCGCGACGGCCAAGGGCGATAGCGCTTATTTTTGCGCGCCAAGAAAGGCTGGGGTGGCGGTGGCGTTCTCGATTGTCTAGCGTCCGAATCAGCAATGAAAAGAGCGTTGATCGTCCGTCATGTGCCGCGCGAAGGAGCGGCAGGGTATCTCCAGCCGATCGAGGCGGCGGGCTATCATATCGACCGTATCGACGTGGCCAGCCCGGATTTCGCGGATGTGAATCTGTGCGAGCCCGACCTGCTGATCATGATGGGCGGCCCGATGGGCGTCTATGAACATGACCGGCATCCCTGGATTTCCGTGCAGATCGAGAAGTTGGCGGCGCGGCTGGCAGCCGACCGTCCGACGCTTGGCGTGTGCCTTGGCAGCCAGATGATCGCCGCGGCGCTGGGCGCGCGCGTATATCCTGGCGGTCATATGGAACTGGGCTTCGCGCCGGTCAGCGTGAACGGGGCGGGAGCCGCATCGCCCCTGCGCCATATCGACGGCGTACCGATCCTCCATTGGCATAGCGACACGTTCGACCTGCCCGACAATGTTGAGTTGCTGGCGTCGACGCACAAATATGCGCATCAGGCCTTCCGACGCGGTCCCAACCTGCTCGCCCTGCAATTCCATGCCGAAATGGGCGAAGATCCGCGTTTCGAGGATTGGCTGACGCATTTCTGGGCCGATCTGGACGTGGCCCAGCAATGCGGCATAGCCCTGCGCGAAGATCATGCTCTGCACGGCCCGATCGCGGTCGCGGCCGGACGCGCCATGATTGGGGAATGGCTGGTGGGAATCCGTGCCTGATCTGCGTTGTGACTTGATCTGGTCACAAGCTTCCTATTAACTCCGACAAATGACGAGGATGACTTGGAAAGCCAGCCGTCGCGATATGATCGCGGGTGGGGTGGCGGGGCTTGCGGCTGCGGGAGCAGTGCGCGCGGGTGCGGCGCCTGTGGAGCAGGGTGGGGCGATGCTCGCCCCGCGCCCGCCCATGGGCTGGAATAGCTGGAACAGCTTCGCCACGACGATCACGGAGGCGCAGGCGCGCGAAACCGCGAAGATCATGGCGGAGAAGCTGCTGCCCTCCGGCTATGACATCTTCACCGTCGACATCCAATGGTATGAACCGGAAGCGTCTAGCTACACCTATAACGCCAAGCCCAAGCCTGCCATGGACGCCCATGGCCGCATGATCCCCGCGCCCAACCGTTTCCCTTCCAGCGCCGGGGGCAAAGGCTTCACCCTGCTGGCGAGGGACGTCCATGCGCTGGGCATGAAGTTCGGCATCCATGTCATGCGCGGTATCCCGCGCGCGGCGGTGGAGCAGAATTTGCCGATTTTGGGCACGAAATATCGCGCCGCCGACATTGCCGACAAGGCGAGCATCTGTTCGTGGAATCCGGACATGTATGGCGTCGACATGACGCGGCCGGGTGCGCAGGCCTATTATGACAGCATCTTTCGCCTCTATGCCGACTGGGGCGTCGATTTCGTCAAGATGGACGATATGAGCCGCCCCTATGACGCCCATGCGCCGGAGATCGAGGCAGCGCATAAGGCGATAGTGGCGACCGGTCGACCCATCATCCTCAGCCTCTCGCCGGGTGAAACACCGGTGATCAGGGGCGATCATGTTCGCAAATATGCGCAGATGTGGCGTATATCCGATGATTTCTGGGATGACTGGGCGATGCTGGAGGCGCAGTTCACCCGGCTGGAAAACTGGACGCCCTGGCGTGGGCCGGGATCGTGGCCCGATGCGGACATGCTGCCGCTCGGCCGTTTGGCGTTGGGCGAGCGGGATACGCGCTTTACGCCGGACGAGCAGAAGACGCTGATGACGCTCTGGGCGATCGCCCGCTCTCCGCTAATCATGGGCGGCGACCTGCGCCATCTGGATGCGCCGACCCTGGCCCTTCTCACCAATCGCGAAGTGCTGGCGGTCAATCAGGCGAGCAGCGGCAACTGCCCGCATTTCGTCGAGGACGGAATGCGCGTCTGGTCGGCGGTCGCCGATGGCGGCAAAGGCCGCTATCTTGCCCTGTTCAACACTGGCGACAAGGCGCGAGATGTTGGTGTGAAGCTACATAATTTGGGGCTGGACGGTCCGGTCGCAGTGCGCGACCTGTGGGCAGGTAAAGCGCTTGGGCAGCAGGCGGACCGCATTTCCGCAACGCTGCCGCCTCATGGTGCGGCACTTTACAGGCTAAGCTGAAAGGTCCGTTCGTTTCGAACGAAGTCGTGAAACGTTTCTCGACACGCTCGAAACGAACGGGGGTTGGGATTACTTCCGCACCGCCGCGCTCTTGTCGCGGATGGCCTTGAATTCCGATCCCAGCTTCCATTCGGGCCAGCGGGTGGAGTTGGCGAGGTCGCGGCCGATGTCGAGCATCAGGTCGACATCCTGCGCCGCGCCGTCCAGCTTCCATGTCTCGTCCACCGCGTCGCACGCCTGATGATAGCATTTGCCGGTATAGGCATCGATCCAGGCCTGACCCGCAGCGCGGCCGCCCTCGACCATGTCGGATGCGCCGGCAAGGCCCATCATCAGCAGCACGGGCACGCCGCGCTTGGCCATGGAGAAATGGTCGGCGCGGTAGAAGAGGCCGCGTTCGGGCAGGCTTTCCTGCGTGATCACGCGGCCCTGTTTTGCGGCGAACTTGGCCAGATCGTCTTCAAGGACATTCTGGCCCTTGCCAATCAGTATCACGTCCTTCGCCTTGCCCGCGGTCTGGAGCACGTCGATGGTCAGGTTCGCGACGGTCTTGTCGATCGGATAGACCGGGTTCTGCGCATAATGTTCGGACCCCAGCAGCCCGCGTTCCTCAGCCGTCCACACGGCGATGACGATGGAACGGTCCGGGGCAGGGGCGGCCTTGAAGGCGCGGGCGATCTCGAACAGGCCCGCCACGCCCAGTGCGTCGTCATTGGCGCCGGCGCGGTAGATGCGACCCTGCGCGTCGGGCGCGCCCTTGCCATAGGCATCCCAGTGCGCGCCATACATCACCGTTTCGTCGGGGCGTTTGGCGCCGGGGATGCGGGCGATGACGTTGGCGCTCTGCACTACTTCCTGCGTAACATGGAAGGCGGCGGAGAATGTCGCGCCCTTGAGTTCGACCGGCCTGAACTTCGCCGACCGTGCCTTCTTGCGCAGTGCCGCCAGATCCTGGCCGGCATCGGTGAACAACGCCTTCGCGGCGTCACCCTCGACCCAGCCCTGTACCTGAAGGCTGGTCAGCTTGTCGGCGGGACGGACGAGATCATAATTCTCGCCGCTCGGGCTGACGACCACGTTCCAGCCATAGCCCGCGCCGGGCGTGTCATGCACGATCAGCGCGCCGATCGCGCCGCGCCGCGCGGCTTCCTCAAACTTGTAGGTCCAGCGGCCATAATAGGTCATGGTCTTGCCGCCGAACTTGCCGAAGGGATCTTCGCCCTTCACCGCTTCGAAATCCGGATCGTTGATCAGGAAGACCGCGATCTTGCCCTTAAGGTCCATACCCTTGAAATCGTCCCAGCCGCGTTCGGGCGCGGATACGCCATAGCCCACGAAGACCATCGGCGCATTGACGACCGCGACCTTGTCCTTGGGCTGGAGGGTGGAAAGATAGACCTGCTTGCCGAAGGTCCAGGGGGTGGCGGCGCCATTCTGCGCCACTTGCAGCCCCTCCGACTGGCCAAGGCGGGTGTGGAGTAGTGGAACGGTTTGCACCCACTCACCGTCCGGACCGCCCGGTTCCAGCCCCAGTTGCTCGAAACGGGCGACGAGATAGCCGATCGTGCGCTCTTCGCCCATCGTACCGGGCGCGCGGCCTTGGAACAGGTCCGAAGCCAGCGTGCGGACCGACTGTTCGAGGCGGGCAGGCTCGACGGTTTGGGCGTGAACAGGGATGGCGGCGGTCAGGCCAAGGGCCAGGGCAAAGGTGCGTATAGTCATGCCCGAGCCTTAACTAGCTGATCCCGCCGGGGGAAGCGCTTTAGAACTCGGTTTCAAGTTCGATCAGCTCATCCGGTTCCGCCCGCGCCGCATCGATCCATTCGCGCATCAGCGGCCAGCT
>NZ_DATKFP010000314.1:0-6879 GCF_035511395.1 Sphingobium sp.
CATCCTTCCGCTGCTCCTTGGTGGATGTGTGGTCGGCCCGGACTCTTCCGGACCACCAGAGCTCGGCCAAGCCGCGCCGCGGCCGACATTCGTTCGTCAACCAGCGGATGCGTCGACCAGCGAGCCCGAACTCGCCGAATGGTGGACGACGCTGCAAGATCCGGTTCTCGATGAGCTCGAGCGGCGCACTCTTGTCGCGAATCCCTCGATTGATGTTGTGCAGGCCCGACTTCGCCAAGCCCGTGGGTCTGTACGCCAGGAGCGAGCAAACCGCCTGCCGACGGCTGGTGCTCAGGGCGCGGCCATATTTGCTGATCTTCCCGGGATCGATCTCCAGGCCAGTCAAGGAAGTACTCTACCCACACCTGTTCCGGCACCTTCATCCGCCCAGGATGCGGACACGTCTCTGCGTTTCTACAACCTTGGTCTGAACGCAAACTGGGAAATAGATCTCGCGGGCGGGCAGGTGCGAAAAATCGAAGCGGCAAACGCGCTGGCGGCGGCAGCGGCGTATAATGTTGCAGACGCAAAGGTTCAGCTCAGCGCTGAAGTCGCGCAGACCTATACCAATCTTCGTGACCGGCAGCAGCGCGCCGCTGCTTTTCGGGGAGGTCTCGACCTTCAGCGCCAGCAACTCGCCCTAGCCCGGCAGCGTTTCGGGCAAGGCACAATCCCGGCCTTCACTGTCGGCCAAGCGAACCGCGCGGTTCAGGCCACGATCAGCGATCTCGCCGCGGCCGATGCTGAGATCGAAATATATATGAATGCGCTAGCGGTTCTCGCCGGTGAAGCGCCGGGATCTCTCGATCCGCTATTGACGCCACGGCGCGATATCCCGATCCCCCCTGCGCGGGTGTCGATCGGAGACCCTTCGGCGCTAATGCGCCGTCGTCCCGACATCCGCGCTGCGGAGCGCAATCTCGCCGCCACAACCTCCCGGATAGGGGTCGCGGAAGCAGCTCGTTTTCCGAAAATCAGCTTCATGGGGATTCTCGGGATTGGCGGCACGTCCATCGGAGACCTGGTAGATCTGGGCAATATTTCCAACATCGCCGTCCCTCAGCTGCAATGGGGCTTGCTCGATTTTGGACGAACGTCAGCGGCGATAGCGCAGGCACGCTCTGGTCGCGATGAAGCCGAGGCACAATATAGGCAGGTAGTGCTCGGCGCGCTTGAGGACGCGGAGACGTCGCTTGCGCGCTTTGCACAGCAAAGGCGAAACGTCGCCGCATTTGCCGAAATCAAGCGGTCCGCAGATGAAGCGGCAACGCTGATGCGGCAGCGCTATGCGCGGCAGGTCATTTCGAGAGGCGACACTCTTGAGGCTGACCGCCAGCAGCGGCTTGCAGAGGCAAACCTGCACAGTGCGGTTGCGGCCCTCACCGCCAGCTATGTTGCCATACAGAAGTCGCTTGGACTGGGATGGACAGAAGCTGGGAGTCAAGCTTCAGCCCTTATGAGCAAATAATGATGGTATCTGTCCGGACTTGCCAATACAAGAATCGGCGGCCCTGCCCACCGCCAATGATGACTTTTGGCACAGGGCAACCCGCCTGTTCGGCATCCATCCTGCTGCCCTTGCGATTATACAGAGTTTCGCGGGGTAACGCGCCCCGGGGCGATTGCGATGTCTTTGACGGGGGTTGCCCCCGATAGGATGAAATACGGATTCACGACCGCATAGCCGGACGCAACATCGGACCGGAGACAACCACAGAGCAGTTTATCGGCCTCGACGTGTGATTGAATAGAATTTCTGTCCGACGAAGATCTATCCCGCGGGGAGTTGTCCTGACCGCGTATACGACCTTGTACCCGACAGACGGCATCACCCGCAGGCAGAAGATGGGGCCGCTTGTAAAACCAGCCAAGCTTACGACCTCACAACCATAGATCGACGAAGATCGAAATTGCCTTGACCGTGATGCGATTAAACAACCCACAAGTGCATCATTGGCGAGCATCGTGCCGAATTGGATATCCATGAGGCGAGACCAACCCCACCACATGATCAGGCTGCCGGGTGCCGAACACGCGCTTCGGCGATATCATTCGACGGGTTGGAGAACGGCGCCCGTCAAATCAGTTGATCGAGCAGCGGATCGTTCAATTCCCGCCACCATGGCGTCAGTTGCGGCGTGGAGGGGCACCGGGACCTGATCCGTCAGCACAAAGGATACCTATCGAGGCGGGGCTGCTCCTCTGTAATTCGGCCCCATCAAACATCCGCGGAGCGTACGCCTCGCGAAGGCTCGGTCATCATCGCCCCGCCATCGCTCCTTCCCAGCCGCCGCCGAGCGCAAGGAACAGCCGAACGCGATCCGAGGCGATGGACGCATCCGAGGCCGCCAGCGCTGCTTCGGCCGTGGCAAGGCTTCGCTGCGCGTCGAGCAGTTCAAGGCCTGTTCCAAGACCGCCCCCGGTTATCCGGGCCTGGAGCCCGGAAGCCCTCCGGCTCTCTTCGCGCGCGCGCCTGAGCTTTGCATTCTGGTCCAGATCACGGGCATAGGTGCTGAGGACCGTCTCGGTTTCGCGGAGAGCTGCGAGGACGCTGCCGTCAAATGCCGCCAGCGTCGCGCGCGCCGCTGCATCGCTTTCCGCGATCCGCGCCCTGGCGACGCGTCGGTTCGGGAAGGACCACGAGATGAGCGGGCCGAAGCTGAACCGCAACGCCGAATCGTCGACCAGCCCGCCCACGCTCCGCGAGGTCGTGCCGAGCGATGCGCCGAGGCTGACGCTCGGATAGAGGTCCGCCGTCGCCACTCCGATGCGCGCCGTCGCAGCCGCGAGCCGGCGTTCAGCTTCGCGGATGTCAGGCCGGCGCCGGATCAGCGCCATACCGTCGCCAATCGGCAGGGGGCGGTCGACGGAAGGGATGATCCGGCAGGTCGCGAGATTGGGCGGATAATCTTCGGGCGTCCGGCCGAGCAGCACGGCAAGACTGAATAGTGCAGCTTTGCGGCCTGCCTCGATCGGCGGCAGCGCTGCCTCGAGTTGAGCCAGAAGCGCGCGCGAGCGGGTAGCGTCGAGCGACGTGTAGAGGCCGGCGCGCACGCCTCTTTCGGTGAGGGCGAGGCTTTGCCGCTGCAGTTCGACCGAATGGCGCGCAACGGTCATCCGCGCGCCGGCCGCGCAGGCATCTCCATAGGCGCCGACCACTCCGGCCACGACCGTCGTGCGCGCAAGGTCATAGGCGGCGGCCTGCGCTTCCGCATCCGCCTGCGCGGCTTCGATCGTGCGCCGAATCCGGCCCACGACGTCGAGTTCATAGGATATGCCGACGCCGGCGTCGAATGTCGCATGGGTCCCGTTGGGCGAGCCGAGACCGAGATTGGACGGCTCGCCCACCGATACGCCGCCCGCCGTGGAAGTCTGGACGCCCGCGCCGGCCTCGACCTCCTGGACAATCGCGCGCGCGCGTTCGAGATTGGCCGCCGCGACCCTGAGGTCGGTGTTTGCCTCGATCGCTTCCTGGACGAGCGCATCGAACTGGGGAATAGCGTAGAGGCGCCACCAGCGCTGGGGCAAGGGTTCAGCCGAATAGGCGGGCGATTTTCCTTCGGCAAAGCTTGCGGGCCGATCCGAGATGCCTGCGGGCAAGGGCGGCGCCCGATAGCTGGGGCCGACCGTGCCACAGCCAGCGAGCATCAGCGCGCCCATCAGTCCGAGCGGCCTTTTCGTTCCGACGCGCCCCATCGTCATTCGCTCCGGCCGGGGCCGAGCGCATTTTCCGCGCCATTGAGCGTCACGGTGACCGTCCGGCCCGCGATCAGATCGATGCCGGGCGGCACCTTGTCGATGGCGATCCGCACGGGGATGCGCTGGGCAAGACGGACCCAGCTGAAGGTGGGATTGACATTCGCGAGTAGCGTTCCGGACGCGGTCGTCCGTTCGCGATCGTCAATGCCCGCCGATCGGCCTTCAACATGGCCAGAAAGCGGCCTATCCTCGCCCATTACCCGGATCGTGACGCGGACGCCGGGGCGGATGTGCGAAAGCTTCGTCTCCTCGAAATAGCCGGCAACATAGTAGCTGTCGGAATCGACCAGCGTCATCACGGGCTGCCCGGTGGCCGCATACGCGCCGGGACGGAGCGAGAAATTGGTGACGATGCCGTTGACCGGCGCACGCACCTCGGCGCGCGCCAGATTGATGCGGGCGAGATCGCGATCAGCGATCGCCTGGGCATAGCGTGCGCGGGCCTCCTCGGCGGTGGAGCGGCGGTCGTCACGTTGCTGTCCCGAGACGATATCAGAGAGGGCCTGATAGCGGCGGTTCTCCCGTTCGGCGGCGTTCAACGTTGCCCGTGCCGTGGCGACAGCGGCCTCGGCCTGCTCAACGGCATTGCGCAGCCGAACATGGTCGATGGTAAACAGGATGTCGCCGCGCCTGACCACCTGGTTGTCGCGAACGTGGACCTGCTCGACCCGGCCCGACACGTCTGCCGCGAGAGGGACCACATCCGCCCTGATCTTCCCGTCGCGCGTCTGTGGCGCGTAGGTGTAGTAATTATAGAGGTGCCAGAAGACGAACACGCCCGCACCCACCACCAGCAGGGTGAGCAAGGGCTTGAGCAGGCGGAGGAGGGTATCGCGATCTAGGGTCATGGCGGGCACTTCAGGATGCGGTGACAAGGCGTAGAGCCAGAAAGGCGGTGCCGGTCAGGATGAGGAACAGGGCGGTGTCGAACAGCGGGCGCTGCCAGACGAGGCGGTAGAAGCTGATGGACTCGAGCACCCGCGACAGCAGCAGGCGCATCGCGAAGCCGAGGATCGCGCAGAGGAGCAGCGGCGAAACGAACACGCCCGCGATGTCGATTTCGCCGATCATGTCGCCGGTACCCAGGCCGGCGCGCGCTCGAACAGGGCGATGCGCAGACCCGCTAAGGCATGAATGGCGCGGTCGGGGCGAGCGCCGGGCGAACCATCTCCCGGCCAGAGCGCATCAAGTGCTTCGTCGATGAGCGCGAGCAGACGGGACGACGGCTGCGGCTTGTCGAACTCGCTGCGGAGTTGATCGAGAACCCGATCCGTCGCCTGCCGCCCATCGGCGGGAAGCGCGTTGCCCATCGAGCGCAGGTCGGCGACGTTCGCGCCGACCCGCAGCCGGATGAGCAGGCCGGCGCTCCGCTCGATCTGCCCGGCTGCGGCAAGGCGCGCCGTCACCACCGAAATGCGGTCGAGCGCCCGCTGGACATAGCTGTCCCGCAACCGTCGGCTGGGCGACCGGCTCAGCCGCGCGATCTCGCGCGCTTCGATGCGGAGGACGCGCTGAAGCTGATGCTGCACGCCCCAGGTACGGAACAGGCCGGCGCCGAGAATGGCGGTGAATATGCCCAGCATGCTGGCGACGCTCGCCTCGACGAAGGTTCCGAAATCGGGCGGCGAATAATGGCCCTGGAGATTGATGTTGCTGAGCCCGAAGGCGAGGATTAGCGTCGCCATCGGATTGACGGCCGCCCAGACGCCCAGCGGCAGCATGAACAGGCCCATCATCAACGCAAAGGTCGAGAAATCGGCGGCGAGCGGGAGCAGGCCATAGCACAGGATCCCCGCCAGCAGGGTCGCTAGCAGGGCGAAACGCGCGAACATTCCGATCGCTCGGCCCGGCTCGTCGCCGCCACCGAAAAAGGCCAGCGTTACGGTGCCCAGCAGAACCGCGTTCGCGCCCTGATGCCAGCCCGTCGCATACCAGAGCCCGCAGAGGAGGGCGTAGGTTACGAGGATTCCCGCCGCGATCCGGGCAGCGTGATCAATGTCGGGGTTGAGCGGAAACGCCCGCGTCTCGCTGACTGTTCGCGCGAGCGCGGGCGCAAGCTTCGCCTTTCCGCTCAACGCCGCCTCGATCCGCGAAACTTCGCTCCAGAGCGTCAGCATTTCGGCCAGCATGTCGGCCAGCGCATCATGAATGAGCTGCTGCCACGCGCGCGCGTCACTGGCATCGAGCGGAAGCGCGCGCACGGCATCGGCCAGATCGGGTGGCGGTTCCGTACCGGCATCAAGATGGGCCCTGGCCGTGGCGAGAGAGGGTCGGAGGGCCAAGCGCTCCGCTTCGCCAAGGCCCGCGATGCGGCTGCCGATTGCGGAAAGGAGCGGGACCATGCGCAGCAGGCGTTGCTGGATCGCGAGCGCGTGCCGCAGGTCATCGCGATGGATCGTCGGATCGTAGCGCAGCGCTCCGGTCAGCTGTGACAGGGATGTGATGTCGGCCAGCGTCTTTAGCCGGTCATGCTCTCCTTGGGCGTCCGCCTCATGGCCATCAAGGACATCCGTCGCCCAGGTCTCGATGCTGGGCAGCCAGCGATGCAAGCGCGCGCGTAGCGCACCTTCAAGAGAACGCGGAGCGATCACGCCGTCAACGAGGGTCGTCGCGAGGATGCCGAGGGTGATTTCGCTGACCCGCGCCACAACGGTATCGAACATGATCTCCGGATGATCCACGCCGGCGACGGCCACCAGCATGAGCGTGATCGCGAAAAGCTGGAAGCCGTAGCTGCGCGGCGTGCGGTCGAGGAAAGAAATACCGAACGCCAGGGTTGCCACGATTCCCGACGCCGCGATCAGCAGCAGCGGCGCGCTCGCAAACAGCGCGACCATGGCAAGCGTGACGAAGCCGGCGCAGAAAGTTCCGGTGAACCGATAGACGGCCTTCGACCGGATCGCCCCGCTCATGGGGTTCATGCAGACGCAGCAGGTGACAAGTGCCCAGTAAGGATTGGGCAGGCCGATCCGCACCGCTATCGCGAATGCGATCATGCCCGCGACGAACAGCTTAACAGAGAAGATCAGCTGATCGGCGCTGACTTTCATCGGCCCGTCCGCGCCTGCTGCAGGAACTGACCGATCCGTTCCTCGAACAAACGCAGCGTGCGCGTCGTCG
>NZ_DATKFP010000315.1:0-14569 GCF_035511395.1 Sphingobium sp.
CATGCCCGCAGCGTCGAGCGCTACGGCCATGATCCGCGTGCGCTCGCTCTCCCCGCCTTCCAGCTCGCCGAAATAGGCGGTGACGGGAACCGCCATGTGATTGAGCGCCTTGCCCGGTTCGAGCAGGGTCGCCCCGTCCATTATCGAGCCGCCGATCACCTTGTCCTTGCCAAACGCGGCCTGGAGTTTGCCTTCCTTGCCCACGCCGTTCTGCAAAGTCAGCGCGCAAGCGGTGCGATCGACCAACACCTGCGCATCGGCCAGCGCCTGATCGGTACCCTTGGCCTTGGTCAGCAGGATGTAATAGTCGATGTCGCCTTCAACCTCCTCGGGCGTTTCGACCGCGAAGAGGTTTTCGCGCTGGACGAATTGCGCCCGCACACCCGAAATACTCAGGCCATCCCGGCGGATCGCCTCGACATGGGGCTTGCGCGCAATCAGCGTGACCTTGTGGCCGCCGCGCGCCAGGAATCCGCCGATGACCGAGCCTAGCCCGCCGGCACCGTGGAAACAGAAATGCAATTGCTTGGACATGCTTTGGGATTCCCGTTGGTTCGGCTCAGGCAATGCCCAGTTCGACCAGCTTGGCCCTGATCTGCTCTTTCTTTTCCGGCGTCACATCAGCCACCGGCGGCAGGATCGGGCCAGCCTTGAGGCCAATCGCTTCGTACCAGGCCTTCACATTGGCAAGTGCGCTGGCATAGGTCGCGGTGCGGGCGATATCCCACAGGAAGTTGTCGTGATAGAATTCGCGGACTTCGCTGAGCTGATCGGAAGCGGCCCGCGCTTCCTCCCATTTTCCTTCATGCGCCAGGCGGATGTATTCCTTGGCGAAATGGCGCTTCTTGCCGTACAGCATGTAAGACAATTCACCCCAGCAAACGGTGCCGCCAAGACGCAGATCGTCGAGGAAGAAGTATTCGAATGGCTCCATCGTGTTGAAGCCTTCGGGCATTAGCTGGCGGATTTTGATTGTCTCGGCACGGCTCATGGCACCTTGTTTGACGCCGATCACGGTATCGATATCGGCCAGGCGGCGCATCAGGTCCCAGCTCAGCACGGTTCCCGAAACCGGGGTCCGGTAGAGGCAGACGGCCAGATCGGTGTTGTCGGTCAGGAACTTGAACCAGGCATAGATTTCGTCGTCGCGCTTGAGCTGCACAACCGGGTTGATCACCTCAGCCCCGTTATACCCGAGCTTCTCGACGAACTGCATCTTCTCGATCGCGGTATAGACGCTGGGATCGAGCACGATGGTCCACAGATCGAGCCGCCCGGCATTCGCCTCGGCGACGATCTCGTGATAGCGAAACCAGTCTGACGCTGAGACGTTCCAACATTCGGAGATGAACCCGCCGACGGCCAAGCCATCTACGCCCATTTCGACATATTTATCGATGTTGTAGCGGATACCGTCCACATCGAACTTGTAATCGGCGGTCATCGGGGTAATCGGACACTGATAGAAGCCCCTGACGGTCTTCGTAGCCCAAGCCTTGGCGTCCTTACGATCATATTCCATTGATGTGCACCTCATCTCGATTTGGTTCAGAATTTCAGCTTGCATCTGCCGTTCATGAAGGCGCCAGCGCCGCCTGGGCCGCAGCCAGTCGGGCAATCGGCACCCGGAAAGGCGATGCGCTGACATAGTCCAACCCGATCTCCTCACAGAAAGCGATCGTGGCCGGATCGCCGCCGTGCTCGCCGCAGATCCCCAGTTTAAGGTCGGGCCGAGTTTCGCGCCCTTTGCGCGATGCCATTTCGATCAGCTTGCCGACCCCTTCGATATCGAGAGTGACGAACGGGTCCTTGGCGATAATGCCTTTTTCCACATAAGCACCCAGGAAACGCGCCGCATCGTCGCGGCTGATGCCCAGCGTAGTCTGGGTCAGATCATTGGTTCCGAACGAGAAGAATTCCCCGCTTGCAGCGATTTCGTCGGCAACCAGGGCTGCCCGCGGCAGCTCGATCATGGTGCCAACGCTAAAGGCGATCCGCTCGCCTTTTTCGGCGAACACGACTTCAGCTACCCTGTACAGGGTATCCTTCAGTGATTCGAGTTCACGCGGCAATCCGACCAGCGGGATCATGATTTCGGGACAGACCGCCATGCCCGCCTCGCCCGCGACTTCGAGCGCAGCCTCGAAAATCGCGCGAGCCTGGATTTCGTATATTTCGGGATAGACCACGCCAAGTCGGCAGCCTCGATGCCCCAGCATGGGGTTGGTTTCCGCCAATTCGATTGCGCGATTCCGAACCTGCTCCACGTCAATACCCATCGCCCGCGAAAGCTCGGTGAACTCGCTATCCGTATGCGGCAGAAACTCGTGCAGCGGCGGATCGAGGAGGCGGATGGTGACTGGCAAGCCTTCCATGATCTCGAAGATTCGTCGGAAGTCGGCGCGCTGTTCGGGCAAAAGCTGGTCGAGCGCGGAGCGTCGTTCCTTTTCGCTGTCGGCCAGGATCATCTGCCGCATAGCGAGGATCCGACTTTCATCGAAGAACATGTGCTCGGTTCGGCAAAGCCCGACCCCTTCGGCCCCGAACCGGCGGGCCATTTCGCAATCGAGCGGGGTTTCCGCGTTGGTCCGAACCTTCAGGCGGCGATGCTTGTCAGCCCATGCCATCACCGTTGCGAAATCGCCCGAAAGTTTGGGCTGGATTGTCGGTAGTTCGCCCAGGAACACTTCGCCGGTCGAACCGTCGATCGTAATGAATGCGCCCTCTTCGAGCCGCTGGCCGCCGATCTCGGCGACCCGCGCGACCGGGTCGATCTTGAGACTGGCGGTGCCCGCCACGCATGGCCGGCCCATACCCCGCGCGACCACGGCCGCGTGGCTGGTCATGCCGCCGCGCGCCGTCAGAATGCCGGTTGCGACGTGCATGCCATGGATGTCGTCAGGCGACGTCTCATGCCTGACGAGGATGACCTTCTCTCCAAATTCGGCCCACCGTTCCGCTGTTTCCGCATCGAATACCACACCCCCCGAGGCTGCCCCGGGCGAGGCAGGCAAACCCTTTCCGAGCAGCACCCGCGGCGCATTCGGATCGAGCGAGGGGTGAAGCAACTGGTCGAGCGAGGCCGGGTCGAGGCGGAGCAGCGCGGTCACTTCGTCGACCAGGCTCTCTTCGACCATGTCGACGGCAATCTTGAGCGCGGCCATGGCAGTGCGCTTGCCCGAACGGGTCTGAAGGAGGTAGAGCCTGCCGCGTTCGACTGTGAATTCGATGTCCTGCATGTCGCGATAGTGGCGCTCCAGCAGTTCGAACACCTCAGCAAGTTGAGCATAGGCCTTCGGCATCGCTTCCTGCATTGAGGGAAGCCGCGCACCTGCGGCTTCGCGGGCAGCCCTGGTCAGATACTGGGGCGTGCGGATGCCGGCGACAACATCCTCACCCTGGGCGTTGGCCAGCCATTCGCCGTAGTAGGCCTTCTCGCCGGTTGCAGGGTTGCGGGTAAAGGCGACACCGGTAGCGCTGGTCTCGCCAAGATTTCCGAACACCATGGCCTGGACGTTAACCGCCGTGCCCCAATCTCCGGGGATATCGTTCAGGCGCCGGTAGACCTTGGCTCGCGGTGAGTCCCATGAGAGGAACACCGCCTCGATTGCCGTCCAGAGTTGTTCATGTACATCCTGAGGAAAGGCCGCGCCGTGATGGGCAAGCACGAGATCCTTGAAGGTCGCGATCAGGCCGCGCAGATCGTCCACTCGAAGATCGATATCCTCATCGACGCCGCGATCTTCCTTGATGCGGTCAAGGGCTGCCTCGAATACGCCATGCTCGATTTCGAGCACGACACTGGAATACATCTGGATGAAGCGGCGATAACTGTCGAGCGCGAACCGCTCATCCCCGGAGGACTGGCCCAGGCCGGTGACGGTCGCATCATTGATGCCAAGGTTGAGGATCGTGTCCATCATCCCCGGCATGGATACCCGCGCTCCCGAACGCACCGAGACCAGCAGGGGATCGCGAGGATTGCCGAACGTCTTGCCCGTCGCCCGTTCGACCAGCCCCAAAGCAGCCGAAACCTCATCGCGGATGCGATCAAGTGAAGCTCTGCCGTGGTCAAGATAAGCGAGGCATTCGCCGGCGGAGATCGTGAATCCAGGCGGGACGGGCAGCCCGATCCGCGCCATCTCGGCGAGGTTGGCCCCCTTCCCGCCCAGGACGCGCTTGTCGAGGTCAATCTGACCTGCGACCAGAACGCCGGAACCGAAGGGAAACACACTCGACATTGTTAAATTCCTGAGGTTCAGGTGCAGGTCCAAGGCGGCGCAATTCGATTGGTGCGCCGCCCCAGAAGCGATCTACATTTTGAGAATGGCCTTGATCGCCTTGCCGGTCTTTTCGGTATCCTCGACGGCCTGGTTGATCTGGTCGAGATCATAGAAGGTGCAGAGCTTCTCGAACGGGAACAGCCCGGCCTTCTGCATCGCAATCAGTTGCGGGATGAAGACCTGCGGGGTGCTCGATCCTTCGACTACGCCACGCAACTTGCGGCCAAACAGCATGTTGTTCATGTCTAGCGAAAATTCGGTGCCCAGCTGCGCCCCGCCGACCACTGCGGTTTCACCCATGTTGTGCGTGCTGTCCACCGCCGAGCGCAGCACCGCTGGAATGGCGGTAGTATCCATGGCATAGTCGGCGCCGCCACCGGTCATCGCGACGATCGCTTCCTGAGCGTTGACCGTGTTGGCGTCGATCACATCGGTGGCGCCCAGTTCACGCGCCAGTTCCAAGCGGCCTGCGTTGCGGTCAACCGCGATGATCTTGAGGCAGCCCGAGGCCTTGGCGGCCATCACTGCGCTGAGGCCCACCGACCCGGCCCCGAAGATCGCGATCGAGGAGCCAGGTTCGGGACAAAGCGCATTGAGGATGCTGCCCGCCCCGGTCTGGATGCCGCAGCCCAGTGGGCCCAAAAGTTCGATCTGTGCGTCGTCGGCAACCTTGACGCAGTTGTTTTCCGACGCGATCGAATAGGTCGCGAACGAGGATTGCCCGAAGAAGCAGGCGTTGACCTCTTGGCCGTGGCGGGTAATCGGCGTCGAACCATCCAGGCGGCGGCCCATGAAATTGAGCGGGAACAGGCTCGGACAGTAGGCCTGATGCCCCTTGAGGCACGATGGACAGGTGCCGCAATAGCTGAAGGAGAGCACGACCTTGTCGCCTGGCTTGACAGTGGTCACGCCGCGTCCGACCTTTTCGACAACGCCCGAACCTTCATGGCCCAGCACCGCCGGCAGCGGCGTCGGGTAATATTGATCGCGAACCGTCAGGTCGGTATGACACATGCCAGCTGCAGCAACCTTGACCAGCACTTCGCCGTCGCGCGGATCCTCGATTGAGACGTTATCCAGAACGAATTCACCACCCTGACGCTCAATAATTGCCGCGTATGCGTCCATTATTTCTCTCCCGTTTCCTGATTTCTATTTGATCGAATTTGCTTATGCGAAGAAATAGAGATTCTTGTCCTGCACGACGCGCGCGTCGATATTCAGCTTCCTGCTGAATACCTTGAAGCCGCTGTCTGTTTTCCGCAGCTTGTCTTCGCGTCCCAGCGTGTGCACGTAAACTTCGCTCTGTCGGCGATTGCGGTGCACCAGAACATTGGAGAACACCTCGAATTCAAACGGTGCAATTTCGAATGCTTCGACATTGGTAACGAAATAGCGGATTCGTGATGGCGGATCTTCCATCCATACCTGGCCCGTCAGCAACCGGTCGACCCGCTGCTGCAGCTCGGCATAGTCATCGTTGTAGATTGCGGCATCCCCCGGGGTTGGATCCGGGCGGCGGTCACGTGCAAACCGCTGTTCGTAAACTGGCATCCAGTAATGGATATCTTCGGCGATTACAGTATCGAACCATTGGCGATATTGCTGGTTTTGCAACATCCGCACCTCGGCGGAATAGTGACTGACGATGGCATGATGCAGTTCCATGCCTACGGGCTTGCGTGTTTCGGTCATCTTGCGGTCCAGATTGCTGTCGGGATCAGTCTTGCGGCTCGGCTTGCTTCGCCGACAGACGTTCAGGCCAGAAATTACGGTTGGTCCACATTGCATCCCAGGTATCGTCATTGGCCCGGATGGCGGCCCAATCTGGCGCATCGAGAATTTCTTGCCAGAAACGATAAAAGCCTCGATACGAGGTTTCGCCGATGAAGCTGACCCCGACAATTCCTGGATAGACGGGGTGCGGCCCTTCGCGGTCCTTGCCCATGCTCGAATTCATCCGCCCCTTTCGGGTGATGATACCGTTGTTGTTGTAGGTGGCCGACGACATGTTTTCGCCATCGTCGCTTTCGAGCGTTCCCGCCGTACCAAATGAACGGATCGCTTCGCGCTGGATCGACCGCTTAGTTTCGGTGTCGGCATTCTTCGGCACCATGGTATAGGTCCAGACCTCGATTTCATGCGGCCCGCGCGGATGCCAGATCTTGAAGGTGTTGGTTCCGTAGAGGAACGAACAGTTGGGGAAGATCGACGTATTCCAGTGACCGACATAGAGCCGTTCGCGCTCCGGCCCGAATTTTTCGCGAATTCCGCCCCGCGTCTGCTCGAGATATTTGACGTACCCGTCGCGCTTGACGTGGATCGCAGTCGCCGCATTATCGATCAGGCCAAACCCGTGGCCATGCCGCATGGTGAATTGCAGACCAAGGTCGTCAAACGGCATGTCGGCGCGATTGCCCGACAGGCCAGCCAGCTCGCCCCCGATCATCTGGAGAGCGGCGGCATGCGTCCAGCCCACGTGATACCCATCGCCGACGAAGTTCTCGGTCGGGACTTTCCAATTGCAGGCGAGGGTGCTTTTCAACGGCGGCCCGACCAGTTCCAGACCACCGTCCGGACCGTCCCAGATCGTATCGAGGTACCAGCAGAAGTCCCCCAGATAGTCCTCAAGCGATGGCGCTTCGGGATCATGGCAGCCGAAGATGAAGCCCTTGTAAGTTTCGACCCGGATCGGCGCGAGCCCTAGCTTGGATTTGTCGAGATCGCTGTGATAGCACCGCTCTTCCATCGGAACATCGACGAGCGAACCATCCTGACCGAAAACCCAACCATGATAATTGCACACGAACGCCTTGGCGCTGCCGCTGTCAGCATGACAGATCTGGTTGCCGCGGTGCGTGCAGGAATTGATGAACGCCTTCAGCGAACCGTCCGGCTGCCGCGACAAGATGACACGGTCTTCTGCCATGTACGTCGTAATGAAGTCGCCCGGTTTGGGAACTAGCGAATCATGCCCGAGCATGAGCCAGCATCGCGAGAATATTCGCTCCAGCTCCAGCTGATAGACATCTTGATCCCAGAACACCCGGCGAGACTGGCTCGCACCGGCGTTATCGACGAGTGCCGACGATCCATTCATCGCATCGCTCCCATGCTTTTTGTTACGAGTGCCGCATAGTCGATTCGTGCTATACATGCAACGCGATGCACCATATGCAAAACCTACCGTTGGCGCAAGGACGATTCTCAAGGGGCGTTTGTGGGGAGAATGTTAGGTTGCAAGATGCCGATAGCAACACGTCCAGCATCCTTGGTCTTGGGTCCAGGCTCTGGCAATCACCAGCCCTATTGCTGTGTCTGGCCTCGTTCTTTTGGGCCCTGAATCCGATCGTCGGGCGGGCGGCCAAGGACTTGCTCTCACCTGTGACTCTGGCGTTCTGGCGGTGGGTGGTGGCGCTGGTCTTCGTGCTCCCTTTCGCTTGGCGGCACCTCCGCGACGACCTGCCCGCCATTGTTGGCGGCTGGCGGTTCCTTGGGCTCCTCGGGGCTGTAGGGGTGGGGCTGTTTTCTTTTCTCGTCTATCAAAGCCTGCAGTTCACCACCGCGACCAACAATCTTCTGTTGCAATCGACCATGCCGGTGATGACCCTGCTCATGCCAGTTGTGCTGTTTCGGGAGAGGGTGCGCCCGATCCTCCTCGTTTGCGCACTCCTTTCGATCACCGGAATCGCGTGGATCATGACCAAGGGGCATCCCGACTATCTGCGCTGGGATGCGCTGAACCGAGGCGATCTGCTCGCCATCATTGCGGTTTTTCTCTATTCCGCCTATGCCACCTTCCTGCGCCGCGCACCGGCGATGCACCACCTCAGTTTGCTGGCTGTCCTGTTCGGGGTCGGGATCGCGGCTTTGAGTGTGCCCTATGCCTGGCACCTCTGGTGGGCTGGCCTGACCGTGGCTTCACCTGCTGCGCTCGCATCGCTGCTCTATATCGGGATATTTCCTTCGCTGCTGTCCTACGCGCTGTTCAATCGCGCGGTCGCCTTGGTCGGCTCGGGCCGCGCGGGGGTCTACATGAACCTGCCATCGGTGCTCGGGGTCCTGATGGCCGTACCTCTGCTTGGAGAACGGTTCGCAAAATACCACCTAATCGGTTCGCTGTTGGTGGTTGCATCAATCCTCTTATCGCGTCGGGTCAAGACATAAGGTCAATGAGGCCCTGGCTGCTGCGGCGTATAGCAGAGCAGTCGCGGAATTTATGGTTCGCTCAAAGTCCTTGGCGAGGCGTCGGTTTCGATTGCTCCATGCGAAGTTCCGCTCGACGACCCATCGCCTTGGATGGACGACGAAGCCGGTCTGATCGGCGAATTTCCGGACGATTTCGACGGTCATGGCGGTAGCGTTGCGGACGCGATCGCTGTTGTAGGCGCTGTCGGCGAAGATATGTTCAACGCAAGGGTGGCGCTGGCGCGATTGCTTGAGCAGCGGCACAGCGCCATCGCGATCCTGCACCTCAGCGCTATGGACCAGCAAGGCGAGTGTCCGGCCAGGGCTTGCGGCCAGACAGCGCGCCCATTCGCCTCGTCCAGCGCGTGGCTGGAATTAGGCCGAGATTTGATGAACCGGACGATCTCCTTGGGACTAAAACTGAAGGCGTTGGCACGTCGCTTCCAAGCCGCGCCTTCATGGCGGCGTCGGCGGCGTTGAAGTCATTACAGAGAAGTACACGCGCGAACCGCGCGATGAGCGGACGCGTCGCGGAGCAGGCGCGTCTATTACCCTGGCGTATCCGGCGAGCTGATCGAGGAGCTTCACCACGCCCGCGGCTCCCGTCTCAGCGGGATCGCTCGACGCTTCGCCGGTGACGACTACTGCTACCGAGCGGGCTGCCGGTTTGGCGGACACCGAGATAGGTTCAACCAGGCTACGCCAGCTTCCCGTTCGAAATCTATGGGGCTGAGATAGCCAAGGGTCGAGTGCCGCCGGGTCCCCGCCTTGCGCCTGCTCAGGCGATTGGCGACGGGGCCATGAAGACCGCGCGCGATCGGGGCGAGAGCGCGCGAATGGTAGGAACGATTGGGGAGGCGTCGCGCCAGCTCGTCGCAGATCTGATCAAGACGGGGGATCGATGGACAATGAAATCGGCTGCGTGCCTCCGGCGCCGGAGGCACGCGATAAGAACCGCCGCCGCTAATTGCATCGAGAGGACCGCAATTGGCTATGCTGATATCAAAGCATATTTCAGAGCCCGATCCGAAAGTTGTTGAGCAATACCAGCATGTTGTGATTCACGCCTCTTTGCGACAAGAAGGAGTGGATGGTGGCATGGACTGGTATTGCCCGGCGTGAGCATAGTCGGGAAGGTTTGCGATATCCATCGGATATGACGGACACGGAGTGGGTGCTGGCAGCACCTTTCGTTCCACCGGCGAGGCGAGGTGGCCGACGCCGGACTACCGACATGCGCGAGGTTCTGAACGCGATGCTGTACATCGCGGCAAGCGGGTGGGCGTGGCGGCTTCTGCCGAAGTGCTTTCCTCCGGTATCGACGGTGCGGCGCTATTTCTATGCCTGGCGCGATGCCGGTCTGTTCGACGCGATCAACACGGTGCTGGTCATGAACCTGCGGGAAATCGAAGGGCGTGAAGCTTCGCCCAGCGCCGGAGTGATCGACAGCCAATCGGTCAAGACCACCGAAAGTGGCGGAATCTCGGGCTATGACGCGGGCAAAAAGGTGAAAGGCCGGAAGCGACATATCCTGACGGACACCTGCGGCTTCCTCATCTTCATCCTCGTACATGCCGCCGATATTCAGGACCGAGATGGGGCCGTCGATGTGCTGGCAGCCATTCGCAAACGGTTTCCCTGGCTGCGACACATCTTTGCCGATGGCGGTTACGCAGGCGATAAGCTACGATCCGCCTTGGTTGGCATGGGCAAATGGACGATCGAAATCATCAAGCGATCGGACAAGGCGAAAGGCTTTCAGGTGCTGCCCCGCAGATGGGTGGTCGAACGGACTTTTGCCTGGCTCGGGCGCTGTCGTCGGCTCGCAAAAGACTGGGAGCGATCCATAGCCTCGTCCACCGCTTGGGCCCTCGTCGCCTCAATCCGCATGCTCACGCGCAGAACCGCAAGGCTTTGTCAGAATTGAGAAACTTCCGAATCCGGCTCTTAATCCCGACGCTCACCGTGGTACCGCTGCCTTGGATGTCAAATCCTCACAGTGCAAGGTTCGCGCGGCAATTAGTCTGTCGCGAGTTCGATTGTCGCTGTCTACCCGCCCCATACCAGCAGGTAAACGCCTTGACCTGACGCACTCAACTGGCCCGGTCGGACATCAGTGATATGCGCGCGAACAACTAAATTACCTACCCGCTTATTATCGACCGCACGAGCGATCTTTGAGAGAAGCTTGTCATGGTCGAGGATAGTCAGCGATAACGGGTATGGCGAAAAGAATGCGACCATGTCCGAGCTGGGTGCGCGTCATGTCGCTGAGCTGCTGGCGCTGCGGATCAGGCGGCCGATCGCCGACAAAGGTCTGCCCCCCGCCGTCACGCGCCGGGCCGATTTACCCAGATTAGACCCAAAAAGGGAACCGTTCCGTTTCCTTATCGTTTGAGCCGTTGATCTTGGTCAATGTCTAACAAAACCAACGGATGATTTCGATGAAGATTGCGATATTTGCCGCGCTGCTTACCCTGGCGCCAGTTCCGGTGTTGGCTCAGGCTGTTTCGCCGGCGACTTCGGGAACGATGACCAGCGCCGACATCGGCGTCTCGCCGATCGCAAGCCAGAGTGGACCCAACTACGTGCTCGCCGCGGCCGACGCCAATCTTTACCAGATCAAGGCGTCGCAGCTCGCCGCGACGCGCGCGCAGCGTGATGACGTCAAGGCCTATGCGAAGCGCGTTCTGGCAGAGACGCAAAGTAGCCACAAAGCGCTGCTGGCGGCGTTGAAGAACGATCAGCGCACGATCAAGGCGCCGTCCTCGACCCTTTCCGCCGACCGCGCTGCCCTCCTCAAGCTGCTCCAGAAGGCGCCGAAGAGCGCTTTCGACAACCTCTATCTCACCCAGTCGGCGCAGGTTCAGCAGGATACCTGGGCGGTGCATAAGGGTTACGCACAGGACGGAACCGACCCGGCGCTGCAGCAGGTCGCCGGTACCGCGGTCCCGGTGCTGGAGAACGAGCTCGCCACCGGCAAGTCGCTGACCCCCACCGGGCTTGCAGGATAGGTGATACCCGCCGGGCCAGGTCGACGCAGCCCCCCAGACCTGGTCCGGCACCTGTTTACTGCCATTGATGCTGCGGTTGTAGCCGGCGGCATTGCTCGCCTGATCCGGCCAGCAGAGATGCTCCATCACTGTCAGCAGCCGTAACGGCCGATACGTTTGCTGCCCCAGTAAGCATTCGCCAGGTTGGGCCTGAGATCTTCGAAAAGCGCTTGCGCGAGAGCACGTCCCTCTTCGGTGAGCGAGGAGAGCTTCTGCCGACGATTGCGCTCCCCGACACGCCCGCAAGGTCACCATCGCTGATGGTGTGGCTGCGCGGCGACATTTACGATGGCCGGTTCAGCGGCAACTATGATGGCCGGTAGGATCGGTTGTCTGGCCTGATCGCAGGGAGGGGCGGAGCCCCGACCGGAGAGCAGGCCAGACAACCGATGGCGATCTTTTCTCCCCTGGGCGGGAGTGCGGATCGGGCTGCGGCGAGCGGTGGTATCGGAACACTCATCGAACATTGAAGCGATGGGTTGCGATGCCGGGCCACCACCTTTCCGATCAGCAGGTATTTCTTTTCATGGTTGAACGTCGCCATCACACCCAGTCCGTTGCGGCCGCCAAGGCCGGTATTAGCGAGCGTAGCGCACGCCGGATCGAGAACGATCCGCGCTTGCCTTCCCAGAAGAAGCAGGGACGCCATTGGCGCACCCGCGCCGATCCTCTTGAGCCTTTCTGGCCCCGTATCGAGGAGTTGCTCAAGATCGACGGCATTCTCGCCGTCACCATCTTCGAGACGCTACAGGACGAGTTTGGCGAAGAGGCCGTTCCCGACAGGATCAGGCGCACGCTCGAACGTCGGATTGCCCGCTGGCGGGCGCTGCATGGCGAGGAGAAGGAGATATTCTTCCCGCAGCGCCACGAGAGCGGGCGGCAGGGCCTATCGGATTTCACGGTCTGCGACGACCTGAAGGTCACCATCACCGGCGAGCCTTTCGCCCACCGGCTCTATCATTTCCGCCTGGCCTGCAGTGGCTGGGAGCATGCCGCTGTCGTACTGGGGGGCGAGAGCTTTGCCGCCCTGTCCGAGCATCTGCAGGATGCGCTGTGGAAGCTGGGCGGCGTCCCGGTCGAGCACCGCAGCGATTCCCTGTCCGCTGCCTACAAGAACCTCGACGCCGATGCGCAGCGGGATTTCACCCGCAGCTACGACGACCTTTGCCGTCATTACGGCATGATCGCGACCCGCAACAACCGCGGCGAGGCCCACGAGAACGGCTCGATCGAAGGCCCTCATGGCCATCTCAAGCGACGCCTCGACCAAGCCCTGCGTCGCCGGGGCAGCCGGGACTTCGACAGCCTCGGCGCCTGGCGCGATTTTGTAGAAGCCGAAGTCGCCAAGCAGAACCGCCGCAAGGCCAGGCTCGTCGACGAGGAACGCCGCCTGCTGGGACGCCTGCCAGCACACCGCACCACAGACTTTGCCATGATCGCGGTTGATGTCAGCCGTAACGGCACCGTTCCTATCGACAGGGTCATCTATTCGGTCCCCTCCCGCCTGGTCGGTCGTCGGCTGCACGCCCATCTCTTCGATGACCGCATCGATCTATTCCTCGGCCCCGACAAGGTGATGACCACCCCACGGGTCCGTATGCCGCATCCCCAAAGAGGCCACCAGATCGATTTTCGCCACATGATCGCCAACCTGAGGCGCAAGCCCGGGGCATTGCGGAACCTGGTATACCGCGACGCCCTGTTCCCCGCCCACGCCTACAGGCGGGCATGGCAAGCCTTCGACGACCAGCTTGATGCCCACCAAGCCTGCCGTGACACCGTCGCCCTGCTCGATATCGCGGCAAGAGGAGATTGTGTCGACGCGCTGGCTCTGCGCATCGACGCGGCACTCGATGCTGGTCGTCTCCCCGATGTCACCGCGCTCAGGCAGGAGTTTCTTCCGACCCTTCGAGCCAGGCACGAGGTGACGATCCCACCACCGGATCCGCGCGGATATAACAGCCTGCTTACCAGCATGGAGTTGCGCTGATGACCCGGACCAAGGATCAAGCCGCAGCCGTGCTGCCCACCATGCTCAAGGCCCTGCGCCTGCCCAGCATCAACCGCAACTGGAAGCGGCTTACCGATACCGCCGATCGGGATGGATGGCCTGCTGTTCAACTGCTCGCCTCGCTTCTCGAGATCGAGATGGCCGAACGCACCACGCGGCGTATCCAGCGGCATCGGGACCAGTCCGGCCTGTCAGCAGGCAAGACCTTCGCCACCTTCGATTTCGACGCTGCCCCTGGTGTGCGCAAACCCCATCTGCTCTCGCTCGCAACAGGCGATGGTTGGATCGACAATGGGGGCAACCTGTTGTTCTTCGGACAGTCGGGCACCGGCAAGACGCACGCCATCTCGGCGATCAGCCATACGCTTATCGATACTGGGCGCCGGGTCCTGTTCTGCTCCACCACCGATATGGTCCAGAAACTTCAGGCTGCGCGCCGCGATCTCAGTCTGCCCTCCATGCTCGACAAACTCGACAAGTACGACCTCATCGTGCTCGACGATCTGTCCTATGTCCGCAAGGATCAGGTCGAGACCAGCGCCCTGTTCGAGCTCATCGCCCATCGCTACGAGCGCCATTCGATCGCGATCACCGCCAACCAGCCATTTTCCGCTTGGGACAACGTTTTTCCAGATCCCGCCATGAGTGTCGCCGCCATCGACCGCCTCGTTCACCACTCAACCATCATCGAGATGAACGGCGAGAGCTACCGAAAACGCTCCGCCATCAGTCGCATCGAACCAGCCAATAATCACCCAACCGGCCCGGCATCGGACCGGCCATCGTAATTGTCGCCAACCTCGCGTCCAGGGAGCATTCCGCATAAGGCATTGCGACACCAGGTAATTGTCGCCACCGTCAATTACTCCCGCAATGCCACAGCTGCCTTCACCACCGGCGCCAGCGACAATTACCAACATCCGGTTGCCCAAGGCCCGTTGCCACTACAAGGCTCGCGTGATACCCAAATCCCACCACTCGGTGCGGCCGCTTACCGGCCATCATAATTGACGCCAACCGGCCTCCGTAAATGT
>NZ_DATKFP010000316.1:0-39128 GCF_035511395.1 Sphingobium sp.
CGCTGATGTCGGCGATGATCGCCAGCCCGCGCTGATCGGCGGGCGTGGCCCGGCCATGCACGATGGCGACGACATCGATGATCGTCAGCACCCGGCTGCGCAGCGCGGAAAGCCCCGCCACATGCGCGCCCATGCCCGGCACAGGAGAAATATCGGTCAGCTTGACGACAGCCTCGACCTCGCTGGCCTCGACCGCGATCCGCGTGCCTGCCAGCATCGCCAGAAGATAGAGTTTTTCCATGATCCTTACCTCTGCCCTCCGGCGATCGCCGCCATCAGCGCATCCTGGTCGTAGCGATAGATGCTGCCATCCTGCGGCCCCATGGCACGGGGAGAAGCACGCAGTTGCACCACGCGACACCCCATGATCCCGGCCACCTGCGCCGCATCGGACCCGCTGCACAGCACCACGTCGCGCGGATCGACCGCCGCATCGGCGGGCAAGCCCAGCATCACGTCATGGCCCGCCTGGCGCAGCAGCGGCGCCAATATCTCGCGCGTCCAGCCATCCTCGCTGTCGGCCAGCAGGCAGCGACCACGCGGCTGCTCGGCCACCGTCTCCTCCGGCAGGGCCGCGAACAGCGCGAAGGGGTTCAGCACCTCCAGATGCTCGCCCTCGATCACCGACACGCCGCTCAGCACACCGTGCATCGCCACCATGTCCGGCATCAGTGGCATTTCGACGATGTCTAGCACCGCGGCGACCGGATAGCAGGCCTCCCGCTGATCGTCACGCAGGCGCAACGCCGACACCTTGTCCCGGTCGAAGCTCGCCTGGCCATTGGCGACAGGCACCAGTCGCCCGTCGAGCCGCACGAAAGCGCGACCGCCCGACCGACCGAACAGCCGCGCATCGATATCCTCGACCCGCTCGATCAGCGACAATTTCAACAGGCGGCGCTCGCCGGTCAATTCCTCGAAACGCAGCGCCGCCACCATTTCGACCCGTGCCTGCGCATCGGCCTGCTCGTCCTGCTGCGCCGCCCGATCGTCGATGATATTGGGCAGGCGCGCGGCATTGGCGAGGCCGGCCGCGTCGAGCAACAGCATCGGCCTGCCATTGTCGGGCAGGGTCATGCCAGCATAGACGCCACTCGCCATCACCAGGGGTGAGGCCGGCCGGATCACCAGTTCCTCATGATTGTCGACCGCCGCCACGCCCATGGCGAAGGGCACGCCTGTGGCGGATCGCACGACCATGATCGCGCGCGGCCCGGCCTGCGCCAGCTTCTCCATCCCCAGCACGTCTTCGAGCGCGACCATCGAATGGCGCATCCCGCGAATCGTCGCGATCTGTGCGCCGCCGACTTCGCTGATCTGGAGCATGTCATTATTATCGTGCAGGATTTCCACGACCGCCGAGCGCGGAATCGCGAAATGCTGACCGCCTGCCCGGATGATGAGGCCCGGAATGATGGTCAGCGTCAGCGGCACGCGCAGCGTGATGCACAGCCCCTGCCCCGGCTGGTTGTCGAGCGCGATGACGCCGCCGATTCGCTCCACATTGGCGCGCACCACGTCCATGCCCACGCCGCGACCGGAAATGGCCGTGACCTGCTGCGCGGTCGACAGCCCGGCCTGGAAGATCAGGTCCAGCCTGTCCTGCTCGCTCATCCGCGCGGCCGCTTCAGGCGTCAGGCGCCCGGCGGCGATCGCCTTCTCGACCAAACGCGACGTGTCGATGCCCGCACCGTCGTCGGCAATGGCGATGACGATCTGGTTACCCGACTGGCGCGCCTCGACCCGTAGTTTGCCGGCTTCCGGCTTGCCCCTGGCACGGCGCTTGTCCGGCGTCTCGATGCCATGGTCGATGCTGTTACGCACGATATGGGTGAGCGGGTCGACGACCATCTCCACCATCTCGCGGTCCATTTCGACGTCGCCGCCCTCCAGCGTCAGGTCGATGCGCTTGCCCAGTTCACGGCCCAGATCGCGCACCATGCGCGGGATCGCGGCGAACAGGCGGTCGACGCGTTGCATCCGCGTCTTGGAAATCACATCGCGCATGTCGGCCACACATGCCGACAGCCGCTCGAACACCGTATCCAGTTCGGGATCGGCGGACCGCTCGCGCAGCTTGCGCGACAGTTCGTTGCGCGCCAGCACCATATCGGACACGCCGTTCATCAATTGGTCGATCAGGCTCAGAGGCAGGCGGATCGTGCGCGGGGCGGCCTGGCTTGCCTGTCGCGCGACCGCAGCCGTCGCGACGCCCGCTTCCCTCGATCCTGCTTCCTGCTGCATTATCGCATCCGAAGGCGCGCTGAGCGCAGCGATCAGATAATCGTCATTTTCGTTGGGCAGCGCGGCGCCCATGGCGACAGCTTCGGTCAATTCGCCGATACGATCCATCAGGCCCAGCACGGCCGTCACCGTCGCCGGGTCCGGCTGCCGGTTGCCGGCGCGAATCTCGGACAGAACATCCTCGGCGGCATGGCTCAGCCGTTCGAAGCGGGGCAGGTTCAGGAAACCGCAGCTACCCTTGACCGTGTGGAAGAAGCGGAAAATGGCATCGAGCCGGTCGCGATCGGAAGGATCAGCCTCCCACGCCACGACTTCACCCGCGAGCGCTTCCAGCGTCTCCTGGGTTTCGGATATGAATTCCTGTAGTAACTCGTCCATTCCCACTGGCCCCACGGATGCGCGCAGCCGCACCATGGCGGGACGTGGTTAAGGGGGCGTTAAAGGCGCGATGGAACGAAAAAGGGGCGCCGCGACTGGATCGCGACGCCCCTTTCACCAGCCCCCGAAGGAGCGGGTTTATCAGTTCTTCTTTTCCACGGCGTCCGCCGCCTTCTCACCCGCTTCGCGGGTGGCGTCGGCCTTGTTCTCCAACACGTCGGCAGCATTTTCCGCCGCGTTTTCGGCATTGCCGGTCAGGTTGTCGGCCATGGCTTCCATATTGTCAGCCTGGTTGTCGAGCGCAGCCGCCTGATTCTCGTATGCGTTCTCGACCTTGTTCTCCTGCTTGGAATCGCACGCAGCAAGTGCAACCATGCTGGCAAGGCCAAGAACAGTGACAAAGGTTTTCACGGCGTTTTCTCCTGTTGCGCCCCCTACGGGCTGACGTCGTTTCGCAAGGCGAGACCGCAAGAACGGCCTGTTAACCCTGACGCGGTTCAACTGGCCGCGCGGTGGATGGTTCCCATCGCAGGCTCGTTTCGTCGCATAAACGATTATTTTCTGAGTGAATCCCGGATTTCGCGCAACAACACAATGTCTTCCGGCGTCGGCGCAGGGGCGGCCGCTTCCGGTTCCGGCTTGGCAGTCAGCTTGTTCACGACCTTGACCAGCAGGAAAATGATGAAGGCGAGGATGATGAAGTTGACCAGCACGGTCAGGAACTGGCCCCAGCCGAACATGGCGACGCCGGCCGCCTTCAGATCAGCATAGCTGTCGGGATTGCCCTTGAACCCGGCTGGCAGTTCACCCAGCCGCAGAAAATAGCCCGAAAAGTCCGCGCCGCCAAAGATGAAGCCGACGACCGGCATGATCAGGTCGTCCGTCAGCGACTTTGTGATGGTGGCGAAGGCGCCACCGATGATCACACCGACGGCAAGGTCCATCACATTGCCGCGATTTATGAATGTCTTGAATTCGGAAATCAGCCCCATGGTGTAAGCCCCTTATACCATCTGCGATAATGACTGCATGGCCCGTTGCACCGCCCGGAGCAACGTCCTATTTCAACAGCGAAACAAAGCCGAGGATGTTCCATGACGCTTCTGCGCCGCTACTCCACCCTGCTTCTTCCCCTGTTCGGGGCGCTCGCCCTGTCCGCTTGCGGCATCAACAGCGTGCCGACGGCCGAAGAAGAGGCCAAAGCCAAATGGGCCGATGTCCAGGCACAATATCAGCGCCGATCCAATCTGGTCGGCAATCTCGTCGCCACGGTGAAGGCGGCGGGCAAGCAGGAACAGGATACGCTGGTGAAGGTCACGGAGGCCCGCGCCAGGGCGACGTCCGTCCAGGTCAATGCCGAGGATCTGTCCGATCCCGCCAAGGTTGCGCAGTTCCAGGCCGCGCAGGCGCAACTCAGCCAGGGCCTTGGCCGCCTGCTCGCCTCTGTCGAGGCCTATCCCGACCTCAAGACCAACGAGAATTTCCTGCAACTCCAGTCGCAGCTGGAAGGCACGGAAAACCGCATCGCCGTTGCCATCCGCGACTATAATGGCGCGGTGCAGGCCTATAACACCCGCATCCGCACCTTCCCCGACGCGATCGGCGCGAAGCTGATCCACGGCGCCAAGCCCATGACCCCGTTCCAGGCCACCACGCCCGGCGCGGAGGAAGCGCCGAAGGTCGACTTCGGCAACTGATCCGATGCTGTGTCGCCTGCTCCTGATCCTCGCGCTGCTGGCCTTTGCGCCGGCGGCGTGGGCGCAGAGCTTTCCGAAGTACAACGACAGCGGCGTGATCGACGCGGCGAACCTGCTCGATCCGGCGCAGGAGCAGGCGCTCAGCCAGAAGCTGATCGCGCAGAAGAAGGCGAGCGGCCGGTCACTGGTCGTGGCGACCATCCCCGATCTTCAGGGCTATGAGATTGCCGATTATGGCTATCGCCTCGGCCGCGACTGGAAGATCGGCGATAAGGGCAGTAACAACGGCGCCCTGCTGATCATCGCGCCCAACGACCGGAAGGTGCGGATCGAGGTCGGCTATGGCCTCGAAGGCATACTGACCGACGCCCTTTCGTCGCAGATCATCCGCCGGGACATCACGCCACGCTTCAAGGCCGGCGACATGGCGGGCGGCATCAATGCGGGGGCGGATCAGATCGCCTCGCTGCTCGCGCTGCCCCCGGATCAGGCGCGCCAACGCGCGGCAGCGGCCGAAGCCGACGCCCGCAGCCAGGATGACGGCGGCGGCGCGATCATCGGCTTCTGGGTCATATTGTTCATCGTTTTCTTCGTTGCCCTGCCGCTATTGTCGCGCGCGCGGGGCGGCAAGCGCTATCGCCGTGGCGGCGGTATTCCGCCAGTCATCATCTGGGGACCGGGCACGGGCGGTTCAGGCTGGGGATCGGGCGGCGGCTGGGGTAGCGGATCGGGCTGGGGCGGCGGCGACAGCGGCGGCGGCTTTTCAGGCGGCGGCGATTTTGGTGGCGGCGGCGCGTCGGGGGACTGGTGATGCAGCTTCATCTCACAAAAGCCGACCATGACATCGTGTCGACCGCCGTGGCGGAGGCGGAGGCCCACACCTCCGGCGAGATCGTGACTATGGTGGCCCGCCGATCCGACAGCTATCATGATGTCGGCCTCAGCTGGGCGGCGGCGGCGGTGTTCATCGCCCTCGCCCTGATGGCCGCCTTCCCGGCGCAGTTGCGCGGCTTCCTTTCCATGCTGCTGCTCGACTGGGAGCATGAGCTGGCCGACTGGAAGCTGCTGATGGGGCTGCTCGGCCTCCTCATCCTCAAATTCCTGGTCGTGCGCTATCTGCTGGCGATCATGCCGCTGCGCATGGTTATGACCCCGCGCGCGACCAAGGCGCGGCGGGTGCGGCGACGCGCCATCCTGCTGTTCCGCACCGCCGCCGAGGCTCGCACGCGCGGGCGCACCGGCGTGCTCATCTACCTCTCGCTCGACGAACATCGCGCCGAGATCGTCGCCGACCGCGCAATCAACGAGAAGGTCGCACCCGAAGCCTGGGGCGAGGCCATGGCCGCGCTGATCGCCGCGATCCGCGCCGACCATGCCGGCGAAGGCCTGGCCGCTGCGGTACGACAGGTGGGCGCGGTGCTGGCCGCCCATTTCCCACGCGCCGACGACGACATCAACGAACTACCCGACAGGCTGATCGAATTATGACCGACCCCGACCGGACCGCTCCCGAGGAAATCATGTGGGAGGGCCGCTTCATCACCGCCAAGAGGCGCGGCAAATGGGAATATGTCGGCCGCGCGCGCGGCATCCACGCCGCCGTCATTCTGGCGATCGACGAGGCGACGGATGGCCGCCACGTCCTGCTGGTCGATCAATATCGTGTGCCATTGGGTCGCCGCTGCATCGAACTGCCCGCCGGCCTTGTCGGCGACCATGATGAGGGGGAGGAAGCCAGCCTCGCCGCCGCCCGCGAGCTGGAGGAGGAGACCGGCTACCATCCCGCCCGGCTCGAATCGCTGGGACAGTTCTACAGCTCTCCGGGCATGGTGTCGGAAAGCTTCACCCTGTTCCGCGCCCATGAACTGGTGAAGACGGGCGATGGCGGCGGGGTGGATGGCGAGGACATCCATGTCCACCGCGTGCCGCTGGCCACCCTGCCCGACCAGATCGCCGCCTGGCGGGCGGAGGGCTATGCCATGGACGTGAAATTGCTCCTCCTGCTCGGCGCAGGCATGGTCAAATAATTATCAGGGTACCCGGTACCAGCCCGCCACCCGGTCGAGCGCCAGCGTCAGCACCAGCTTGCCCGCGCGGCTCGGCCAGCCCAGTGCCTTTTCCGCCGCGACCAGCCCTTCGCCCGCGCAGGCGACGCGCCAGAGGATATCGGCCAGCCCCGGTCCCGCCGCGCGGATCGCGCCGTCGAACCGATCCTTCGCCGATAGTTGCGCCAGCGTCGGATCGGGCCGCCCGCCGGAGCCGCGCCGTCCGCCCTCGCGTGGCGCGGCATCCCAACACATTGTCACCCGCGCACCCAGCCCGGCCTTTTCCCAGTCGGCCCGCAACTTGTCGCCCGCGACATAGTGCCGTGCGCTCAGATGACCCCGCGCATGCAGCCAGGCGAGCGGCGATTCGCCCAGATGCACCATGACCATCCGGCTTCGGCCGTCCGGCCCCTCGACCAACTGCTCGACATGGTTCGTCATTTGCGCCTCCATCCAGTGAATCAGGATGATGGGCTTGCCATGGCGGATAATCTGTAGGAAAGAGAAAACCAAATAGGTTATTTGCGAGGCGTATATGATCACCCGCATCCGTGAGGTTCGCAAGGCGAAGGGACTGACCCTGGAGCAGGTCGGTGTGCTGTGCGATCCCCCTACCACGGCTCAGACGATCGGGCGACTCGAAACCGGAACCCGTACAGTCTCGGTCAAATGGCTGAACCGAATCGCGCTGGCCCTGGGCGTCACCAGCGCCGAACTGGTCGCCCTGCCGGGCCAGAGCGAAATCCCCGTCGCCGCGCTGCTCGGCCCCGATGGCGCGCGGGCGCCGACCCGCACCCTGACATTCCCGCCGCCGATCGCCTCGGACGGCATGGTCGGCGTGCATGTCGGCGCCAGCATCGGCGACTATCGCGCAGGCGATGCCATCTGGTGCCGCCGCATCCTGCCGGAGGATTATGGCAGCGCGCTCAACCGCGACATATTGCTGCCGCGCCCCGCCGGCCGCTTCCTGTTCGGCCGCCTGATCGGGCGCGAAGGCGACCGGTTGCAGATGCTGCCGCTGGGGTCCGGCACCCGCCAACTGGTGCTGACCGACCCGCCCTGGGCGGCGGTTGCGGAACAACTCGTCCGACGACTCTAGCCATTCTGCCGCTCCGCGCTTAACCATGCGTCAAATCTGTGCATCCAGAGAGGGCCCATGACACTCAACATCCTCATGTTGTCGACCCTCTTTCCCGACATCAGCCGGCCCAATTTCGGCGTGTTCGTGGAACGGCAGGCGCGCGAACTGGCCAGCCGCCCCGAGGCCGACGTCACCGTGGTCGCACCTGTCGGCCTGCCGCCATGGCCGCTGTCGCATGCCGGCCGCTATGCGCCGCTGCGCGCACTGCCGCGCAAGGAGCGCTGGCGCGAGTTGACCGTCTATCGCCCGACCTTCCCGATCATTCCCAAATTCGGCGGCCGGACCAATGTCGGCACCATGACCCGCGCGATCCTGCCGCTCATCAGGCGGCTTCATGCGGAAAAGCCGTTCGACGTGATCGACGCCAGCTTCTTCTTCCCCGACGGCCCGGTGGCCCAGCGCCTGTCGAAGGCGCTCGGCATCCCCTATTCGGTCAAGGCGCGCGGCGCGGACATCCATCATTGGGGCACGCAGGGCGGCACCCGCAAGATGGTGCGCAAGGCGGCTGACGCCGCCGCCGGGCTGCTCGCCGTGTCGGACGCAATGCGCCGGTCGATGGCCCGCATGGGCATCGATGCCGAAAAGGTCCGCGTCCATTATACCGGCGTCGATCTCGACACGTTCGAGATCACCGACCGCGCGGCGGCCAAGGCGGCGCTCGACTTCAACGGCCCGGTGGTGCTCAGCGTCGGCGCGCTGATCCCGCGCAAAGGGCAGGATCTGCTGGTCCGCGCCCTGCCGCAACTGCCCGACGTCACACTGCTGCTGGCCGGTCAGGGCCAATATCGTCGGACGCTGGAAAATCTGGCACAGGAACTGGGCGTCGAACGGCGGATCGGCTTTCTCGGCTCCGTGCCCCATCACAAGCTGCCGCGGATCTTCGCCGCTGCCGATGTGATGGCGCTGCCGTCCGAATCGGAAGGCCTGGCCAATGCCTGGGTCGAATCGCTCGCCTGCGGCACGCCGATCGTCATCAGCGACGTGGGGGGGGCGCGCGAACTGCTCGACCGGCCGGAGGCGGGCCGGATCGTGGAACGCGATCCCGACGCAATCGCTACCGCCATCCGGGCGATCCTCGACAATCCGCCATCCCAGGCCGCCGTCCGCGAAACCGCCTTGCGCTTCACCTGGCAGGCCAATGGCGACACGCTGCTCGCCCATCTTCGGGGCATAGCGGCGGCCGCCTGATCGCTTGTTTACAGCAGCCGCGCGCGGCCGTCAGGCGTCGGGAACCGCCCCTCGTCGAAAGGCAGTTCGCCCCAGCGCCACGGCGTCAGTTCGGCATAAGCCGGATTGGAAATCGGCGCATGACGCTTGAGGTTGAGCAGCCGCGCGCCATCATTCTGATAGGCGGTCAGTCGCACATGCTCGCGATAAATGTCGGCCGCCCACTCATAATGGAAGGCATCGCCCCATCCCATCGCCTGCGCGACCTTGGTCAGCATCCACCAGTCGGGCCGGGCCTCGCCGGGCAGGTCGAACAGCCTGCGCTGCCGGCTGACGAGCCGATCCATGCCGGTCAGCGTTCCGTCCTTCTCGATCCATCCGGCCGAAGGCAATCGGAAGCTCCAGCCGTCCGAATCCGGCTCCACCTGATCGGATGCCCGGATCGACAGGGGCACCAGCGCGCGCGCTTCCCTGAGCCAGTCCGTCGCAGCGGCATCCGCCCCGACGCTCCACAGCGCCTTGACCCGGCCATCGCGCATCGCATCCAGCAGCGCCTCGCCCTCCAGGCCCTCCGCCTGAACCATGCGGCGCGCGCCCCAGAAACGCTCCATCCGGGCCAGCGCCTCGTCATCGAAGCCCATATGTGCCGCAAGGCTGTCGGCCATGCAGCCGACCTCGCGCGCGCCCATGCCATTGGCACCACCACCGATCAGGAAAGGCGCAGTGCCCGGCCGGCCGATACGCCCGGTCGCGAGATGGAGGCTTAGCACCGCTGCGGCCTCCCTGCCGCCGGCCAGCGTCACCGTTTGCGCTTCAGCCGCCCATGTCTCGTAGAAGGCGCGGATCGATCCCGGCGGCAGGCCGCAGGCGCGCGCCACCGACCAGACGTCATGGCCCTGCCGCAGGTCATGCCAATAGCCCATCGGCACGGCGACATGCCGTTCCAGCCAAAGCGGATCGATCAGGCCCGTATCATAGCAATGAAGCAACAGGCCGCCCATCAACCGCGCCATGCCGCCGGGCGCAACCGGCAGACGCAGAGCCGCCCCGATCGCGTCACCCTCACCCGGTGACCCGAGATGGATCAGCCGCGCGCCATTCGATCGCGCCGCCTGCACACGGTCCATCAGCACCGGATGATCGTGCCCAACCTCACCACCGACCAGCAGGATCGTTCCGGCACGATCGATATCCTCGAACGTAGCGGGCATGACATCCTCGCCGAAGGCAGCGCGCTGCAACCGTGCGGTGTCGCCCAGCCACGGCGCATGAATATGGGCCGAACCGAGAAAGCCCTTCATCAGCTTGTTGGCGACATAATAGTCTTCGGTCAGCAACCCGCCGCCGACATGCAGCGCGATGCTGCCCGGACCATGGCGTGTCAGGATGGCCGTCAGTCGCCGCGCCATCTGCGCGATCACCCGCTCCCAGCCCTGCCGCCGCCCCTCCATCACCGGATGCATCATCCGTCCTTCGAGCCGCGCGCTGTCCTCCAGTTCGATCGCCCGCGCGCACAACAGCCCGCCATTCGCCGGATGGGTCGCGTCGCCCTCGATCCGCAATTGCCGGTCGTCATCGGTCAGCACGCGCATCCCGCAGCCCACGGCGCACTGCCCGCACTGGCTTCGCACGATCGCCATGGTCAGCGGGGAGTCCGGTTGCGATCGATCATGGCCATGGCCCTAGCGGATTGAGGCGGCCGACAAAAGCGACGCTTGCCTGCCCCGCGCGACCGGCGCAAACAGGCGGCATGATGACATTGCTGCTTCGCGCCCTGGCGCTGCTTACCCTGATCGGCTCCTCCACGGCACAGGCAGCCCCCGGCGATCGCGGACCGCTGCTGCTGGCGGCGGCGAGCATGCAGGAAGCGATGAACAGCGCTGCCGACGCCTGGGCCGCGCGCGGCCATCCCCGCCCGGTCCTGTCCTTTGCCGGCTCGTCCGCCCTTGCCCGCCAGATCAAGGCAGGGGCACCTGCCGACCTGTTCCTGTCCGCCGACGAGGAATGGATGGACGATGTCGAGCGCGCCGGACTGGTGGCGCGCGGCACGCGGGCCAATCTGGCGGGCAACCGACTGGTACTGGTCCGTCCTGCGGACAAGCCGGTCGCGCTCCGCATCGGACGCGGTATGCCGATCGCGCACGCGCTGGGCGACGGGCGGCTCGCCATGGCCGATCCGGACAGCGTGCCCGCAGGCAAATATGGCAAGGCGGCCCTGATGGCGCTAGGCGTATGGCCGCAGGTGGAGGGCAAGGTCGCCCGCGCTGACAATGTCCGCGCCGCCATGGCGCTGGTCGAACGTGGCGCCACGCCGCTCGGCATCGTCTATGCGACCGACGCGCGCGCCAGCAAGAGCGTGGCCGCGGTCGGCGCCTTTCCCGTCGGCAGCCATGCGCCGATCCGCTATCCGGTCGCCCGGCTGACCGCCAGCCGGCACAAGGACGCAGAAGCCTTTCGGCGCTTCCTGCTGTCCTCGACCGGCCGGTCGATCCTGGCGCGCTATGGCTTCAGTGCGCCCTGAACCCTGTTTCCGGCGCCTTATTTCTGGCAGGCGACGATCGCCGCGATGACCGACAGTGTTTCTTCCGGATCGCGCACCTTCACCGTGTCCAGCCCCAATTGCTTGGCCGGATAATCGTTGCCGCCGGGGAAGATGGCGTCGCCGATGAACATCATCGCATCCAGCGCGATACCGCTCGCATCGCGCAGCTTCTTGAGGCCATAAGCCTTGTCGACACCCTCGCGGGTGATGTCGATGGAGGTCGCGCCGCCCATGTTGATAGACAGGCCGGGCAGACGCCCACGCAGGTCCGCCTGGATGATCTTGCGCTTGGCGAAGTCTGGATCCCAGCCTTCCTTGGCGTGGATCGGCGCCTGCTGGCCGAGCGCGGAAAAAGTGATCTGGCTGCCGCGATCCTCGATCCGTTCGCCCCAGGTCTGTTCCGGCACGAAGCCGGTCGCTTCCAGCGATGCGTCGAACGCCTCCAGTATCGCGCCCTTCTGCCCGTCATCGAACAGTTCGGCATAGACCGGCTTCCAGCCGCCGTCGCGCCAGGTGAACAGCTTCGTCCCGGTGGTCGGCATCAGCCACAGCCGGGTCACGTCTGCACGCGCGGGCAGGCGGCTCGCCACCTGCTTGTCGAACTGGGGCCAGTCGCCACCTGAAATCACGGCGACATGCGCGACCTCCAGCAGGTCCGCCAGCGCCTCGCCCATCGCTTCGCCCAGCGGCTGCTTGCTTTCGGCCAGGGTTCCATCGAGGTCGAAGGCAATCAATTCTTTCATGCACAGGTCCAGTCAGATGAAATTGTCAGATAGAGTGGCTGCGACCCTCCACAGGGCGGCCGCTACACCATCGCCATGGTTTTTTCCAGCCGAGCGAAAGCCACCATGACATGGAAGATATGGCAAGCCAGGGACATGCCGTGCCCGACCGCGCTTTCTTGACGGCAGGACGCATATCGCCCACCCAGCATGACATGTTTTCTTCCCTGACGCCCGACGATTGGACGGTCATCAGCCTGTCGCTCAAGGTCAGCCTGGTCGCGGTGACGGCCATGCTGCCGATCGCCTTCGCCCTCGCCTGGATATTGGCGCGCGGGCGCTTTCCGGGCAAGCTGCTGCTTGATGCGCTGGTCCATCTGCCGCTGGTGGTGCCGCCCGTCGTCACCGGCTGGCTGCTGCTGATCCTGTTCGGCATCAATGGTCCCATCGGCCGCTGGCTCGACCAGTGGTTCGGCGTGACGCTGCTGTTCCGCTGGACCGGCGCAGCGCTTGCCGCCGCGATCATGGCGATGCCGCTGATGGTGCGGGCGATGCGCCTGTCGATCGAAGCGGTCGACCGGCGACTGGAGCAGGCGGCGCAGACGCTGGGCGCCTCGCGCTTGCGCAGTTTCCTGTCCATATCGCTGCCGCTGTCGCTGCCCGGCATATTGGCGGGTGCGATGCTGGGCTTCGCGCGCTCGATCGGGGAGTTCGGCGCGACCATCACCTTCGTGTCCGACATTCCCGGCGAAACCCGCACCCTGCCGATCGCCATCTATGCCGCGCTCCAGGTGCCGGGCGCTGAAATGTCGGTCAGCCGCTTCGCGATCATCTCCGTGCTGCTCTCGCTCGGCGCGCTCCTCCTGTCCGAAATTCTCGCGCGCCGGGTGGCGCAGGGACGCATGCCCCATGTCCTTTGACATCAACGTCCGCCACCGGCTGGGCGACCGCGACATCGCCCTGGCCTGCCGATCCGACGCGCGGCTGATCGCGCTCATCGGGCCATCAGGCGTTGGCAAGACCAGCATCCTCAACATGGTCGCCGGTCTTTTGCGCCCCGATCAGGGCCATATCGGGGTCGGCGGCGAAACCTTGTTCGACAACCGCGCCGGCATCGACCTGCCCGTCACCGATCGTCATGCCGGCTATCTGTTCCAGGATCTGCGCCTCTTCCCCCACATGCGGGTGGATGCCAATCTGCGCTATGGTCGCCGCCCCGGCGGCCGGCTCTCGCAGCAGGAGATACTGACCTTCCTCGGCATCGGCCATCTGCTGCACCGTATGCCCGCGACCCTGTCCGGCGGCGAGGCCCAGCGCGTCGCCATCGGCCGCGCACTCCTGTCCGCGCCCCGATTCCTGTTGATGGACGAACCGCTCACCGGCCTCGACCGGGCGCGGCGCGAGGAGATATTGCCCCTGATTGAGCGGCTCCGCGACGAAATTGGTCTGCCGATCCTCTATGTCACCCACGATCTGCGTGAAGCCGAACGACTGGCCGACCTGATCGTCGAGATGCCCGACGCCTGAGCCGCAACGCCGACAAAGATGGTCGACAGCGGGAGATTTGCCCGCCATCAGAGGAGCGACATCGTAACCAAGGAAATGATCCGCTGACCGCCCCGGACAATATGCAGGACAGCATCGCCACGATCGAGCAGCGGCTCGACAGGCTGGAGCACATGATGGGCGACAGCATCCGGCGGCTCGACCAGCTTCAGCATCTGGTCGAACTGGTGCTGAGCGAAACCCATGCCCGCCGGCGGGACGCTGCGGCGGCAACCGAAGGCAAGACGCGCTGGTCGGACGAGGGCTTTCCCATCCTGCCCCGAAACTGGCCGGTGCATTTCGGCACGGACCACGACGATGGAGACCATGCGGCAGACGATTTCCTGGCAGGGGGATGGTTCGGGCGCGAAGGCTGGGGCGTCTGGGGCAGCGACGAAGTCCATTCGCTGCGCTTCGCACTGGAAGAGTATAGCGGCGGTTATGTCACCGTGCATCTTGGCCTGCGTTTCTTCATCCTCCCCGGCATGGACCGGCCGGGCGTCGACATTCTCGCCAACGGCTATTTCCTGGGGAATCACAAGCTCAGCGCGCTCGGGCGCGTCGTCACCTTGCGCCTTCCGCCCTCCTGCATCGGGGATGGCAATATCCTGCTGCAACTCAAGCATGAGGCGGCCATATCGCCCGCATCCACCGGCGCTGTGCCGGACGGCCGCGTACTTGGCGTTGGCCTCTCGACGCTGGATGCAGCCTGACGGCCATTTCGAAAGAAAAAGGCGGGGCATATATCTAGACACCCGCAAGATAAGAAGGCGATGCAACAGGTCGCATGGCGATTGCGGAACCGCTTCATTTGCGGTTACTGCTCAAGCCAAGTGCAGGGGATTCAATCCCTTGATGTCATGAATGATTCAACTGGCGCGCATGTCCATGCGCGGATCATCAGGGAGCGAAATACAGGCGCATGGCCAATCTGATCATTACCGGGGGCGCAGGCTTCATCGGCGCAAATTTCGTCCGTCACTGGCGCAAGGCATCGCCCGATGACGGCATCGTGGTGCTCGACGCCCTCACCTATGCCGGCAACCCCGCCAACATCGCTGATGTGCCCGACGTGACCCTGGTCGAAGGCGATATTTGCGACACGGCGCTGGTTTCGAAGCTGATGGCCGATCATGATGTAGACACGATCGTCCACTTCGCCGCCGAAAGCCATGTGGACCGCTCCATCACCGGCCCGGACGCCTTCGTCACTACCAATGTCATCGGCACCCACAGCCTGTTGAAGGCCGCCAAGGCCGCCTGGCTGGACAAGGGAAGCGGCCGGCCGCACCGCTTCCACCATGTGTCGACCGACGAAGTCTACGGCACGCTGGAACTGGACGATCCGGCGTTCAGCGAAACCACGCCCTATGCCCCCAATTCGCCCTATTCGGCGTCCAAGGCCGGGTCCGACCATCTGGTGCGCGCCTATCATCACACCTATGGGCTGGAAACGACGACCAGCAACTGTTCGAACAATTACGGCCCCTACCAGTTTCCCGAGAAGCTGATCCCGCTCTTCACGCTCAACGCGCTGTCGGGCAAGAACCTGCCCATCTATGGCGACGGCATGAATATCCGCGACTGGCTCCATGTCGAAGACCACTGCATCGGCATCGAACTGATCCTGCGCAAGGGCCGGATCGGCGAGACCTATAATGTCGGCGGCGGACAGGAACTGCCGAATATCGAGGTGATCAGGGAAATCTGCCGCGGCGTCGATGAGGCGTTCGCCCGCAATCCTGCGCTGGCCGCGACCTTCCCCCACGCGCCTGCGGCCCAGGGTCGTGCGTCCGCCGACCTTATGACCTATGTGCAGGACCGCAAGGGCCATGACCGCCGCTATGCGATCGACGAGACGAAGATCCGCACCGAACTGGGCTATGCCCCATCCCGCGATTTCCCGCAGGGTTTTGCCGACACGCTGAACTGGTTCCTCGACAATCAGGACTGGTGGCGCCCCCTGCTCGGCCGCGCCGCACTCGTCGCCTGACCGCCGGCGCGCTTTCGATAGCGCACCTGATCGCGGCGCATGCCTCTTCCGGCCGGCTTTGGAAAAGTCGGCCGGAACTGTCAACAAAAGGGCTTGACCGCTCTTCAAACCACGCCTATCTGCGGCCTCCCAAGCGGGACTACCCCGCCGATGATGCCCGATCCTCTAATGGTAAGAGAGCGGACTCTGACTCCGTCAATCAAGGTTCGAATCCTTGTCGGGCATCCAGACTTCACCCAGCGCTACCACCTCAATCGTCGCTGAAGCGACGCATTTCCTGTTTGCGTCGAGGGACAACGGGTCGACGCCGCCTGTCACGATCCTATAATTGCCGATCGAGCCGCCCAATCATACGGGAGAGACACAGGCGATGGCAGATGATTTAGCGCATCCGGAGATGGAACCGGCATTGCCCGTGGCCATGGACAATGTCTCGCCCGATCCCCATCCCGCGGCCGACGCCCTCTTTTTGCATGTGCATCAAATTCTGATCGCACAGCCTTTCGACCGACCACTGGCCTTGGCACCGATCATCGACGACAATGTTGACCGTTTGCGGCACCTCTACCCTGAGTCCTCCTATCGGCTCTGGACGCACGACGATCTGCGGGACTTCCTCGCACAATCCTTCCCCCGCGAGGTCTGCCAGGCCTTCGACCGGCTGCGCCCCTATGCCTACAAGGCCGATCTGGGCCGGCTATGCCTGCTCCATGCGATGGGCGGCCTCTACAGCGACATTTCCTTCTTCTGGATGGAGCGGTTGCGCCCGCCGCCCATGGCAGCCATCGCCTCGTTTCTCGACGTTCGCTCCTCAAGCCCTGCCTGGACGGCGCTGTCCAACGGACTCATCTGGGCGCGGCCGGGACGGCAGGAGATGGCGATCGCCATCGACATGATTCTGGCGAACTGCCGCAATCATTATTATGGACTGAACTCGCTGCATCCCACGGGCCCGGTCCTTCTCGGACGCGCATTCGTAAAGGCGCTGGCGCAGCAGGACAGCGACGAGGGCTGGAGCGAGCAATGGGTCGGCCATGCACGCTTCCTGACGCCCATGGGATACCCCAAGGGCCTCGCCTGCTTCACCCCAGACGGAAAGATGGTCGCCATCTCCCGAAAGGAAGGCGGAACCGGCCTCGGCGACCTGCAATTGCCCGGCGGCAACAATTATAATGATTTCTGGAATGGCCGAACGGTCTATGGCGAAGACTGTCCGGATGCGTTGGAGCCTTGCCAGGAAGCCGTCGCGGCTCCCTAATCGGTACTCGCCGTCGCGGTCGCCTGCGCGGCTGCCGCGTTCAGGAAGGGCTGAACGCGCAGACGCGGAAATACCGCTTCCAGCGGCTTGGTATCGGGCAACACATAGACATAGCCGCCCTTCTTGCGAAACAGCGGGCTGACACTCTTGGAGTAGAAGAGCTTCGGCACATTGATGCAGCCGAAGGTGATGCGATTATCTTCGGCTGTCGGCGACAGCATCCGCTCGCGTCGCTTTTCCTTCGGGCTGCCTGTCGGGATGGTATGCAGTGCTACCGACGTCGCATAATCCACCCACAGCACCTGCTGCTTGCCGGCCGCAACTCCGAACTTGGCGAGGAAACGGCCCGCAGGCGTGGTCTTTTCCGCCGGCCCGATTTCGGACAGATTCTTGGATCCGATACCGGGCGTGGCCTCGTCACCCGGTGCGATGCCGATCAGGACAGGCGCATGTCCCAGCGATTGCCCCTTCGCGTTGAACAGGAAGGCGGTGGCCGCCTTCTTGTCGATGACGATGTAAGGCAATGTCCCATGATCCCCGGAGGAGGCGACCCAGTCGACGACGCGCGTCGCTTCCTCCGACCGGACGAACGGGATTTCCTCTTTCGCCTCCTCGACCGGCGCCGATTTGGCGACCGGAGCGGCTTTGGCTTTGGGTCTGGCCGCCATGGCCGGCGCGGAGATGGTCAGCGCAAGCCCGCCCAACGCCGAAAGTAGGAGCTTCATTCTATGCACTACTCACGAAAAACGGCCGGCGCCAGAAGGGACAGGCGCCGACCCGGAATCATGGTCTTGTCTTAAACGTCCGTCGTGCGGATCAGTTGCGCGCGCGCTTGCGCTGGGCTTCCTGCATACGCTGCTCGACGCCGTCGACGCGGCCGTTCAGCTGCTCGATACGCTGGGCGTTATTCTGGGCCTGACCGGAAGCCGACTGGGCCTCGGCCAATGCCTGCTGTGCGGTGCTGTCGGTGGTCTGCAATTTCGTTTCTAGCGCATCGACGCGCTGATTGACCGTGGCGACCTGCTCGCGCACGAAACCCTTGGTGGCACAGCCTCCCAGAGCCAGCGAACCCACCAAAATCACGCCCAGGGGAGCAATTTTCTTCAGAGCCGGCGACATATTATTCTCCTGTAGTTAACAAAACCGCAATGTTCCAAGCCGAGCGCTGTTCCCTCGACAATAGCGATTCTGTCCGACTGTGCTTGTCGTCAGGCGAACGGTTGACGCAACGGAAAGCCGAAATTGCCAGATGAATTATGGCTGAACCTTAACTTGGATTTCGACGGAAATCCGTCGATTTTCGACGATCGAACATGAACGCATGTTCATGAAAAAAGCGCCGCCGCCGAGTCCTGCGACCCGACGGCGGCCTCCTTGACCTTTCAACCGATCGTCAGAATTTCTGGCCGAACCGGATGCCGAAGAATTGGGGCTTGATCGTGAATGTACGCGACGAACCCGAACAGAAGTCGATCGAGCAGAAGGTGTTCTTGGTCAGCTGTCCGCGCTTATCGAAGGCATTTTGCAGGAACAGCGTCAGGCTCCAATTATCCTTCTTGATCCCGCCGGAGAAATCGAAGCTGACAAAGCCCTTGGTGTTGCCCAGCAGTTCGTTGCTCTCGACGTTCAGATCCTGCGTCGCTCCGGTCTGGTAAAGCGCCGCCCCCTGAAGGAAGACGCGATAGTCGCCAATATCGGCATCGTAGCGAACCGATGTCGTTCCCTTGAACCGGGGCTGGCGCGGCAGGCGGGTGCCGTTAGCGGCGGCGACCTGCGGTGTCGGCGGGGCGGAGCCTTCGACGAACTCGCCCAGGGTGCAACTGCCCAGCTGCGAGATGGACAGCGTTTCGGTGTTGAGCGCGAAGTTGCAGAAATCGCCCTTCAGCTTCGCATCATTATAGGCGCCGGAGGTGGAGATGGTGAACCGCCCCAGCCTCAGGTCGGCGTCGAATTCCACGCCCTTCACCTCGGCCTTGCCCGCGTTGCCGGTCATGCCCGCACCCTGCGCGCCCGACACTACCACGCCATATTGGATATTGTTCCATTTCTCGTAATAGACGGCGGCGTTGAAGCGGAAGATATTGTTCCAGCTGGTCTTCACGCCGACCTCGAAATTGGTGAGCGTTTCGGACTTGAAAGGCGCCACCGTAACCAGCCGGCCGAGACTGCGGATGCGCAGCGGTCGGTTGAAGCCGCCGGGGCGGAAGCCGGTCGAATAGTTGAAATAGACCATCTTGTCGGGCTGGAACTGCCAGTCGAGCGCGACCTTGTGCGTCTCGCCATCCTCCTTGTAACGGCCGGTCCCGTCCGCTGCGAGCGGGTTGGTGTTGATGCAGGTCAGCCGCTCCGTGGCCGACAGCGGGGTGGCGCAGCCCAGCCCTGCCGCGGAGGCCGCGACCCCGGCAAAGCCCTTCACCTTGTAATCGGTCCAGAAATAACGGATGCCGCCGGTCAGCTTCAGCGCCGACGTGATGTTGTAATGGCCCTCGGCGAAGATCGCCTTGTCATGATAAAGCTGGTCCTGTTCGACGAAGTAGAAGGCGTCGCCCTTCACCGCCTGCGTGCCGAGCAGCATCGTGCCCAGCGGACTGCCATTGGGATTGATGACGTCGCTCGTGTCGAAGAAGGGATTGCCGTCATCGTCATAGCCGATGCCATACATGGCCGGCACGCCGATGAGGCCACCCGGCACGTCGCCGCCGCCGGTCGCGGTATAGCCGGTGATCGTATCCAGTCCGCGGATCGCGTAGCTGGTGTTAAGCTCATTCTTCTGCCGCTGGTAGAAGCCGCCGACGGTCACGTCGAACGGCCAGTCCTTGGGCGTGCTGATCCGCAACTCCTGCGTGAATTTGTCGCGGTGGGTATCGGCATGATAATATTGGGTCGGGTCGATCAGCGAGCATTGCTGCGCCGCGCCCGATCCGGTGCAATTGTCGAAAAATTGCAGATAGCTTTCATAGCCCGGCCCGAACCCGTCATAGGTGACGGTATAATAGGTATAGTCGTTGAGCGTCCGAGTCCGCCGTTTGAAATAGCCGGTTGCCGATACGACGTCCCAATCGCCGATATGGCCATGGATGCTCATCGCCGCCTGATACCAGCGGTCGTCATTCTTAGTCTGGTCATAGTCATGGACTTCCAGATCCCCGACCCGCGGATCATAGCCGAAATAGCCGCGTGACACCTGCTTCTGCGCCGTGATCGACGGGTTGAACGACCAGCCGTCGACCGGCTCCCACAGCAATTGCAGCCGCCCGCCAAATTCCCTGATGGTGTTGTAATCGTCCTTCGCAATGTCGCTATTGTCGAGATTGTAGAAGGTGTCGGGGTTGTTATCACCCAGATTATAGACCGCTGGCGACCCGTTGTTCAGCAGGCCGTTATTGGGCGTGTTGTCGATATAGCCGCCGTCGCGCCGATAATAGCCCATGGCGCGCACCGCCAGCGTCTCGCTGACCGGCACGTTGATATAGGATTCTAGCTGCCCGCCGAAATCGCCCTTGCCATATTTATTGGCCTCCACGTCATAGCCGAACTCGAATTTGTCCAGCGTCGGCTTGTTGGTGATCAGGCGGATCGTGCCCGCCAGCGATCCTGCGCCGTAAAGCGTGCCCTGCGGGCCGGACAGCGCCTCGACACGTTCCATGTCATAGGCATGGATATCAGGCACTTCGGTGCCGGTGATGGGCATATCGTCCAGATAATAGCCGACCGAGGCATAGGCGCCGCCCGCCGGCACGATGCCGCGGAAGAAGGCGGTGTTGCGGCCCGGCCCGATGCCCTCGAACGATACCGACGGCAGCAGCGCGGCGAAATCGCTCAGCCCCTTCACCTGCCGCTCCGCCAGCTTCTCGGCGCCCAGCGCCTGCATGGAGATCGGCACCTTCTGAATGCTCTGCGCGCTGCGCGTCGCGGTCACGACGATCTCACCCAGACCCTGCTCCTCGGGCGCGGCGACGACGGCCGGGTCAAGAGCGGCAGGCTGGGCCATGGCGGGGGATGCAAGCCCCGCCAAAATGGTGGTCATCCCCAGCATCTTCATCAGATGCGACCGGTGATGAGGCTGGCGGCGATGAGACTGGATTTTCATTTGCGCAGGACTCCCCCTGAAGAAACCACGCCTCTGCCTCGCTCTCCCTCGTCCCACGGTTTGCCCGTGCGTTTCTGACGCATTGCACCATGCCCTTGCGGACACGGACCTTCCTGGCCGCGACGAAGGCGCAAGCCCCCGCGACCGGAACCCGACATCGGTTCCGAGCCTGCCACGCCCAGGCGCGACATGATTGAAATTGCGTAACTACCCCTTGGATGTCCCGTCATTCAGGACGATCGTCCAGCTTTGATAATGCGATAACTCGTGCAGGAGTCAACCGCTTAGTTTGCTGCTTTGTTACGTCATTTTCCCCATGTCGATTGCGCGGGCGCGAAATCCCGGTCATGCTGGTTGGGCACAGAAATCAGGACAGAGTTATGGATTCTGCCGCCGACGCGACGACCAGCCCCCGCCCCCTGGAGCAGGCGCTCGCCCGCGCCGCCCGCCACCTCGACGCGGAGCCGGCGACGGCGCTGGAGCAGGCCGAAGTGATCCTGCGGCAGGCGCGCGGCCTGCCGCCCGCCGAACTCATCGCCTGCCAGGCCCTGCGCCGCCTCGGCAAGCATCAGGCCGCATTCACACGCCTCGCTACGCTCGCCCGCAGCCAGTCGCGCATGCCGGCAGTGCTCTGGGAACTGGCGCAGGCAGCCGGTGACGCCGGAGACACCGCCCACGCCATCGCCACGCTCGAAAGACTGACCCGCCAGCAACCCGGTATTGCCGGCGGCTGGTTCCTGCTCGCCACCCATTTGCGCAAGGCCGGCCGGGCCGAGCAGGCCTGGCGCGCCGACCTGTCGGGCGTCCACGCCTCGTCGCGCGACCGCACGCTGCTCGAATCGGCGATGGCGATGAACGCGGGCGATCTCGCTGCGGCCGAAGCGAAGCTCGCGGGACGTAACGATCCGCCTGCCATCCGCCTGCTGGGCGAGATCCACTGGCGGCGCGGCGACATGAGCGAGGCGCTGACGCTGGTCGAGCGCGCGGTGGAACTCGCCCCCGGCTTCGACCTGGCCCGCGACTTCCTCGTCCGCCTGCTGCTCCAGAACAACCGCCTGCCCGAAGCGCTCACCCATGCGGAATTCCTCACCGCCTCCCCGCTCGCCCATCCCGGCTACGATCTTCTCAGGGCATCGGTGCTGGTGCGCCTCGGCGATCAGGAGGGCGCGCTTATTCTCTATGAACGACTGCTCGCCACGAAACCGGACCAGCCACAGGTCTGGCAGAATCTCGGCCATGCGCTCAAGACGCTAGGGCGCCAGTCCGACGCCGTCCAAGCCTATCGGCAGGCAGTGACGCACCAGCCGACCATGGGCGAAGCCTGGTGGAGCCTCGCGAACCTCAAGACGGTGACACTGGACGCCGCCGACATCGCCATCATGGAGCAGGCGCTCGCCACGCTGGAGCCGGACGCCGACAGTCGGCGGGAGGATATCTTCCACCTCCATTTCTCACTCGGCAAGGCGCAGGAGGATGCGAAGGCCCATGAAGCCGCCTTTGGCCATTATGATCGCGGCAATCGCCTGCGCCGCACCATGATCCTGCACGACGCCGGCGCCTTCGCGGCCGAGGTGCAGGCGGCATCGGCAACCTTCACCGCCCCCTTTCTCGCGACCTGCGGTGACGGTGGCTGCCCGGCCGCCGACCCGATCTTCATCGTCGGCCTGCCCCGCGCCGGATCGACACTGGTCGAACAGATTCTCTCCAGCCACAGCCAGGTCGAAGGCACGATGGAATTGCCGGAGATGATGATCATCGCAAGCCGGCTCCAGTCTCGCGTGGACGAAGGCGAATTTCCCGATTTCCACGCGATGGTCGCTTCGCTCGCCCCCGCCGACCGCCTGCGGCTGGGCGAGGAATATCTCGACCGAACCCGCGTCCACCGACAGAGTGGCAAGCCCCATTTCATCGACAAGATGCCCAACAACTGGCAGCATGTCGGCCTGATCCACCAGATCCTGCCCAACGCGAAGATCATCGACGCGCGCCGCCATCCGATGGGTTGCTGCTTTTCGGGATGGAAACAGCATTTCGCACGCGGTCAGGCCTTCACCTACGACCTGACCGACATCGGTCTTTATTATCGCGCCTATGTCGACCATATGGCCGCGATCGACGCTGCGCTGCCCGGCCGCATCCATCGCGTGATTTACGACCGCATGGTCGCCGACACACCGGACGAGGTCGCCCGCCTGCTCGCCCATCTGCATCTGCCGTTCGAGGAAGACTGCCTCGCCTTCTGGCGTAACAAGCGCGCGGTGCGCACCGCCAGTTCCGAACAGGTGCGCCAGCCTATCTTCACCGACGGTCTCGACCAGTGGCGGAATTTCGCGCCATGGCTGGGACCGCTGGAGCAGGCACTGGGGCCGGCGCTCACCGACTGGCGCGGCGCGGCGCCCTGACCCTTTTGGCAGGGGGCGATCCACCCCCTTCCCCACAAGCCCAACTAATGACACTATGCATCATCGCGGCGACCTGCGCGTCGCCTCGGGGGACGATGTCGGCGCCATGCTTGTATGTCGACGCTCTAGTATTGCCCGATGATTTTTGCCCTCCATCTTCCGATCCGCAAGTTCATTGCCAGTTAATGAACCTGTTGAGCGCAGGTTTCGACCGCGTCAAATGTATCACTTTGACGCTGTCGGCAACTTTTTACGGTAGCGCTGCCGTATTGCACTGTTTTTACAGGCAGCTTCATATTATACTCCTATTCATGGCGTATTTGTCGGGAGTCGCCAGTGACGAAGAATGAACTGTTTTCGAGCTTCGCATCAAAGTTCGACGATCGTCGGCAAGCCGAAATGTCCATCGAGGATTATCTGCTGGGTTGCCGCAGTGATCCCCTGATGCACGCATCAGCGCCGGAACGATTGCTCGCCGCCATCGGTGAACCGGAAATCATCGACACCTCGCGCGATCAGCGGCTGGGCCGGATCTTCATGAACCGGACGATCCGCCGCTACCGGAGCTTCACCAATTTCTACGGCATGGAAGGGACGATCGAACATATCGTCAGCTTCCTGCGCCATGCCTCGCAGGGGCTGGAGGAGCGCAAGCAGATCCTCTACCTGCTCGGCCCGGTCGGCGGCGGCAAATCCTCGCTTGCCGAACGGCTGAAGGCGCTGATGGAGACGCACCCCATCTATGTGCTGAAGGCGGGCGACGAACTCAGCCCGATCTTCGAAAGCCCGCTCGCGCTGTTCGACGCCGACACCCATGGCGACTTCATCGAGGAAAATTACGCGATCCCGCGCCGTCGCCTGACGGGCATGATCAGTCCCTGGTGCCGCAAGCGACTGGACGAATATGCCGGCGACCTGTCGCGCTTCTCGGTGGTGCGGATGATGCCTTCGCGCATGCGCCAGGTCGCCATCGCCAAGACCGAACCGGGCGACGAGAATAATCAGGACATCAGCTCGCTGGTCGGCAAGGTCGACATCCGCAAGCTGGAAATGCTCTCGCAGAATGATCCCGACGCCTACAGCTATTCGGGCGGCCTCAACCGGGCCAACCAGGGGATGCTGGAGTTCGTCGAGATGTTCAAGGCGCCGATCAAGATGCTCCACCCGTTGCTGACCGCGACGCAGGAGGGCAATTATATCGGCACCGAAAATATCGGCGCCATTCCCTATAATGGCATCATCATGGCCCACAGCAATGAATCCGAATGGGCCAATTTCAAGAACAACAAGAATAACGAAGCCTTCATCGACCGCATCTACGTCATCAAGGTGCCCTACAGCCTGCAAGCGACCGAAGAGCGGCAGGTCTATGAAAAGCTGCTGCGCGAATCCGACCTCAGCAAGGCGGCCTGCGCGCCCGGCACGCTCGACATGCTCGCCCGCTTCTCGGTGCTGACGCGGCTGCGCGAGCATGAGAACAGCAATCTCTTCTCCAAGATGCGCGTCTATGACGGCGAGATGCTGCGCGAGATCGATCCGCGCGCGAAAAGCATGCAGGAATATCGCGACGCAGCCGGCGTGGACGAAGGGATGGCGGGTACCTCGACCCGCTTTGCCTTCAAGGCGCTGTCGGCGACCTTCAACCATGACGGCAACGAGATCGCCGCCGACCCGGTCCACCTCATGTATGTGCTGGAAGGCATGGTGCGGCAGGAACAATTCCCGGCCGAGGTCGAGGCCCGCTATCTGGAGTTCATCAAGGGCGAACTCGCGCCGCGCTATGCCGAATTCATCGGCAACGAAATCCAGAAGGCCTATCTGGAATCCTATAACGACTATGGCCAGAATCTCTTCGACCGTTATGTCGCCTATGCCGACGCGTGGATCGAGGATCTGGACTTCAAGGATCCCGACACCGGCCAGTTGCTTGATCGGGAAATCATCAACCAGGAACTGTCCAAGACCGAGAAGCCCGCCGGCATCGCCAACCCCAAGGATTTCCGCAACGAGGTGGTGAAGTTCGCGCTGCGGATGCGGGCCAGCAATGACGGGCGCAACCCGGCCTGGACCAGCTATGAGAAGATCCGCGAGGTGATCGAGAAGCGGATGTTCAGCCAGGTCGAGGATCTGTTGCCGGTCATCAGCTTCGGGTCGAAGAAGGACGGAGAGACGGCAACCAAGCATGACGAGTTCGTCGCCCGCATGATCGAGCGCGGCTATACCGAACGGCAGGTCCGGCGGCTGGTCGAATGGTATATCCGCGTCAAGCAGGCGGGATGACGTTTTTCAGGGAGTCTCTGGCGCCACCATGCACATAGTCGACAGACGGCTGAACCCTGGGGGCAAGAGCCTGGTCAACAGGCAGCGTTTCCTGCGCCGGACGAGAGCCTATGTGCAGCAGGCGGTGCGTGACAGTCTGAAGGACCGTAGCATCAAGGAACTGGACAAGGAAGGCCAGGTCACGATCCGGCGTGACGCCATCCATGAACCGACCCTCCGCCGTGCCGCGCAGGGCGGCAATCGCGAGCGGGTCTTCCCCGGCAATCGCGACTATATGGAGGGCGACAAGATCAAGCGCCCCGATGGCGGCGCGGGCGCGGGATCGCAGGCGGGACAGGGCGATGGCAATGACGATTTCCAGTTCGTGCTCAGCCGGGAAGAATTTCTCGACCTGTTCCTCGACGATCTGGAACTGCCCGACCTCGCCAAGCGCCGGTTGATCGGCGGCGCGGTCGACGGCATCCGCCGCGCGGGCTATTCGACCGCGGGCAACCCGTCCAACCTGTCGGTTCCGCGTACCATGCAGAAGGCCCTTTCCCGCCGTCTGGCGCTACGCCGGCCGAGCGGCGGCGACCTCCGCCGGATCGAGGAGGAAATCGCAGTGATCGAGGCGCGCGACCCTCCCCTGCCCGACGACGCCGTCCGGCTGGAAGCGCTGCGCGAGGAGCGCTCGCACATCATCCGCCGCCGCAACCTCATCGCCTATATCGACCCGGTCGACCTGCGTTACCGCCGGTTCGAGACGGTGCCCAAGCCCGTTGCGCAAGCGGTGATGTTCTGCCTGATGGACGTGTCCGGTTCGATGACGGAACATATGAAGGATCTGGCCAAGCGCTTCTTCGCGCTGCTCCACCTTTTCCTGACGCGCTGCTACGAACATGTCGAGGTGGTATTCATCCACCATACCGACCGGGCGGCGGAGGTGGACGAGCAGACCTTCTTCTACAGCACCGTGACGGGCGGCACCCTGGTGTCGAGCGCGCTCGACAAGCTGATGGAGGTGGTGAAGGAGCGCTATCGCCCCGACGACTGGAACATCTATGTCGCGCAGGCGTCGGACGGCGACACCATGCAGTCGGACAATGGCCGGGTGGTGTCGCTGATGCAGGACGAGATCCTGCCGCTCTGCCAATATGTCGCCTATCTGGAGGTTGGACGCGAGGAGTTCGCCGATGTCGACATGATCGGCACCTCCACCGGCCTGTGGCAGGCCTATGCCCCGGTCAGCCAGGCGCATCGCAATTTCGTGATGCGCAAGGTGCATCACCGGCGGGAAATCTATCCGGTCTTCCGCGAACTGTTCCAGCGCAAGGGCGTGGCGGAGAAAAGCGGATGAAGGGCAGGCTGGCGGACGCGCCGCTGTTCACGGGCAGCGATTGGGATTTCGGGCTGATCAACCGTATCCATGACGCGATCGAGCCGATCGCGCTCCAGGAAATGAAGCTGAACATCTATCCCAACCAGATAGAGATCATCAGCGCCGAACAGATGCTGGACGCCTATTCGTCCATCGGCATGCCGCTCTTCTACAAACATTGGTCCTTCGGCAAGCAGTTCGTGACCAATGAAATGATGTACCGCAAGGGGCGGCGCGGCCTTGCCTATGAGCTGGTGATCAACAGCGACCCCTGCATCAACTATCTGATGCAGGAAAACAGCGCGACGATGCAGACGCTCGTCATCGCCCATGCTGCCTTCGGACATAATCATTTCTTCAAGAATAATTATGTCTTCCGTCAATGGACCGATGCGGAGGGGATTCTCGACTATCTGGAATTTGCCAAACGCTACATCGCCGAGTGCGAGGAGCGCCATGGTCAGTTGGCGGTCGAGCGGGTGCTGGACGCGGCCCATGCTCTGATGAACCAGGGCGTGCATCGCTATCCCCGCGTCCGCCCCCGCGACCTCAAGAGCGAAGCGGCGCGCGAGGCGGAGCGGCAGGCTTATCGCGATCGCATCTATGACGATCTGTGGCGCACCGTGCCGGTCGGCGCCCGCGCCGATGCCGTGCCCAGCAACGAACGCCGCGCCGCGCTCGGCCTGCCGCAGGAAAATATCCTCTATTTCCTCGAAAAGACCGGGCCACGGTTGCAAAGCTGGCAGCGGGAAGTGCTGCGCATCGTCCGACTGATCGCGCAATATTTCTACCCCCAGCGCCAGACCAAGGCGATGAACGAGGGCTGCGCGACCTATACCCATTATCGCATCATGACGAAGCTGCACGAACGCGGCTTGCTGACCGACGGCGCCTTCCTCGAATTTCTCCAGTCGCACACCAATGTCGTCTACCAGCCCACCTATGATTCAGGCCATTTCGGCGGCTTCAATCCCTATGCGCTGGGCTTCGGCATCATGACCGATATCGAGCGCATCTGCCTTGATCCGACAGAGGAAGACCGCGAATGGTTCGGCGACATCGCCGGCTCAGGCGATCCGGTGGAGGTGCTCAAGGACATCTGGGCCAATTATCGCGACGAAAGCTTCGTGTCGCAATTCCTCAGTCCCCATCTCATCCGTCACTGGCGGCTGTTCAACATCGTCGACCGGACCGGCGAGTCGGAATTGCGGGTGGAGGCCATCCATGACGAGCGGGGCTATCGCCGGATTCGCCGGGCGCTGGCGCGCGAATATGACATCGGACGGCAGGAACCGGACATTCAGGTCGTCGATGTCGACCTGGCCGGGGACCGCCGGCTGATGGTGGAACATTCGGTGATCGACGGCGTGCTGCTGGATAATGGCGACGCGGCGCTGGTCCTGCGAAATCTTGCGAATCTATGGGGTTATGAGGTTTCCCTGAAGGAGGTCGATGCCGAAACCCGCCGCGAGTTGAAAAGCCACACCGCCCAGCCCCTGCCGAACTGGCCGCGATAAATCGTGCCGCTGCCGGGATGTTGGCATTGGCTGCGAAAGATTCCATTTCCAATCGGCGCCGGAGACGGTAAGATTTGCCCGCTTTTCCGCGGGTGCTGAGAGGACTCCCGCTACATCGCAGGAGTTCGTCATGGCAAGTGATCTTACTTCCGCAGACTGTCTGGAACGGGCGCGCATGCATGAGCAGCTTGCCGGTGCGACGGATGATGCTTCGGCACGCAAGATGCACCAGGCAATGGCCGCTGAGTTTCGCCGCCGCGCCGAATCCGGCATATCGACAGGCACGCCCGTCAACCGGCCAATATTGGAATTGCTCTCCACTCCGGTCTGACGATCATTCCGGTCTGATCAGGTGAGTGGCCGGGAACGCAGGCAGGGCCGGTGCGCCCCCGCCCCTGTTCCTGACAGATACCGGGTCAGCCTTCCCCGCCTAATCGATTATGCTGTCGCGCGGGCATCACCCGCGCTCGACATTCGCCAAAGCCGATCGGCACTGCACCCGCCGCCTCGCCCCGCGCGCGCAACGTCACTTCGTCGCCATCCTCCAAAAAGGTCCGCACCTCCCCGCCCGGCAGCGTGATCGGCTCGCGCCCGCCGGTCAGTTCCATCAGGCTGCCATAGCCCTCCCGCTCCGGCGCGGAGATGGTGCCGGTGCCCAGCAGGTCGCCGGGCTGAAGATTGCAGCCATTGGACGCATGGTGGGTCACGATCTGCTGCACCGTCCAGTACATGTTGCTCGCCGGTCCCCGGCTGAGTCGCAGCGGCCCGTCGCCCCTTTCGCGCATCGCCGCGCTGGTCAGTTCGACCTCCAACACGAGCCCCAGCGCGCCATGCGCCTGATCATCGCCATCGCTGAGGTAAGGCAGCGGCGCGGGATCGCCCTTCGGCCGCGCGGGTTGCGCGATGCGGAAGGGGGCCAGCGCCTCGGGCGTCACCACCCAGGGCGAAATGGTCGAATGGAAGTTCTTCGCCAGAAACGGTCCCAGCGGCTGATATTCCCACGCCTGGAAATCGCGCGCCGACCAGTCGTTGAGCAGACAGAAGCCCGCAATATGCTCCGCCGCCGCCCCGATCGGGATCGGCGTCCCCAGCTCATTGCCCGGCCCGATCCATACGCCCAGTTCCAGCTCATAATCGAGCCGCGCCGAAGGACCGAAGACCGGCGCATCGGCCTCGGGCGGCTTGCGCTGCCCGCCCGGCCGCACCAGAGGCTCGCCCGATGGCCGCACCGACGAGGCCCGGCCATGATAGCCGATCGGCACATATTTATAATTGGGCAGCAGCGGATTGTCGGGTCGGAACTGGCGGCCGATATTGTTGGCGTGGTGGATGCCGACATAGAAGTCGGTATAATCGCCGATCCGCGCGGGCAGGTGCATCACGCAGTCGCCCGCCGCATGCAACATCGGCTCCACCCACGCCCGATGCGCCGGATCGGACAAAAGGTCGCTAAGCCGCAGCCGCAGCGCGCGCCGCTCGGCCGCCGGCAGCGCCATCAAACCGTTCAGCGTCTCCCCGGCGCAGAGCGGCGCCACCTCTGCCGGCAACAGCCCCGCACTGGCGCAGGCGAACAGGTCCAGTATCTCGTCGCCGATCGCCACGCCCGCGCGCGCATGGCCACCCCCGGTCGAGAAGATGCCGAAGGGCAGGTTCTGCACCGGAAAATCGCCATGGCCCTGCGCACTCTCGACCCAGCTGCTGCGCTCCGGGTCATGCGTTTCGTCGGTCGTCCACCAGTTCATCGGGGCAGCTCCGCCTTGGGAAAGCCCTGCCAGCAGTCGTCATAGTCACGCTGCAACAAATCGGTCTCCATCGCCCATCCGGTCGGATGGAACGGGTATCGGCTCTCGATCATGAAGGCCATCGTTTCCTCTATCTTCTGCGGTTCCAGCGCAACCGCGCTCGCCTTGCGCCAGCTGTCCACGTCCGGACCATGCGCTCCCATGATATTGTGCAGGCTCCCGCCGCCCGGCGCGAAGCCCCCCGCCTTGGCGTCATAGGCGCCGTAGAGCAGCCCCATATATTCGCTCATGACGTTGCGGTGGAACCAGGGCGGCCGGAACGTGTCCTCCGCCACCATCCAGCGCGGCGGGAAGATGACGAAGTCGGCATTGGCCGTGCCGGGCGTATCGCTGGGGCTGGTCAACACGGTGAAGATCGACGGATCGGGATGGTCGAAACTCACCGTCCCCATCACGTTGAAGCGGGTCAGGTCGTACCGCCAGGGCGCCAGATTGCCGTGCCACGCCACCACGTCGAACGGGCTATGATCGACCCCGCTCTCCCACAGCCTCCCCATAAACTTCTGCACGATCTGCGTCGGCTGCTCGACATCCTCATAGGCCGCCACCGGCGTCTCGAAATCGCGCGCATTGGCGAGGCCATTGGACCCGATCGGCCCCAGTTCGGGCAGGCGCAGCAACGCGCCATAATTTTCGCAGACATAGCCGCGCGCCGCGCCGTCGGGCAGTTCCACCCGAAAACGCACCCCGCGTGGCAACAACGCCACCTGAAGGGGCGCGACATCGATCACGCCCATTTCGGTAACGATGCGCAGCGCCCCCTGCTGCGGCAGGATCAGCATCTCGCCATCGGCGGAAAAGAAGGCGCGATCGACCATCGACCGGCTCGCGGCATAGAGATGCACGGCGCAGCCCACGCCCGCCGCGACATCGCCATTGCCCGCGATCGTCACCAGCCCGTCGACAAAATCCACGCCCTCTCCCGCCGCATCGGGCAGCGGGTTCCAGCGCAGCCGGTTGGGCGAGGGCGGCACCTCCCCGAACGGCCCCGACCGGATCAGCGTCGCAGTGCCGTAGGGCCGGAACGACGGATGCCCGGCACTCGGCCGCATCCGATAAAGCCAGCTACGCCGGTTCTCCGCCCGCGGCGCGGTGAAGGCCGTGCCCGACAACTGCTCGACATAGAGGCCGAAGGCGGGCTGCTGCGGCGAATTGCGCCCCTGCGGCAACGCCCCCGCCACCGCCTCGCTCGCATGATGATTGGCGAATCCAGGAAGATAGGCCATTCCGCCTCCTCGTTTACGCATCCACCTTCACGACGCCGCGCCGGATCTGGTCCAGTTCGATGCTCTCGAACAGCGCCTGGAAATTGCCGTTGCCAAAGCCCTCATTGCCCTTGCGCTGGATGATTTCGAAGAAGATCGGCCCGAACATATTCTCGGTGAAGATCTGGAGCAAAATCCCCTCCTGCTCGACATCGCCGTCGATCAGGATGCGGTTCTTCCGCAGCCTCTCCAGATCCTCGCCATGGCCGGGCACGCGCTTGTCGACCAGTTCATAATAGGTCTCGATCGTGTCCTGCAACCGCACCCCGCGCGCCCGCAGCCGCTCGACCGTGTCATAGATATTGTCGGTGGTCAGCGCCAGATGCTGGATGCCCTCGCCATGATAGTCGCGGATGAACTCCTCGATCTGGCTCTTGTCGTCCTGGCTCTCGTTCAGCGGAATGCGGATCGCCTTGTCGGGCGCGATCATCGCCTGGCTGGTGAGGCCCGTTGCCTTGCCCTTGATGTCGAAGAATTTCTGCTCCTCGAAACCGAACAGCGTGCGGTAGAACTCACTCCACACCCGCATCTGACCGCGCCGGACATTGTGGGTCAGGTGATCCAGCAGGTCGAGGCCGACAGTGTTCGCCGCCTCCTGCTCGCGCCAGCCAGGGAACTCGGCCCAGTCGGCGTAAAGGTCCGCGCCATCCTCGATGAAATAGAGATAGGCGCCGCCAATTCCCTCGATGACGGTGTCATCCTCTTCGGTCGCCTTGCCGCCATTCGCGAGCGCCCATTTAAGCGCCGCCTTGGGGTCCGCCACGCGGAACGCCATGGCGCTCGCCGACGGCCCATGCACGCCACGGAACGCCGCCACCCGGCCCGCATCGTCGCGGTTCAGCATCAGGTTGATGCGCCCCTGCTTGAAGCGGGTGATATTCTTGCTCGGATGGCGGTGCGTCGGGGTAAAGCCCAGCGCCATGAACTGCGCCGCCATCGCCTCGGGATCGGGCGAGGTGAACTCGACGAATTCGAAGCCGTTCAGGCCCAGGGGATTGTCCTGCGCAACAGTCATGAAACTTCCTCTTCCTTCATTTTCGCATAGGCCTGGGTGCCGCGCGTCAGCACGCGGTCACCCGGCAGGATGGTGTCGGTGTCCAGATCGGGCAGCCCCGCCAACTCGGCATAGAGCGGCGCGAAGTCGGTGTCCGTGGTCTGCGCCAGCAGATGCTCGAAACTGTCGATGACGAAATAACTCTGCTGGAAATCGTCGATCCTGTACCGCGTGCGCATGATGCGCCGCAGGTCGAAGCCGATGCGGTTGGGCGACGGGTCTTCCAGCGCGAAATGCGATTCGGCATTGGACGACACGATCCCCGCGCCATAAAGCCGCAGCCCGTCCGCCGTGTCGATCAGCCCGAACTCGACCGTATACCAATAGAGCCGCGCCAGCTTCTCGATCGCGCCCAGCCCGTCGGCGCGCAGCCCGCCCCGCCCATAGGCCTCCATATAATCGGCAAAGACCGGGTTCGCGAGCAGCGGCACATGGCCGAATACGTCATGGAAGATATCCGGCTCCTCCAGATAATCCTCCTGTTCGGGGGTGCGGATAAAGCGCCCGGCAGGAAAGCGGCGATTGGCGAGATGGTCGAAGAACAGCCGGTCGGGTACCAGCCCCGGCACCGCGACCACCTGCCACCCTGTCGCCGCCGTCAGCCGCTCATTGAGCGCGTGGAAATCGGGAATGCCCGGCCGGTCCATGCGCAATATGTCGAGGCCAGCGAGGAATTCGGGCACGACCCGCCCCTCCAGCATCTGCGACTGCCGCTCGAACAGCCGGTCCCACATGGCGTGGTCGGCCGCATCATAGCGGTCCCAATCCTGCGGGATAGTCCAGTCCTCCGCCGCATGGGCGGGGCGGGTTGCGGCGTCCTTCTCCATAGACGCGATGGTCGCAAAGTCTCCGCGAAAATGCTTTTCAAAATGATGCGATCATGCCCGGTGATCGGCAATATCTTTCATGATATGCTGATTTCATGACCGATCTTCTCACGCTCGATCCACTTGACCGTCGCATCCTGACCGAGCTTCAACGCGATGCGACGCTCAGCAATGCCGACCTGGCCGAACGGGTCGGCAGCACCGGCCCCTCCTGCTGGCGCCGCGTCCGCGCGCTTCAGGATCAGGGCATCCTTCGTCGCGCGGTCTGGCTCGCCGACCCGCGCCGCCTGGGTCAGGGCGTCACCGTCCTCTGCCATGTCCGCATGAAGGAATTTTCCGGCGAAGCCATCGCCGCCTTCGAGGATTTCGTGCGCGGCCATGAAAAGGTGATGGAGTGCTATTCCATGTCGGGCGAGTGGGACTATCTGCTGCGCGTCGTTGCGTCCGACGTCGCCGATTATGAGCATTTCCTGATGCGCACCCTGCTCAAGCACGCCTCGGTCGCGGGCGCCTCTTCACAATTTGCCCTCTCCACCACAAAATATGAAACTGCCCTGCCTGTTCGAGGCGGATAGGTCCGCACGCTCTGCAAAATCCTCCCCTGTAAGGGAAGGTGGCGCGCGCGAAGCGTGCGACGGAGGGGTATCACCCTATCGATAGCTGGACACCCCTCCGTCTGGGCCTGCGGCCATCCACCTTCCCTTGCAGGGGAGGATCAGGTCGGCCAAACCTCGACGCCCACGCCCCGCCGCACACCCCATTTTCTCCTTGCTCCCACGGCGTTACCATGCACAAAGCTTGCCAACCGCCTTCGGGCTGCCAATTTACCCCCGCGAGGTTCCACAACCCCGCAAGGAATGACAGGATGCACGACGTGACCGCCCAGGATCGGCCGAATTCGGCCCAGCCCCCCGCCCCCAAGGAGTTGGGCGATGGCCTGTCGGTCATCTCGATCGCCAAAAGCTATGACAAGCGTGTCGTCCTGTCCGACGTGTCGCTGACCGTGGGCAAGGGCGAGGTGGTCGGTCTGCTCGGTCCCAACGGCGCAGGCAAGACGACCTGCTTCTATTCGGTGATGGGCCTCGTTCGCCCCGATCGCGGTCGTATCGTGCTCGACGGGCAGGACATCACCGGCCTCCCCATGTATCGCCGCTCGATCCTGGGCCTTGGCTATCTGCCGCAGGAAACCTCGATCTTCCGGGGCCTCAGCGTCGCGCAGAATATCAGTGCGGTGCTGGAACTGGCCGAGCCGGACAAGGATGCCCGCGCCGCCCGGCTCGAACAGCTGCTCGACGAATTCGGCCTCACCCGGCTGCGCGATTCGTCGGCCATGGCACTGTCGGGCGGTGAGCGCCGCCGCTGCGAGATCGCACGCGCGCTCGCCGCCAATCCCTCGATCGTGCTGCTGGACGAACCCTTTGCGGGCATCGACCCGCTCTCCATCGCCGACATTCGCGACCTGGTGAAGGATTTGAAGACGCGCGGCATCGGCGTCCTCATCACCGACCATAATGTCCGCGAGACGCTGGAAATCGTCGACCGCGCCTGCATCATCTATGGTGGCCAGGTGCTCTTTGCCGGCAGCCCGACCGAACTGGTCGCCAATGCCGACGTCCGCCGCCTCTATCTGGGCGAGAATTTCCAGCTGTAGGATGAAGACCGCGCGCGCCCTTCTTTCTGATTGGAGCGGGCGATAATGGCGCTCGGGCCGCGCCTCGACATACGCCAGAGCCAGTCTCTGGTAATGACGCCCCAGCTCCAGCAGGCGATCAAGCTGCTGGCGCTCTCGAATCTGGAGATCGAGGCGTTCGTCGCGGGCGAGCTGGAAAAGAATCCGCTGCTTGAAACCGGCAATGGCGGCGACGCGCAGCCTGCCCCAGACGGCATCGACCGGACAGAGGACCGCCCCACCCTCGCCGCCGAAACCGGCGCCAGCGACGAACTGATCGCACAGGGACTGGGCGGCGCGGACAGCCCGCTCGACGTCGACCATGGCGCCGACACCTTCATCGACGACGGCCCCGGCGACCGCACCGATGACAACAGGGCGTCCGCCATGGGTACCGGCGGCGGCATGGACCTGACGTCCGGCGGCTATGCCGACGAAGCGCCCGACTTCGACGCCTTCGCCGCGCCCGACATCAGCCTTCAGGAACATCTGATGGATCAGGCCCGCGCCGCCTTGTCGGGCATGGACCTGATCGTCGCCGGCCAGCTGATCGGCCAGATTGACGAGGCGGGCTATCTGGAGGCGAACCTGCTCCAGACTGCCCATGCGCTCGGCATCCCGCTCCATGATGTCGAGCGGGTGCTGGGCGTCATCCACACATTCGATCCCACCGGCGTCGGCGCCCGCTCGCTGTCCGAATGCCTTGCGCTCCAGGCGAAGGAAGCCGACCGCCACGATCCCTGCATGGCGCGGCTGCTCGCCAATCTCGACCTGCTGGCCAGGGGCGCCCTGCCCCAGTTGCGCCGCATCTGCGGCGTGGATGAGGAGGATATGGCCGACATGATCGCCGAACTGCGCGGCTATGATCCCAAGCCTGGCCTCCAGTTCGCGCATGACCGCGCCGCCCCGGTGACGCCCGACCTGTTCGTGCGCGCCACCCGCGAAGGCTGGGCGATCGAGATCAACAGCGCTACCCTGCCCCGCGTCCTCATCAACCGCAGCTATTATGTCGAACTGTCGACTGGCCCGCAGGACAAGAACAGCAAGGCCTGGCTCGCCGATTGCCTCGCCAGCGCCAACTGGCTGGTGAAGGCGCTCGACCAGCGGCAGAAGACGATCATCAAGGTCGCGAGCGAAATCCTCCGCCAGCAGGAGGCGTTCTTCCAGCAGGGTGTCGCGCATCTGAAGCCGCTGACGCTCAAGGCCGTGGCCGACGCCATCGGCATGCACGAATCCACTGTCAGCCGCGTCACCTCCAACAAATATCTCTCCTGCCCGCGCGGCCTCTACGAACTCAAATATTTCTTCACCAGCGGCGTGGCGGCGGCGGGCGGCGACGGCGCCGTCTCGGCCGAGGCGGTGAAAAGCCACATCAAGGCGCTGATCGGCGCCGAAGACCCGCAGGCGATCCTGTCCGACGACACGCTGGTCGACATGCTCCGCGCCAAGGGCATGGACATAGCCCGCCGCACCGTCGCCAAATATCGCGAGGCCATGGGCATCGGTTCGTCGGTGCAGAGGCGGCGACAGAAGGCACTCAAGGGCAAGGCGGCGTAGGCGGGGTCGAGCGTTTCAGGCCGAAACCGACCGAATGGCCGATTCAGGGTGGATTCGAGACGGTCGGGTTGCAGACAATAAGTCTGGAAAGCCGACGCCAGACCCCTTAGAAATCTGCTATGGCGGATCGTGATCGATGGATACTCCACATCAAGGAATTGCGCGAGCAGCATGGCATCGACATTCTCGACGCAGAGCGCCTCGCTTTGACCGACCCAAAATGGCGGCGCTGGGTGGAACGTCAGATCAACAATGACGATCGATGCCGCCGGACGGCACTAAGCCATATTCGATATAACCGTGAAATGACGCTGGTCGAGAAACAAGAAGATCGCCTAGTCATCCGTTAGTGGTGGCGGGGAGACTGTCCAATTTGGAACGAGATTGCCTAATAGCCGACATCGCTATTTTGGTAGACTATCAGCAGCCTCTTTCACAATTTCCGCTTCCATATCTTCGGTGTTTGTATTCGTGTAGGCTTCCATTCTCCAGCGTCCGTCGAGATAATGTTGGCCTACAGGCGCTTCAAGAAAAGTCACAATTTCTTGCAACTCAATTTCGGTAAATTCCCAATTGAGATGATCTTCATACGCCTTCTGGTAGACCGCTCGTCGCTTCTCATACGCAGATTTAAGTGCCTTAAAACGAACCTCAAATCCCCCGGATAGGCTCTCAGTCAGAATTTCGCCCGAAGGAGCGTTCCACAGCGGGCCGCCGGGCATGGCGTAACGCCCAAGGAAACTGCCGGTTTCGAGTTGATCTTGCAGACCTATGGCGCGCATAAACCGCTTAATCAGTTGGAGTTTCGAGGTGCTGGGCGCTTCTTCAATTTGCGCTGAAGGGGTTGTTTGAGAACCCATACGTTCGGCTCCAAATGCATCTGTTGGCACGGTGATGACTGCCATTAAAGCAAGCAGGTATATCTTCATTGGAGCACCGTGCCAGAGCCGGTTATCGTCTGCAAATGGTCGAAACTTGTCAGCCCCTCCTCCATCACTGCCCATCCCAGCATAGCATGCTTTCAATGTTGGATTTTCTCTGATCTACCCTCGGGGATGACCCGGCCGCCCCCCTCGCGATCCTCCCGAACAGCCGTGACCCTGGCGGTGCGCCACTGGCGCGTCGGCGTGACCCAACTGACGCGTCCCGGACGCGCAATCGTGACCCGAGCGGCGCGCGGCCGGCGCGTCACAGGCGCGCTGCCCGCGCATCGCCCACGCTTTTCCGCCGAAATCGCTCCACATCACGCCCCGAAAATTCCCTGCGACACTGTGAACTTCGGCGCAGTGACCCACTGAGACCTCCTATTCCCAAAATTGCGTCGCCTATCACCCTGCGCCCTGCTTGACCCCGCCCGCCCGAACGGCAAAAGCAGCGCCCGAAACCATCGTTAAGGATCGCTCCGCCCCATGTCCGTCGCCTATCTGAACGGCAGCTACCTGCCGCTGGACGAAGTCCGCATTTCCCCGCTCGATCGCGGCTTCCTCTTCGCCGACGGCATCTACGAAGTCGCCGCCGTGATCGATGGCAAGCTGGTCGACAGCGCCAGCCACCTCGCCCGGCTGGAGCGCTCCACAGCCGCGATCGGCATCGCCCTGCCGCTGACGCTGACGGAGATCGAGGCCGCGCAGAAGGAACTGGTCGCCCGCAACGACCTGACCCAGGGGCTGGTCTATCTCCAGATCACCCGCGGCGCCGACACGACCCGCGACTTCATCGCCCCGGCCGACCTGCAACCGACCCTCTTCATGTTCGTGCAGGTGAAGAGCTTCGTCGACATGCCGGCGGCAAGGGCCGGCATCGCCGTCGCCACCATGCCCGACCTGCGCTGGGCGCGCCGCGACATCAAGAGCGTCGGCCTGCTCGCGCAGGCCATGGCCAAGCAGGCCGCCAAGGACGCCGGCGCGCAGGAAGCGTGGATGACTGAAGAAGGTGGCGTCGTGACCGAAGGCGCCTCCTCCACCGCCTTCATCGTCACCGACGAAGGCATAATCACCCGCCCCTACAGCCAGTCGGTGCTGGCAGGCTGCACCGGTTCGGCGCTGGCCACGCTGGCGGAGGAAAGCGGCCTCGCTGTCATCCGCCGCGCCTTCACCGTGGAGGAAGCGTTCGCCGCGAAGGAAGCCTTCATCACCAGCGCCTCGACCTTCTGCCTGTCGGTGGTGAAGATCGACGGTCAGCCTATCGGCGACGGCACCCCCGGCCCGGTCGCGACGCGGCTGCGCGACCTCTATATCGACTTCGCCCGCGCCACGGGGGTCTGAGGATTAACTCCATAATGGAGCAATCACCATTCATTGTTAAGCAACAGGAAAATTCCTCCGGCGTGGCCCCATAGTGGCGGCAAGTCGGAGGAAGATTGGACTGAAGCCAGACTGGCGGCCGGACTGGCACATTCCCGCATTACGGACTTTCCTCCAGTCTGACTCCGATATGGTGAAGGATCGGGGCAGACCCAATCCGTTCTTGCTTTATTCTCCGGAACGAAGCTAGAACAGGATTCGGACCATGATGGAAGATTTTTCCTATTCTCTGCCTATTCAGGGCCATATCGATCCGGTCACGCCCCATGACGA
>NZ_DATKFP010000317.1:0-18339 GCF_035511395.1 Sphingobium sp.
AACACCCGCAAGATGTTCGCGCAGATGCACTATTACATCTCGCCGGTCTGGAAGATGCTCGACATGTTCACCGACCTGCCCTGCATCGAGGACGACGGCTTCGATGTCGCGCTCATCACCGAGGTCCTGCCGACCTGGCAGTCGGCAACACTGGGCGCGATCATCCAGCCCGAGGCGATCCTGTTCGGCAATCCGGCGGCAGGCCTCGCCTGCATGGCCGACAGCGCTGCGGCCGCCGCGGGCAAGGTCGTCGATCCGCTGTTCTGGTGCATGGGCAGCTGGGGCGCGACCTATCCGATCGCGGGCGATATTCATTTCGGGGACAGCGTCGAGGCCTGGGCCGGCCTTGCCGCGCGCGGCGTGTTCATGATGGGCCGGCTCGGCGCACTTACCGTCAGTTCGGCGGACGGCTGTTCCTTCATTCCCCAGCCCGTCTGGACCAAGAGCCGTTACAAGTTCCAGCTGATGGAACCGGTCAAGGGCGGCCAGTGCGTCAATATCGGCCGTCCCGGCGCGCTCTGGACCAGCGCCAAGCATGCGCCGGGCAAGGACAATGCCCAGTTCTTGGCTTTCGAAAAGACGATCTGCTGCGCCGGTGTCTCAACGCCATGACCGGTCCGTCTTTCCCTGACCGCATGGAATCGCCCGGGAACAGCCGATGGCTTGCCCGTCATTCCATTGCGCCGGGCGCTCCCCATGCGGTTAGGCCGGCGTCGCATCCCCCCTGCGGCGCCGGTCGGGCGGTCGGCGTGGCCGTGAATACAGACGATGGACAGGCGGTGCGCCCCTCCTCGCCGTCTGTCGTCGTGGCCACGCTGACCGTTTTTGAAGGACAGGCAGTGTTCCGGGCGACATTGCCCGGACCGATCCCAAGGACCCTGCTTTTCCGGCTACGGCGCGGATCGCGGCTGATCATACCGAGCGAGATCCGGCCATGAGGCGCCCTGCCCTGTTCCTTGTCGCGGCGCTGTGTCTGCCCGCCTCCTCCTATGCACAGACGGCGGAAGACCGGGCTCGTGCCGCCGCAGCTGCCGCGCGCGCAAAAAGCGCGGACAGCGATGCCATTCTCGAGAATTACGTGACCCCGGGTCTTGCCGGGCAGACGATTAGCACGGTCGATTCCTCGAAGACGTTCACGCCCAACCTGGCCTGCCAGAAAACCACGACATTGCTGGAACTGCTCGCCCAGCCCAATGCGACCGGCGACATCGGCACGCTCAGCATCTCGCGTGACAAGGATCTCGACGGCAGTTTCGACGAGGCGCTGACCCTGCCCGTTCCTGCCTCGGGCATCTGCGCCGACGGGATCATCTCCTGTACACCCGGTACCTGGGACGCCTGCCGCTTCTTCCGCTGGGATACGTCTGCCACCGGATCGCTCAAACTCAGCGAAGTCGAGCTGACCGATCTCGCCGGCTGTTACTGCGTCAACAACAGCTGCGGCAGCAATCTGGTCTGGGGCAACATGGCCTCCGTGCTCAAGGACCTTGGCGGCGGGGTTGTCGGCGCGCTCACCAGCGCAGATGCGCGGATCGGCATTGCGCAGGCATCCATCGAAGGGCCGGTGATCCGCTACACCGGCGCACAGACGACCTCCTGCGCGACGCAGCCCCAGATCGGGGCCACCGCATATAAGGCCAGTCCGAACGCCATTGTCGGCGACGCCTATGCCGCCGCCCAGGCGAGTAGTGTGTTCCAGGCGCTCTCGGCCTCCTCGACCGGTGCTGGCACATCCGAAGTGAGCCGAAGCTGCACGATCACCCGGCAGATCACCCAGGAGGAAATTACCGCGGACAAGATCATCGATCGGGTTTCGGGCGGCTATGCGACCTATGCTTCGAGCGCCGACAATCTGACCTTCGTCATGGGCTCGCCCGTGGACAACAGCCTCTCGGGCGGTTCCTGCTCGATCTTCGATTTCCACATGACGCTGCGCGTCAAGGACGTCGATCGGCTTCATCAGGTGCTGCTGTCCCGCTTCGGTGCTGACGACTGGGCCCAGATCCGCGTCGATGGCGAACTGGTCGGTTCGGGACCGCAGAGCTGGACCGGGACAGGCTTGCCGCCCGGCAAATGCGAGAAGAAGGGGGCCTTCTATGTCTACCCCGGCCTCGATCTCACATCGCGGATGACGCAGGGCGACCATGACATCTGGCTGCGAGTCGCGGTCGCCGATGGCGGCGAAGCCTATGCGTCGATCGAGGCCAGCGTGGACGCCGGCTGCAAGACGACCGAGCAACTCGTCGACACATGTGGCGGCTATGCCTCGAACGACGATTGCCGGCTGCAGGACGAAGTGGTGGACGGGGTCACCAGCTTTCGCAATGGCGTCAACACCGGACTTTCGCCCTTGCCGCAGACGCGGCTCTTCGGGACCGGCATCTGCGCCACACAGATCACCCGCGACTTCTTCCGGCGCGAGCGAGGCTACCGGTGCACGGTGGACCTGGGACAGGCGGCGCAACCGGATCTCTCGCGCGGCGCCTATATCATCGATCATTCGACCGAGACGTTGCTCGCTGACCGGGTGAGAAGCGCCGACGAGAGCTATAGCCTGACGACGCGCAATTTTGCCCTGCCCGACCGGGGCAGCGTCAATGCCTGCGAGCCGATCTGCAAGACCCGCAAGGCAATGGTCAACACGGCCGCCGCGCCCGATGGCGTTACCGGCGCGAAACAGACCGATCCCACAGGCTGGGACTATGTCTATCATGCGTGCCAGGACAGCAATGTCTGCCCGGCCGGTGAAGGCGAGGAGCTCGTCCAGGGGTGCGGCTGCCTCGACGACTTCCCCGAGACAGCGGTGATGATGCAGACCGTGCGCCTGGGTGGCGCCGACCTCGTCTGCACGAGTAGCGTGCGATGAGCGCGCGTATATCCCTGCTCGCCGGAGCCCTGATGCTGATGGCGGGTACATTGTTGTCCCCGTCGGACGCCGCGGCACAGCAGCTTTGCGCGGTCGACCTCAACGGCAATGGCGATGCGGCCGATGATGGCGAGACGGCGAGCTGCCATCTGACGGCATCGGGCGGCTGGATGTGCCCGATCGGCCAGACGATGTGCGAGGCCGACGTCTCAGGCGCCCTGCACTGCCCGCTTGGCGATCAATATGGCTGCGAGGTGCCGGCCAGTGGCGGCGCGCCGGCCTGCTCGGCCAATGCCTGCATCGACACCAGCGCCAACCCGATCGTCGACGATCCGGCAGTCGATGATCCGGGTGTCGAAGCCGATGGCGCCGTCGATGCCGAGGGCAATTGTCTGGGCACGATCGAGATATTTTCCGGCCGCGCCGCGCGGTGCCGTCCTGCCGGCCTCAAGACGACCTTCTCCAATTGCTGCAAGGAAAAGGGCAAGATCGTAAAAGACGGCATGGGCGGTTCGATCTCGTCCATCTCGACCAAGATCGCGGTCGCCAAGGGCGTCTTCACCGGCATGAAAGCCGCCTACACCGCCTTCAAGGCAGGCGCGACCGCGAGCCAGGCGGCCAGCGCCGGCGCCAATGCGATCATCGTCGGGATCGACCCCACCTCGATCGCGATTAGCCTCGCGGTGAATTTCATGATCGAGGTGCTGCTCCAGGGCTGCGACCAGCAGGACATGGAAGTGGGCATGCTGCGCGGCTCGGGCATGTGTCATGAGATCGGCAGCTATTGCTCCTCGAAGATCCTGGGGATCTGCGTCCAGAAGTCCCGGGGCCATTGCTGCTTCAACACCAAGCTTGGCCGGATCATCCAGGAGCAGGGCCGTCCGCAGCTGAAGGCCTTCAGCGCCATCGGTTGGGGCACCGCCAAGGAGCCATACTGCCGGGGTTTCACCCCCGAAGAATTCCAGGCCCTCGATTTCTCGCGGATGCACCTCTCCGAATATTATGCGGAGGTGGAAGCCCGCGCTCAATCCGAAATCCAGATCGACATGAAGGACAAGATCGATGCCTATATGCAGACGATCAGCAACTAGGCGCGCCCTGCTGCTGGCAGGGCTCGTGCTTGCGTCCCTATCGGCGCCCGCCTTCGCTCGGGCCGCTGAGCAGCAGGCCGGGGGCGATCAACCGGATAACGAAAATGCCCGCGCGCGCATCCAGGATGAAGGCGCAGCTGCGCTGGCGCGCGTGAAACGCGCCGCCAGCAAGGCGAAGGCCATGTCCGTCCCCCCGCCCGCTCTGCCCGCAAAACCCGACACCGCAGCGCAGCGCCGGGCCTTCGAGGGGCTCAAGGCGCGCAGGAACGATCCGGATATGGAGAAACGCGCGCAGGCCGATATCGCCGCCGCGCGTGAGCGCCTGGCAGCCGAGCGCGACGCGGCCAGTCGCCGGATCGCGCAGGCGCTCGGACTGGAGCAGCCGGAACAGGCGGCGCTGGCCGGAGTGGTATCGCCCGGTACAGGCAAACACTGGGTACCGGTCCTGTTCGTGTCCTCGTCGATGCCGATCGAGACATTGCGCACCTATGCCGGGCAGCTTGAGCGTGCCGGAGGGGTCATGGCGTTTCGCGGGATGCCGGGCGGAATGCGGCAAGTGGCGCCGATGGCGAAGCTGTCTGCCGCCATCCTGCGGCGCGATCCGGGCTGCGAAGGCCCGGCCTGCGCCATGCGGGACGTGCAGCTGATCGTCGATCCGCTGGTCTTCCGGCAACATGGCGTCGCCCGGGTTCCCGCGCTGGCGATGATCCCCGGCGATCCGACGCTCCCCTATTGCGAGCGCGACGAGGCGAGCCCTCGTTCGGCGCATCTGGTTCAGGGCGATGCCGCCTTGTCGGGGCTTCTCGAGGAATATGACCGCCTCGGCGGCAGGGAGGAGGTGCGGGATGCTCTCGCTCATCTGGCACGGCGGTAAGCGCGCCTGGCGTGAACTGAAAGACCTGCCGCTGCGGGCCGCCGTAGCGCTGGGCGCGAGCGGCCTTGGACAACCGGCGCGGCCCGCGCAGCTCTTCAAGGCCTATGGAATCGTGCTGCCGATCGGCCTTTTTGCCTGGTGGGCGATACCGCAGATCACCCTGGTCATGACGCCCTCGATCGAGGCCTGGGTGGTACATCGCTCTCCCGGGCCCGTGCATCGCGGCGATCTCGTCTCCTTCACGCTCGCCGATGCGATCGCGGGCCCCAGGCCGGTCGGCGTCACCAAATATGCGCTGTGCATGCCCGGTGATCGGATCGTCATGGTCGAGAAGCCTGCAAGCTTCGGTCCGAGCCGCAATGGCTGGTACTATTGCAATGGCCGGCTGATGGGCGTCAGCAAGCCTGCGACGCGCAGCGGCAAAGCGCTTAGGCACTGGCAGCCGGCCAGCCCCAATATTCCGGATGGCTTGATCTTCGTCGGGTCGAGCCATCCCGACGGATATGACAGCCGCTATTATGGCCCGGTCGCCATCGATCGCCTCACCCGGATGGAGAAGCTGCTGTGACGCGGCTCGCTGTGATAGCAGGCGCGGCTCTCCTCCTGGCTGGATCGGCGGCCGCGCAATCCACGGGCGCCGCGGGTCGCGAAGCGCGCGGCTACTGGTGGTATCAGGCACCGCCCAAGGCAGAGCAGGAGAAGCCCGATCCTGACGCTCTGGTGAAGCCGGTAATCCCGCCCATGGCCGAACTGGCGACCTGGACACCGCCGAAGATCCGCACACTGATCGAGCAGCAGCGCGACTATGCGACGACCGTGCTCACCGTCGATGCCGTCGCCGATTTCTGGCGCCTGCAGGATTTCGCGCGGCGCAAGGCCCGCGCCTTCGCCGGCGTCACCCAACTGGCCATGCTGACCCATCCCGAGCTCAATGCCAGGGCCGCCAATCCCCTGGTCGGCGAGGCCCGCGATGCGCTCGGCGCGCAGAAGGATCAGGTGCGCCGCCAGTATCTGCGCGCGCACGCCGGAGAGTTCGCGCTTGTGATGTTTGCCCGCACATCCTGCGGTTACTGCAAGGTCCAGTGGCCGATCGTGCAGCGTTTCCAGGACGAGATGGGTTGGCAGGTCAGCCTCATGGACCTCGACCGCAAACCCGAGCTTGCCCAGCGTTTCGGGGTCGAAGTGACGCCGACCACCATGGTCATTCGCAGGAACAGTGTCCAGCGCATGGTGATCGCCGCTGGGGTCGAGACTTATCCCAACATCGCGCAGATGGCCTATCAGGCGGTCAAGTTGCTGAGCGGCGATATTCGGCCCGAGCAATGGCTGACCGGTGCCGGCGAAGAGAACGGGTTTTTCGACGCGCTGGCCAATGGGCCGGTTTCCTCGACCGATCCGCGTGTGATTGGCGGCGATCTCATCGATGCAAGGGAACCCAGGCCGTGAGGCGCTCCGGGCGAGTTCGGCTTGCGATAGCCATGGTGATCCTGCCCTGGCTGGCGGTGTCGGCCATCGGCGACGCCCAGCAAATAAGCCGCGAAGCGGCGATGCGTGCGGCTGTCCATCCGGTATCGAATGTCGCCGACCTGCGCCTCTGGCTTTCCCGTGTACCGGTGACTCGTGATTTTCCCCCTGACTTCCAGACCATGCTGCGCAGCCAGGCATCGCTTTATGTGATCGAGATCAGCACCGCGCCGGGCTGCCTGCCCTGCGGCGATCTCTGGGCAAAACTTCAGGCATTCCGCGCGCAGTACGGCTGGCAGGTTCGGACCATCGGCGCACAGGAGGCGATGCTTCGTTCGGGACGGCTCGGTCTCCCGTGGGTCGGCAATCCGGTCGCCTGGGTGCGTCCCGTGGCCGACCCGAACCGCATGGTGCCCATCGCGATCGGCACCGATCACGAAGCCAATATCGCGCGCAACGTCTGGCTTGCCGCCCGGATGCTCACCGGCGCCCGGGCTGCTGTCGGCGTGCGCGCCATGTCGAAGTTCACCGGGATCGTCGGCGTGAGGGCGCCGGCCTCCTCCAGCCCGAAGGGACGCTGATCATGGCGGGGCGGCGTCACCCTTCCTTCTCACCAGGAAGCCTGCCATGGGACATCTTGTTCGTCGTTCGACCCTTGCCTTTTGCCTGATCGCCGCCTCATGCGGCCAGGCCGTTCCAGCGCATGCGCAAAGCTGGGCCGAAAGCTGGTTCGATAATGTCACCTATACCTCGCCGGGCAGCTTCGAGGACCAGACCCGCGGCTATGTGACCGCGGGCGGCATGTCGGGCCGCGTCGACGTTCATGACGATTATCTCATGAGCCTGACCATGCCCAAGGTGAAGGCGGGCTGCGGCGGTATCGACATGTTCCTGGGGGGCATGTCGTTTCTCGATCCCGACTATCTTGTCCAGAAGCTGGAGACGATTCTCCAGGCGGCACCGGCAGTGGCCTTCCAGTATCTTCTCGAAACGCTGGACGAGAAAATGGGAAATATCCTCTCGAAGATGGAGGCGGCGACCAATTTCCTGAACTCGATCCAGGTGAACGACTGCCGGCTCGCCAATCGGATGGTCCAGATCGCCAAGGGTGACGACAACATGTCCGGCATCGTCGAGGAGATGACCGGCTACAAGTCGATCCGCGAAGGCTATGCCAATAGCTGGCAGCAGAGCCGCGAGAAGATCCAGGCCAACAAGGGCAATCCGACCGAGGATCTGAAGGACGCCCTCGCCAATTGCCCGGCTGAGGTCACGGACATCTTCAAGACCGGTTCGCTGCTCGCGCATGCCGCCGCGCGGGTCGGCGCATCCGACTGGGCCGGTGTGATGCGGGCCAGGGTTGGCGATGTCTACATGCGCTGGGACGCCACTGACAAGGTGCCGATCTTCTCGGCCATTCCCGCCTGCCCGCGCCAGGATACCGAAAGCGCCGATGATTTCCTGACAGGCCGCGTCCCGACCCGTGCGCTCAACATTCCCGCTACTGCCGCGGATTGCTCGGTGAACGGCGCCGGGCGCGGCGCGCTGCTGCTGGCGCGCGAAAGGATGGAGACGGTCGCGGCCAAGATCCGTACCCGCTCCGCGCTCACCACCGAGGAGAAGCAGTTCGTTGCCAATGTGCGGACCCTGCCCGTCTATCGCCTGCTCGAATGGGGTGTGCGGCAGGGCCTGACCGACAGCGTCATCGCCGACACCGATGAACTGGTCGCGCTCACCCTTGCCTATCAGATGCTCAACGACCTCACGCGCTCGATCGACTTCGCGCTGCAGAATGCGGAGCGCGGTGCGACCACCGCGGGTGCCGCCGATGCCGAGAACAGCAATATCTGCCAGACCCGCATCCTGACCAAGGGCATCGAGCAGTTGCGCGAGTTGCGCGACGAGGTTCTGCGCCAGCGCGCGCAGATGCGCCAGTCCTACATGGCGGCGATGAGCCAGGCGAACCTGTCGGCGAGCTATGCCGGCGTCGTGCGCCAGCGCGACCGTGATGCCCGCGACGCCGCGGGCGCCAATGCCAACCGCAACCGGTGAGGATCGTCATGCGCCGCTTCATCCGCCTCCTCGTCGGTCTCCTGGGCTTTTTGGGTGCCACGCCCGCGCTGGCGATCGACGCCAGCTATCATACCTGGGACGGTTTTGCCGAAACGGTCGATGCCTTCCACCTCGTCGCCATGATCTTCAGCGATCCGCGCTATGAGACGCTGGTCGTGATCATCGCGGTGGCCGGCATCGCCATGGGTGCGGTGCTGGCAAGCATCAAGGGTTCCGGCATGGGCCTTGTCGCCTTCGGCTTCCAGATGCTGATCGGCATTGGCCTGTTCGTGGGGATGATCGCCACGACCGGCACGGTCCACATTTATGACCGGGTGCGCAACGCCTACCAGCCGGTCGGCGACGTGCCCAATCTGATCGTGCTGGTCGCGGGCGTCACCAACCTCATGGAGCGGGCCCTTGCCGAGACCATCGACGACAACACCACCGATCCCAATGCGAAGCTGGAGTTCGGTGCCGGCGGTCATGCGTTCGACCTGTTCCTGAACGCCGTGTCCCCGCGCAGTCCGATCGTCGACACGTTCCTCGATGCGACGGTGAAGGACTATGTGCGGCAATGCTATCCGGTGGCGCGTGTTTCGCCCGCCTATGGTGTCGATGACGATCAGCTCTTTCGGACCTCAACCGACCTTCCCGCCTCTTTCGCGGCGATGGCAGGCCCGGCGACCTTCTCGACGGTCTATACTGCGAGCGACAAGGCCGGGACGACGATGAGCTGCGACGCGGCCTGGGGCTATATCGCCGATCGTCTCGCCGACAATACGATCTTCGATGCCTATAGCGACCAGGTCTGCGCGCGCACCGGCTTCGATGTGACCCAGGCGACCCAGCGCGATCGCTGCCGTCAGCAGATCGACGGCCTGGGCGACATGATGCTCGGGCAATCGATGAGCCGGCAGAAGTTCCTGACCAACGTGCTGCTGGGACAGACGGTCGGCGACGTCCTGTTCGAGGATTCCCCTGCAGCGACCGCGCGGATCATGGCCAACCGGGCAATCGAGTCCAACGGCCTGGCGACGCTCTCGACCGCCAATGAGTGGATGCCGACCATCCGCGCCTCGGTCTTTGCGATCATGCTGATGATGATGCCCATCGCGCTGCTCTTCATCCTGACGCCGATCAACCTCAGGGTCGCGAGCTTTGCACTGGGGCTCTTCGTGTTCGTCGCGCTATGGGGCGTCATCGACGCGGGGATCTATCAGCTTACCCTGGGACGGGCGATGGACGTACTGGCGGAGCTGCGGGCCACCCATGTCGCGGCCGACAGTTGGATCCTCGCGCCATCGGCGGCGATGAAAGCGCTTGCCATCTTCGGCTCGTTCCGCACAGCCGCAGCGGGTCTTGCCGGCGCCTTCGTGTTCACCGTGTTCCGCTTTTCGGGCAACATGTTCACCGCCTTCACGTCCGGCATGCTCGGCGTCCAGGGCCAGGGCAGCATGGCGGCGGCGACGGTGGGCACCAGCGAGGGCTATGCCTCCGCGCTCGAAGCGCAGGCTTCAGCCAGCGGCACCCAGGCGCGGCGTTCGGCTTCGTCAGGGTTCGGAGATTTTGGCGAGCGCAGCAGCTTTGGCCTCGACCGGGCCTTCGGGGCTGCCGGAACCGTTGTGGGCGAGCATGGCGGCGGTGCGGCGGGAACGGCAGCGTTCGGGCTGGGGCGGATCGATGCCGCGCGGGAACTGGGTGGGCTGTCCCCTGCCCTTGTCGGACGCGATCTGAATGATCCCGCCACCGCGCGCGCAATACGCAGCAACGCGGCAACGACAGCGATCCATGGTTTTGCGCAAGGCGATGCGCTGCGCAAACTTGGCACGAGCTATTTTGGGGAAGGTCAGTCCGGAGAACGGGCCTTTGCCGCGTTCGCGCAGAATATGGTGCAGTGGAAGGCTTTTGGCGACCAGCGTGCGTATGAGATGATGCAATCGGGTGCCCAGCGGCATTTCGAGCGCAATGGCTATGATGCCAAAGATGCCGCTCTGAAGGCATCCACGCTGATCGGCCAGGCAAGCGCCGATCCGACCTTCGCCAAAATCACCGCCAATGCGTTCGATCAGGAGCAGATGCTGCGCAATGACCTGACCGCGGCGCAGACGCAGGTCGGCGCGATGGAAGGGCGGCGCGACTATGCCGGCGACAGGGTCGCAGCGGTCGAGCGCGGCAATGTCGCGACCGAGCAGGCGCATCGCACAGGGCATAACCATGGTCAGCGGCAAGCCGCTTCCATGCTTGGGCTGTCTGTCACCGAGACCAGCCGGCGCATCGGGTTCATCAATGCCTTGTCGGGCGAGGCGCGATCGACCGCGATTAGCCAGCTGTCGCGCTCGACGGGGCGCAATGAGGCACAGGTGATGCGCGCGCTGGAGAGCTACAATGCCGCCGTGCAGGTTGGCACGGCCGATGGCGCGAGCGCGGAAGCGGCGCGGGAAGGCACGAGTGTCTATGGGCGCACGAGGGAGGCTGCCGGCTATGATTTTGCAGAACGCTCGGGCAAGCTCGACGCCCAGCGGGAGATCGGTCCCGACGGCGTGCGCAGCAATGCGCAGATCGGCGAACAGCGGCGACAGGCCGACAATGCCGGCTTTGCCGAAGGCGCGGCGGCGGCGGGCGTATCGGTTCGTGAGGCCGCGCGGCTCGATTCCTTTATCCGCGCGCTCGCCGGCACGGCCGGCAACCAGGTCGATATGGCCGAAGGCGGCGCGGAAGGGGTCGCCGACCGCGCCCGCAACGAGCGGCTGACCGGGATCGTCGACAAGGAGCGCCTCACCCGCACGCAGGCACTCCTGCGCGAACATGGCGTCGAGATGTCCAAGCGACAGATCGCGATGAGCCAGAATGGCGATGTCAGCCTCAACCTGACACCCGATCTTGCGGCGCAGATGTGGCGCGGTGGTCTTATCAATGAAAGCCAGCTCGGCGCCATTGCCAATGGTGGGCATGCACGGTTCAGCTTCGCGCACAATGACCTGCTCGTCTCCAGCAGCACCGGGTTCAGCCAGTCGGCCCGCAACGACACCAGCACGCGGTTCGAAGCGGGCAAGCAGGCAGGTCCCGATACGATCGAGCATTTTCTCGGCAGCGGCAAGGAAGGTCAGGCTGCCATGGCCAACTGGCTTCGCGGTGGGTTCGAGATGGACCGGCGTGGGAACTGGCGGTTGAAGCCGCAGGTCGCCGATACGCTGGAACGCGATGTCACGGCGATCATGGTGCAGACCGGATGGCAGAGGTCGCTTTCACGGTCGGCGGAGCACTCAACCGCGGACAGTCAGAGCATCTCCGGCGATCTCACGGCTTCAGCCTCGCGCGGAGTTGGTTCCGGCGACAAGGGCGGCGAAGAAAAAGGTGGCGGCAAAAGCAGCGCCACAGGCTCGCTGAGCGGTAGGTTGAACGCCGACATTGTCGATCGAGGAGTAGCGGCGGTCTCGGCTCGCTCTTCCATCGACGTGGTGAACTATGATGTGCGGGATGCTATCGCGGCTGCCGAGAAAGCAGCCGCACGCTCCGGTCGTCCCGAGGAGACTTTTGCCCAAGAACTCAGCGAACGTGTGCTTGGCAATGATGGTCTGCGCAACCGGTATCTGAAGCAGGCCGATGCTGGGCGTGGCACCTTCGACGTCACGGGTCCGATCACATCGATGGAGCAATCGTCGATCCTTGGTACCGGTCGGCTATTGTTCGACCGCGACAATGGAATGGCTGACGGGGATTCAAGCTTCAAGGAGCGTCGGGATCCATGATGTCAATCCTGGATCACTCCTATGTGTCGCAGATGGATGTCGCCCGAGCGCGAGTCGAACGGATCGGTGTAGGGATCAATAATTGGTCTTTCCGGGGGCGGTCCTGGCGTAATGATCCACTCTCCGCAGGCGACCTTGGCCTTGAGGAAGCCATATCCGAGGACCGCAACGACAGAGATCGGATTAAAGACGAAGATCAACAGGACCATTGTGTTGACCAGATAGATGTTCAACCGGTCGAAAGGCACCGCAAGCATACCCTCGAGGCCGATCCAGTAGAGCAGCGTCAACGCCCAGGTGACTTTCGCATACCATGGGCGCCAGAACCAATCCGCAGCGCGCGGAGACGGCGCTTGCGGGGCTGCCTCGTCCATCTGATCAGGTTCGGTAAATTCCTGCATGAGCAGAGCCTTTCCGGAAAGAAGAATAGCACGGATGACGATGTGGCAAAACCTTCAGCTGCTCTTGTCCGCTCCGACGAAACAGCCCGCTCGTGCGATTTCGGCCTCCCCACCACTCTTTCTCCACTTCAAGTCGGTCCGTTCCTTGTCCCGATACCGACCTATTTCGCGGGTCGAGCGGTTACGCAGCCATGAAAAGCAAGTCGCGCCATCCGGCCGACAAACCGGATATCTCTCCCGCAGCGGATGCCGCGATCATCCGGTTGGCTCGCCTTCTCGGGCGTCAGATGGCTCGCGAACTCCATGAAGAGCACATCGCGAAAGAGACCCAGGCTCCGGAAGAGCCGCATTGAACACCGTTAGCCTGACCGGGACGTGCTGACCGAGCAGCCGTTAAAGGTGATGGATCAGCACCGGTTGGAGTGGATTTTCGTTTCCCGGCCCCACGGCAAATTGCCTGAACGTCTCATTTTCGCCGAATTAAAAGATTGTTGGCAGCAGCTCAGCAATGCTGACGAGGCGCTGAACTCTAACGGCCAAAATTTGCAAATTCACTTCCATATTTCATGAAAATATGATTACATGGTTTCATGAAATATGGAGACGCGGATGGAAAGGGGGATGATGAGCATCTTCAAATCCAGGTTCCGGCCATCACAAAGCGCGACCTTGGGCAACGCGCGCTCGACAGCCGCGAGCCGATCCGCATGGTCGTGCTCCGCGCGCTCAAAGCTTATGGCGTGACGGTCCCCGGCGATGCCATCACCGACCGGCGGAAGCGCGGCTGATGTCGCCCGATGACGAAGCGCTCACGATCGATGAATATGCGCGGCAAGCTGCGCGGACCGATCAGCGCAAGGGGCCAGGCACGGCCGGTTTCACGATGCTCGGCCTCTTCGGTGAAACCGGAAGCCTGCTTACCGAGGCGAAGAAGAAGCAGCGCGATGCCGCCTCCTATCTCGGTTATGCAGAGGCGGTCGCGGAGGAGATTGGCGATGTCCTCTGGTATTTGGCAGCGGTGTCGCGCCGCTACCGACTTGCATTAAGCGATATCGCCACAGCAGCGCTCGCGCCCAGAGGCACCCACAAGGCCGGCGGTAACGGTACGCTGACCCTTCACGCACTACAGCCCGCCCACATGCCGATCGCCAAGGCGCCAACGGCAGAGTTCGAGCATAGCCTCCTCGCGCTCGCCGGCGACGTCGGAACGCTCATCAGGGTAGGTGCCAGCGAGCCTGGTCGCCAGGTCATGGCTGACCTGTTAGTCAACGTCATGCGCCGGCTGATCCAAGCCGCGACCGAGTCCGGCGTTCCGCTTGAAATCGCTGCGCTCAAGAATCTCCAAAAGATCTTCGATCGCTGGCCGCGCGAACGTTGCTATCCGCCGCCGCTCGATGAGGGCTGCGACCCGGAAGAACAACTCCCGCGTAAAATGCAAATCGACATTTACGAGCGGACCGTGCGCGGCCAAGCTTATGTGTTTCAGCGGTCGAGCGGTGTCTATGTGGGCGATCGGCTTACCGACAATGCGATCGAGCCTGACGATTATCGGTTCCACGACGTCTTCCACTATGCCTATGTCGCGGTGCTGGGATGGTCCCCGGTGATCCGGGCGCTGCTGCGGCTCAAGCGCAAGAGCGATCCCAAGCTTGACGAGGTTGAGGACGGCGCCCGCGCGGTCCTCATCGAAGAAGGCGTAACATCGTGGCTTTTCGGCAAGGCTCAACAGCTTCAATTCTTCGAAGGTGTGAAGCCGGGCGGACTTCCGCTGGACATGTTGAAGCATGTTCGCCAATTCGTCGCCGGCTACGAGGCCGAGCACTGCCCGCTGTGGCTCTGGGAAGAGGCAATTCTCCAGGGTTATGCGGCGTTTCGCTTCCTGCAGAAGAACCGCCGCGCGCGAATCGGCATCGATTTCGCGCGCCGCCGCCTAACCATCAAGGAGTTGCCGTGATGACCCCCAAAAGCTTCGTGTCGGCACTGGCAGCGGCGGATCTTCCCTCAGTGTTCAATCCATGGCGTGATCGCTGCGCCATTCACGACCGCCGCGACGCCGCTGCCCGGCGGCGCGCCAATCTTGAACGCGTACTCGTTGCGGCGCTAGACGCGCGGGTCGAGACCATCTGGATCGCTCGTGACCTCGGCTATCGCGGCGGTCGTCGCACCGGCGTGCCGCTGACTGATGAAATCCATCTGAACCATGCGGCGGCGCTCATGGGCGGCATCGCGCTGGAGCGCGCCACCCAAGGCCCTGCGATTGCCGAGCGCACTGCTGCTATCGTCTGGCAGGTGCTTGGCCGCATTGGCCAACCTGTCATGCTGTGGAACGTCTTTCCGTTTCATCCACATGAGGAAGGCGATCCCATGTCCAATCGCTGCCACACACGCGCCGAACGCGAGGCTACCTGGCCGTTCTTGCAGGCGCTGGTCTCGATGGTGCGTCCAAAGCGCATCGTCGCCATCGGACGCGATGCGCATCTGGCGCTTGACGGGCTGAATATCCCCACCACTGCGATCCGCCACCCAAGCTATGGCGGGCAGCGCGAGTTCATCGACGGCATGTTCGATCTTTATGGAATCAACGGACGGGAACCGGCCTCCCCCGAACTGCCGCTCTATGGGGCCGTAGCCAGAAGTTGCGCGCTGGCCTGATCGCACGCGCTCAGCATCGGCAGGATCGCGCTGCGGTTCCACTTATCGGTGTCGATCTTGGCATGGGTTGAGACGATGGTCAGCGAGCCCCTGGGAATCTTCGCCTCCGTCGCGACGAAGTCGAGCAAACGGCCGAGGCCGATGAGATTGCCGAGCAGCTTCTCGATATAATAATGGTTGCGGTACATAGCGGTGAGGCCGAGCCTGCGATCTGCGCCCTCGCCGATGAGCTTGAAGCTCGCAAAACTCAGGCATTGCCCGCCATATGGCGAGTCATCGACATCGCGTAGCGGATCGAAAACGCTTAACTCGAACTTGTTGAGCGCCCGGACATTAGGGTTCTTCAAGCGACCGATAATCTCCTCGAGCTGGTTCAACGGCTCGCCCTGTGCCTGCGGCAACAGCATCATCCGCTCGAAATAATAGCCAGACCAGGTGGGCTTCTTGCCTCGTACCTTGGGCAGCACATTGTCCCTAAAGCGATCGAAGAAATTGGGGAAGCCGTAGCGCCGATAGAGCCCGGCCGGGAAAATTGTATTGGCGACCGTCTCGATGCGCTTGGCATCGTGCGCCTGATGAAAGGCATCCACTGCGGCGATTACCGGATCAGCAAGGCTCGCACGCGCCAGCGGATCGACGACGTCGATAATCACATTGTAGGCGTGATGCTGTGACTGCTGGTCGACGAGGCGGACCGCTTCGCGCCACGCCGAGACACAATCAGGCTGCGGCGGCACTGGAAGATACATCGACATCCCCCGTCAGGATTGCCGTCGCAAAGAGGCGCGGCTTCAGGAATTTCTCGGTGAGCCAGGCATGGCCATCGATGCCCCAACTCTCCCCCCAGCTATTGCGGACAAGCAGGGCGGACTGGCCGCCGGTCGTGCCGTGGCCGACCGCGACGATAGCATGCCTTAGAGTGTCGTCCGGCATCTCGTCGTTGGCCGGATCGATCACTCCCTGGGAGCCCGGCATGTAGAATGACCGTGACAGTTTCGTGAGCAGCATCACCGGTCGCTGCTGATCGAGCGCGACAAGTATGCTGGTGAGGTCAATGGCGGCAGCGCCCCCATCGCGGCCAAAGCATTGGCCAACTGTCGTCGGCGGCGCCCATGCAGCAATGTCGTCCGGCACTTTATCGAGATAGACCCAGCCCGCTTCGGCCGGCTGACCGTCAGTCCGCAACGTTTCGAGCATCGACGACAAGGTTGCGCCGCTCTGATGCGGTCGTTTGGCGCGACGTTGCGCGTGATAATAAGCGAACTCGCAGGAAAGCGGCGTCCAGCCGTTGCGCAAGGCGGCATGCGCGTCGCTCGCAGCAAAGGCGAGACAGGTCGGCCGCGCGCCTTGATCACGGACAGGGCCGAGCATCGGCCTAAGATCAGTCACGATATCGATCATGGGGTCAGGCAGCCTCGAGCAGATGGCGCCGCTCGGCGCGAGACAGGCCTTCCTGTTCCGGGCCGGTGAGGTCGAACTCGATGGTCAGGCTCGCATGAGTCATGGTCGGCTGCCAAGGGCGCCGTTCGCTTAGCGACATGCGACCGCGCTGGGCTTCCTCGGGCGCAGCGGTGACGCGGCGGACGGTCGGGCCGCCGATCGCATCGGCTTCGAACGCCTCCCTTTCGTCACGCACGACCGCGAATCCGCTGGCGATTAGCTGGTCGAGATCCCAGAGGTAACCGCCGCCGCTGTTTTCCTGCAGCCGCAGCACAAACAGGTCATTGCGGCTGCCGTCCAGCCGCGTGCCCTCGTCTCGCTCGGTCAGGAGCCAAACATCGCCGCGATAATTTTCGGGGCGATAATCCTTGAGGAGATCGACCTTGAGGCTACGCGGCTGGGTATCGAGCAGTTCTCGCATGATTGCGGGCCTGATGATGCCATAGCGGACAAGCGTGCGGCACGTCGCTTCATAGCTCGCACCGACGCGCAGTGAGAGCTGGTAGGCGATATTAGGACGCCGAAGGTCGCTCGCCTGCCAACCCTGACGGGCGCAGTGCAGGCCGATCAACCATTTGGGCATCATGAAAGCGACCGCGAATGCGTCGGCTTCGGTTTCCTCGAAGGCCTGACCCGGTTCTGGGCTCATCGGCATGCGACGCAGAATGCTTTCATCGTCAAGGCTCGGTTCGTGCTTCATCGAGAAGTGACCGAGTTCGTGCGCTGCGGTGAAGCGCTGGATGCTCATCGGCCGCTCGGTCGTTACCAGAACCCCCGGTATCGGCACGCTCAGATAAGCGCCGAGAAGCCCTTTGAGCGGACGGAGCAGGAGCGGCAGGCCGAGCGCATGGATCGCCCCGAACACATCAATATTGCCTCCCTGGCTCTCGATAAGGGCCTGAGTACCGAGTTGGCGATGCAGGCGCCCCGCCGCCATGGTCCCCGCGCGCACCGCGCCGTCATAGTCCCGAGCCATGGATCAGACTTGTCCCCCACCCGACCGCGCGCGCAGATATTCAGCAAAGCGACTGAGTTCAGCGCGGTCGTCGGCCGAGAGATCGGCAACGCGGCGTGCGAGATGCGCCACATCGGCAGGCAAGCTTGCCGAAGCTTCATCCTCGCCCGTAAAATAGCCAACTGACTGGCGATAGAGCTTGGCGAGACGTGTAAGTTCAATTGCCTCAACCCGTCGCTGACCGCTTTCGATGTCGGTAAGGGCGGTGCGCGGAATTTTAAGATAGGTCGCAACCTCATCCTGCTTGAGCCCAAGATATTTGCGCGCCTCTCGCAGCCGGTCACCTAGCTGCTTGCGCTCCAGCTCGTCATTCTCCTGCCGGATAGCCATACCGTTCATGGCTTGGATCCTTTTTTCTTCACCCAGACTTTCTCGATACGAGGAACAAGATGGCCGAGCGCTTCCTCCACCGAAGCGTAACCACCGGTCTGGACAATATTATCGCGCAGTTCGATCCCGATGACCGTCTCGATGGCGCAGAGCGTGTCTACGACCGAAAGCGAGTCGAGCGCAATCGGCGCCTTCATTGCGGCACCCTGATCTTTTGGGAGCGCGATGCCGCGCAATTGCGCTTCGATACGTGCGACTTCTAGCAATTCACCGCCAACGTAGCCGCCGCTGCTGACGACATCGAAAACTTCTTCAGCGGGGCATTCCGAAACAAGATTCTCAGCAGCGCGCGTGAAGGTAATCGGGATGCCATCGAGCTCAATGAGCTGCTCAGGTCACCAG
>NZ_DATKFP010000318.1:0-11682 GCF_035511395.1 Sphingobium sp.
CACGAAATTGCGGTGGCTGAAGGCCAGGATCAGCAGGTTGGTCGCGATGATCTGCGCCAGGCCGCCCGCGAGGCAGAAAAGCAGGAAATGCGATCGTAGCGCCGGCCAGGCCACGGGAAAGGCCAGCCGATAGATGCCGAGCAGCAACAGGGCGAAGGGAATGCCGTATAGATAGCGGACCATGCCCGCGCCGTTCAGGGAAAGGCTGTGGCTGACCCGGCGCTGGACGGCGGTGCGCCAGGCCTGTGTCGCGCCGGCCAGCAGGGTAGCGGGCAACCAGAGGGAGGAGGTGATCATGCCCGCCCCTATACAGGGCGGACCTGTCGCGTCATCCCATCATCACCAGGAAGGTGAAGAAGAGCGAGAGCGAGACGCAGGCGAACCCATAGAGCAATGGCAGTCGCAGCAACGTCCCGGTGCGTGACAGGATATAGGCGTCCTTGAACTGGCGATACATGTGCCAGGCGGCGAACAGCAGCAAGCCAAGGGTGACGAGGCCGCTTGTGACATGCACCGCGCCCAATATCATCGACACGCAGAAGAGCAGCGACATGAAGGCGATCGAATAGGTTACGTAGATCGCATGGTCGTACATCTTGTAGCGGCGGCTGAAGGGAAAGAACAGCCACAGGAAAGGCAGGGATATCAAAATCAGCGCCCAGGAGAATTTATAGGCGTTGGCCTTGAGCTTGTAATAGGCGAACTCCGGATTTTCCGCCGCCGCGCTTACGGCCTTGCCTACTGTCTTGGCGACCCCGCCATTCACCCCTTCGCCCAACAGCGAATCTGTCAGGTCGCTGGCCAGGGTCAGGCCTTTCCGCTCTTCCCGCGCGTCGACCAGTTTTTCCGTCAGCGCCTCGCGCCGGCCGGCCGAGATGCCGGGAACTGCCAGATCCTCCTCGACCTTCTTGATGCGGGCATCGGCTTTTTCCTGCTCCTTGCGCAGTTCGGCCTGCGCCTCGCTGTTCATCTTCACGCCCTTGACCGCATCGTCCGGGCCATGATGGCTGGTAAGCGAGAAGATGGCGTACATCAGGAAGGCGGTGAACAGGAACAGGGCAAAGGGCGACACGAACTTGGCCCGTTCGCCCTGGATATAGCGTCGCGTCAGCTTGCCCGGCCGCAAGGCCAGTTCGGGAAGGGTGGTCCAGATCTTGCCCTCGAAATGGAGCACGCCATGGGCCAGGTCATGGCCGATCGCCGCGAAGCTGCGGTGGATATGCGCCGCCTGCCCGCATTCGGCGCAATAATTGCCAGTTAGCGCCGCGCCACAATTGAGGCAGGGGCCATGGCCCGCTTCATGCGCTTCACCATGCCCAGGCTCCACCGCCCGCGCCAACATCGCTCCGGTGACTGCGTCACCTGCCGCTTCGATTCCCCCAGTCATGGGCCCGGAGGATATCAGCGGTGTATGATCGACACCAGACGCTTAGTCCGGCTTAGCCGCGATCTTCAATCCCGTGAACGATGCAAGAAAGGCGTAGCTGTCGGCATATTCGTCAATCAGCTTGTCGACCGGCTTCCCCGCGCCATGACCCGCGCGGCTTTCGATGCGGATCAGATGCGGCCGATCGCCGATATTGGCGGCCTGAAGCGCGGCGGCATATTTGAAGCTGTGCGCAGGCACCACCCGGTCATCCGTGTCGGCCGTGGTGACGAGGATCGCCGGATAATCCTTGCCCGGCAATATGTTGTGATAGGGCGAATAGCCGTAGAGCAGCGGAAAATCCTCCGCCTTCTCCGGCGATCCATAGTCGTCGACCCAATAGCGGCCGGCCGTGAAGCGGTCGAACCGCAGCATGTCCATCACGCCCACGGCCGGCAGCGCGGCCGCAAACAGGTCGGGGCGCTGGTTTACCACCGCGCCCACCAGCAGGCCGCCATTGGACCGCCCTTCGATCGCCAGCCCATCCTGCGGCGTATAGCCATTGGTCTTGAGCCATTCGCCGGCGGCGATGAAATCGTCGAAAACATTCTGCTTGTTCGCGCCACGTCCTGCGTCATGCCATGCCTTGCCATATTCGCCACCGCCCCGCAGGTTCGCGATCGCATAGGCGCCGCCCTGTTCCAGCCAGGCCATGCGCACCGCCGAATAGCCGGGTGTCAGCGAGATATTGAATCCGCCATAGCCGTAGAGGATGGTCGGCGCAGAAATGGCATGGTCGGCCAGCGCCTTTTTGCGCAGGATGGTGATCGGGATCAGCGTCCCATCCTTCGACGGATAGAGGCGCTGTTCGATTCCGAAATCGTCGGGGTTGAAGGGCAGGTCGGGCTGGGCGAACGACTGATATTGCTGGGTCGCCGTGTCGAACCGATAGATGCTGGCCGGTGTGACGAACCCGGAAAAGCTGAAGAATGTTTCGGGATCGCCCTCGCGCCCGCCAAAGCCCGCCGCCGTGCCGAAGCCGGGCAGGGGCACGTCGCCTACCTTGCGGCCGTCCAGTTCGACCAGTTCGGCAACGGTCTGCGCGTCGCTCATATAGGCCAGGATCATGCGATTGCCGACCAGCGATCCGCCAGCCAGCGTCTCCTTCCTCTCCCGCACCAACTCCTTTGCTGCTTTGCGGGGGCGGGTGGCGTCCATCGTCACCACGCGCATATGGGCGGCGCGCTGGTCGGTGATGAAATAGAGCGTCGCGCCCTTGCTGCCGATCAACCGCCAGTCATTGACCGGCCCTTTGACGAGCAGACGGGGCTTGATGGGGCCGCCGGTCAGTTCGGCGACGTGGACTTCGCGGCGCGGGTCGATGCCCTGAAAGGAGGTGATGATCAGCCAGCGCCCGTCTGCCGTCACCTGCGCCTGATGACTGAGCGTGGGACGGTCCGGACTCGCGTAGATGAGCTGATCCTGCGCCTGGTCGGTACCGACGCGGTGGTAGAAGATCTGCTGATCCGCATTGGCGGAGCGGAAGGCTTCGCCATCCTGTGGCGGGGCAAAGCGGGAATAGAAATAGCCTTCGCCGCGGCCATCCCATGCGATCTGGGAGAATTTTACCCACTCGACGGCATCGTCCAATATCTTGCCGCTGTCGACGTCGAGCAGCTTGAGCGTGCGCCAGTCGCTGCCGGCATCCTGCACCGCATAGGCCAGATATTTGCCGTCGGGAGAGGGCGCCCATTCGGCGAGCGCGCTGGCGCCGTCCTTTGCCCAGTCGTTGGGATCGAGCAGAAGGCGCTGCTTGCCGTTCAGCCCTTCTCGGACATAAAGCGGCGTCTGGTTCTGCAAGCCCCTGTTGTAGCCATAGAAATAGCGCCCGCCCGCCTTGCGGGGAATAGTGAAGCGGCCGTGGGAGAAGAGCGCTTGCATCCGCGTCTTGAGCGCCTCGCGTCCCGGCAGGCCGTCGATATAGTGACGGGTGAGGGCGTTTTCCTCGGCGACCCAGTCCCGCACGGCCGGATCGGCGCGCAGGTCGTTTTCCAGCCAGCGATAGGGATCGGCGACTTTCACGCCGAAATGATCTTCCACCAGATCAAGGCGTCTGGTGACAGGGTAGCGCAGCGCCTTGTCGCCGGCGTCGATCACGGCGCCTTCGGCGCGTGCGACGGCCGGGGCAGCCGCCAGTAATAGCGGCAGCAGGATCAGGGCAGCGGCACGCATCCTCTCTTCGTCACTCTTTTCCCAAAAAGAACAGGCCGCGATCCCTAGGGGATCGCGGCCTGCCGGTAAATGATTCAGTCCCGATTATCAGGACCGATCAGATCACGCTTCTTCCAGCTCGTCATCGGCGCCCTGGACCGGACCCGAGTCCTGGCCCTTGGCGTCGACATCGCGGTCGACCAGTTCGATGATCGCGATCGGCGACGCGTCCGAAGCGCGGTAGCCGGCCTTGATCACGCGGGTGTAACCACCGTTGCGGTCCTTGTAGCGCTCGGCAAGCACTTCGAACAGCTTGGCCAGCTGCACATCGTCCTGCAGACGGGCCGAGGCCAGACGACGGTTGGACAGGCCACCCTTCTTGGCGAGGGTGATCAGCTTTTCGACGTAAGGACGCAGTTCCTTGGCCTTGGCGGTGCCGGTCAGGATCTGCTCATGCTTGATGAGCGAAGCCGCGAGGTTGCGCAGCAGCGAATTGCGGTGACCGGCGCTGCGCTGCAGCTTGCGATGACCAATCTTGTGACGCATGTTTTCTTCCTTCGTTCGTTAAGGGGCCGTGTGAGGTACCCCAGACCTGGCAGTGTTAAGGGCCACCGCCACATGCCCGTGCCCAAAAAATGGGCGAAGTTCACACCGTCACTGGGCACCGGAATGCCCTGAGCGGTGATCGCCCCTCCCCGAGCAAGGCCGGGGGAGGGCAAGGGATCAGCCTAGCAGCTCCTGTTCGAGCTTCTTGGCCATTTCCTCGATATTTTCCGGCGGCCAGCCGGGGATGTCCATGCCCAGACGCAGGCCCATGGACGACAGCACTTCCTTGATTTCGTTCAGCGACTTGCGACCGAAATTCGGGGTGCGCAGCATCTCGGCTTCGGTCTTCTGGACCAGATCGCCGATGTAGATGATGTTGTCGTTCTTGAGGCAGTTGGCCGAGCGGACCGACAGTTCCAGTTCGTCCACCTTCTTGAGCAGATAGCGGTTGATCTGGTTGGCGTCGCTTTCGCCTTCCGAAGCGGCGGCGGCAGCATGGCCAGCGGCCGGCGCAGCGGCGGGCAGGGCGTCCTCGAAGTGGACGAACAGCTGGAGCTGATCCTGAAGGATGCGGGCGGCATAGGCCACCGCGTCTTCCGGCGTGACGGTGCCGTCGGTTTCAAGCGTCAGCGACAGCTTGTCATAGTCCAGTTCCTGGCCGACGCGGGTATTGTCGACCTTGTAGGCGACCTGACGCACCGGCGAGTAGAGCGCGTCGATCGGGATCAGGCCGATCGGAGCGTCCGCAGGACGGTTGGCGACGGCGGGGACATAGCCCTTGCCGACGTCGGCGGTCAGTTCCATGTTCAGCGTCGCGCCCTGGTCCAGGTGACAGATCACAAGGTCCGGGTTCATCACTTCGATGTCGCCGACAACGCTGATATCGCCAGCCTTCACCACGGCCGGGCCGGTGGCGGACAGTTGAAGACGACGGGGGCCTTCGCCTTCCATCTTCAGCGCGACCTGCTTGATGTTGAGGACGATGTCGGTCACGTCCTCGCGCACGCCGGCGAGCGACGAGAATTCATGCAGGACATTCTCGATCTTGATCGAGGTGACCGCCGCGCCCTGAAGCGAGGAGAGAAGAACACGGCGCAGCGCATTGCCGAGCGTCAGGCCGAAACCGCGCTCCAGCGGCTCGGCAACGAAGGTCGCCTTGCGCTTGCCGTCACCCGACGCCTTGATCTCAAGGCTGCTGGGCTTCTTCAATTCCTGCCAGTTCTTCATGTTGACAGTCATGTATTTCCCCTGGGGATGGGCCGAAACGCTTGAGAAATCCTGACCCGACAGGAACGTTCCGGCGATGCAAACGGGAAAACGGGCGACGCGTCCGCCGCCCGCATATCATGCAGCGCTGCGTTTAGACGCGGCGACGCTTGGACGGACGCACGCCGTTGTGCGGGATCGGCGTCACGTCGCGGATCGAGGTGATGTGGAAGCCGACGGCCTGAAGGGCGCGCAGAGCCGATTCACGGCCCGAACCGGGGCCCTTCACTTCGACTTCGAGGGTGCGGACGCCATGTTCGGCGGCCTTGCGGCCGGCGTCTTCGGCGCACACCTGAGCGGCGTACGGGGTCGACTTGCGGCTGCCCTTGAAGCCCATCATGCCGGCCGAGGACCAGGAGATCGCGTTGCCCTGGGCGTCGGTGATGGTCACCATGGTGTTGTTGAAGCTGGCGTTGACGTGCGCGACGCCAGCCGAGATGTTCTTGCGTTCGCGGCGCTTAATGCGCTGAGGTTCGCGTGCCATTTTGCTCTAATCCTACTGAAATCGTTCAAAAGCAGAAGTTGCCGGAGGGTCTGCCAGAAGGCGCGACCCTCAACGATTACTTCTTCTTGCCGGCGATCGGCTTCGCCTTGCCCTTGCGGGTGCGCGCATTGGTGTGCGTGCGCTGACCGCGGACCGGCAGGCCCTTGCGATGACGCAGGCCGCGATAGCAGGCCAGGTCCATCAGGCGCTTGATGTTCATCGCGGTTTCGCGACGCAGATCGCCTTCGACGGTCAGGTCGGCGTCGATGGCTTCGCGGATCTGCAGGACTTCGGCGTCCGACAGGTCCTGAACGCGGCGGCTGTGGTCGATGCCCAGCTTGTCGGCGAGGTCGACGGCAGTCTTGCGACCGATGCCGTGGATGTAGGTGAGCGCGATGATCACGCGCTTGTTGGTCGGGATGTTGACACCCGCAATACGTGCCATGGTAATTTAATCTCCTGCTCCACAGGGCCGCTTGCGCCGCCCTATCTCAAAGCGTCCGGGCCGTCCTTCCCTGGCGAGGAAAAACGGCCGATTTCCTATTCCCCTAGACGCAAAAAAGACGGCTAGTGCAAGAAGCACTGCCGCTCACCAGCGTGTTGGGGAGGAGCGCCTGTAGCGATTCGCTCCATGATAGTCAACTCCCAGGCCGGCAAAATGGCGGTTTCCTGCGGTCAACGCGCCACCTTGATCTCGAACAGCTTTGGCCAGTTCTTGCCCGTGACGAACACCCGGTCGGTGGCTGCGTCATAGGCAATACCGTTGGCGACTGCCTCGCTGTCCTTGACGCCGGCTTCCTTCATCAACGGGGCGATGTCGATCCAGTCGATCACGGCCCCGGTCGCGGGATCGATACGGGCGATCTTCGTGTCATACCAGATGTTCGCCCATATTTCACCCCGAACCCATTCCAGTTCATTGAGCCGATCGACCGCGCGGCCGTTCCATGTGACGGTGATGCGGCGCGATTCGGTCAGGGTGTCCGGTTCGAGAAAACGCAACTGTGCGCTGCCGTCGCTCATGACGATATGGCGGCCGTCCTGGGTCATGCCCCAGCCTTCGCCTTCATAGCGGAAGTCGGACAGCGGCGCGAGATCGGCGAGGTTCCAGACGAAACCCTGCCGGTGGCGCCAGGTCAGGCTGACCAGCCGGTCCTTCCAGTTGACGATGCCCTCGCCGAAATAGCGGCGGTCGATAACACGGCGCTGGAGTATCTTGCCCGTCTTGAGCGCGACCTTGCGGATGTCCGACTGGCCCTCCAAGCCGGTGCTTTCATAGAGGGCGCCGTCGAGATAGAAGAGGCCCTCGGTAAAGGCCGTGGGATCATGGGGGTAGGTCTTGACCAGCTTCCACGGCGTATCGGCCTGGGCCGGCGCGGCAAGGACGAAAGCGCTGACGAGCGCGAGCAGGATGCGCTTCATTCGGCGGCCTGGCCTTCGACCGCCGTAGCAAGCCATGCGGGCAGGGAAGCGGGATCGAGCGTCTCTACCCGGCGCAGCTCGATCGACAGGCCAAGGTCGGGCAGGATCGCGCGCTGGCGCTTTTCGTCGCTCTGCGCGAGCGGGACGGCGACCAGCCGGCGGCTCACCTTGTTGCGATAATGCATGCGGGCGGTGTTTTCCTGTCCGACATAGCAACCCTTGTCATAGTCGACGCCGCCCAGCTCCTCCGCATTGGTTTCCAGCCAGAGAATCTGGTCCTGGCCCAGTTCCGCCACGCCCTCGAAGACACCGAGCGAGAGGCGATGGGCGCGGAAGGCAGAGGAGGCGTCTCCATTTTCCGCAGGCGCCAGCCAGCGATGGCCGAGCGCGGGCATGCGCGGGTCGAGAGGCATGTCGGTGGCGTCGGGCGACCAGTGGACGGCGAGCGATTCGTCGCGCGCGATCACCACCTTGCGGCGCAGGCGGTAGAGCGTCAGGCGCTTTGCCAGCGTATCGGCCTGTGCAGCCTCACAGTCGATCAGCACATCATCGCCATCTGCCCACAGAATGAAGTCGAACAGCGCCTTGCCCTGGGGCGTCAACAACCCGGTCCAGCGCGGTTCGTCACCCGCCAGCTTCACGACGTCGCGGGTCAGCAGCCCCTGAAGGAAGGGGCGGGCCTCTTCGGCCGAAATTCTGAGGATGGCGCGATCGCGCAGGGTGGTGCCAGTCATCGGCTTTAGGTAAGACGGCGACACGATTTAGCCAAGTCCGTCCGCATCCGGCAGCGCAATCGGCGCGGCGATTCGCAGCGGACGCTTTTAAGCCGCCGCCATCCGGCTCCGCCTTGCAGTCGCGATGCCGTCGCTGGCGAAGAGGATGAGGCCGACCCAGATCAGGCCGAAACTCGCCATCTGCCCTGCGCTCAGCTTCTCGCCGAACAGCAGCACGCCGCAGAGAAATTGCAGCGTCGGCGCCAGATATTGCGTCAGCCCCAGCGTTGCCATAGGCAGCCGTTGGGCCGCCATGGCGAACAGCACCAGCGGCACCGTTGTCACCGCGCCGGAGATGATGAGCAGGGCGGTCGTCGGCGTATCCTGCCCAAAGCCCACGCCGCCATGGCTGGCTTCCCAGGTCAGATAGGCGATCGCCAACGGCGTCAGCAGCAGCGTTTCGACCCCCAGCCCGGTCATCGGCGCCACGGGCGTCGTCTTGCGCAACAGGCCGTAGAAGGCAAAGCTGAACGCCAGCGCCAGACTGATCCACAAGGTGGTCAGGGCGGATGCCGCGAGGATGGCGACGCCAATAGACGCGACCGCGATCGCCAGCATCTGCTGACGGCGCAGCTTTTCTTTCAGCACCAGCACGCCCAGCGTCACCACGACCAGCGGATTGAGGAAATAGCCCAGGCTCGCCGCGACGACATGGCCGTCATTGACTGCCCAGACATAGGTCAGCCAGTTGATGCCGATCATCAGCGCCGAACCCGCCAGCGGAAGCATCAGCCGGCGGTCGCGCAGCGCGGTGAAGAAGGAGGGAAGGCCGCGCCGTAGCGCCAGCAGGCCCAGGATCAGCAGCAGCGACCAGAGCACGCGCTGGGTCACGATCTCCACCGGGTCGACATGGTGGAGCAGCCGGAAGAAGAGCGGCAACAGCCCCCACAGTCCATAGGCGCCGATCGCGGCGATCAGGCCGCGTCGTATCTCGGTGTCGGCGTCGCTCAGATTATGCCTCCGCCCAAGAACAGGCGCAGCGCGCCGAAGGCTGCCACGATCAGGCAGAAATTCTGCCCGCTCTTCCTGGAAGACATCAGGCCGATGAAGGCGCCGAACAGGGCCAGCGGCACGAACAGCCAGTTGAGCGCCCCCAGCAGTGGCAGGACTGCGGGGATCATCAGGATCAGGGCGACGAGGCCGATGAAGCCGGAAAGCAGGTTGAGCATCGTCAACACATGGCCTTCAACCTGTCCCAGAGCAAGACAGGGTCATGATGCCAGTGTCGGGAAACTGGCCTTTGCCGGAAAAATCGGTCAGTCCGGGGGATGCCCCCAGGAAAAGGGCAAGGGTTTCCCTGCCATGTCCGATGGCCAAGGAGTGATGAGATGACGCTTATTCGGTCCGTCGGCATGATGTCGCTGGTTCTGGCGCTTGCCGCCTGTGGCAAGGGTGACAAGGAAACCAATCTGGCCGCGCTCGATGCGCAGCTCACCAATAATGCCGCCGACCCCGCGCTCAAGGGCGCGCTGGCCGATCCGATCGTCGTCGATCCGCAGCTTGTGGGCCAATCCAACCGCAACGCCGTGCGTCCGGCCGACAGGCCCGCCAATGGCGCCGTGCCCATGCTCGGCGGCGACGCGGGCAAGGCGCAGGCGGCAGCGGTGAAGGCGGCCGGCGGCAAGCTGCTGTCCGCCCCAGCCGCGACCGAGGGCGAGGCGATGGCGTCGACCGTGACGCTGGGCGCGGTGGCGCGCGAGCAGGCAAGCGCCCGTGGCGGTAACGCCGGCTGCGCGAAGAAGCTGAACTACGGCACGGAATGGGCGCAGCGCCTGCCCGAACCCTTCACCCTCTATCCCGGCGCCCAGCTGACCGAAGCGGCCGGCGCGGAAGCCGATGGCTGCACCCTGCGCGCGGCCAGTTTTGTGACGCCGGTCCCGCGTCAGGGCGTGATGGACTATTATTACACGCTCGCGCGCCGCGCCGGCTATGATGGCGAGCACAAGGTCATGGGCGGCGACCATGTGCTGGGCGGTACGCGCGGTTCGGACGGCAGCGCCTATTTCATCCTGTTCACTGCCGCGCCGGGCGGCAAGACCAGCGTCGACATCATCGCGGACAACGGACGATAGGCATCACCGGTTGGCGGCTGGAAGCGACCACTAGCGGACATTCAGTCAGTCTGACACGATACGTCGATGCCGAACATATTTGTCGAAGCGGACGAGCCTCTACTTGTTTTTCCCGATCTCAAGGTAGCGGAACGGTATCTCGAAGCCGAGGACGTTCGCAATGGCATCTACCCGCGCGCGTTCGGTCCATCAGGAGAACAGTATTCGATCGATGCAGATGGCTCCAGAGTCATCATAAGCCCGATGGACGCGCCTGCGGACGGGGTGGCTTTGATGGCACTTCTAAAACGATCTTTGGCAGCAGTCGGTGAACAGCCTCACGACGACGCCACCCTAGGCGAACTCGTGGCATCGGCCGAGGCATTCTGGGACGAACGCGATCCAGTCGGCGATCGCTTTTCAAAACCAGTTCCTTGGTGGGGGTGCCTTCTTGCGGTGATAACAGTTGGGGCCATAGCAACATATGTTTTGTCGTAAACCGACAGTCCGCTAGCCACCCATCCAGGACAGACCGTTTTCATCTCACGGAATGACCAGTTCCATTCCTGCCTTCACCCGGTTGAGCGCCAGATAGCTGTGGTAGTTCGCCACGGCTTCATTCTCGGCGAAGAGGCGGCGGGTGATGGCTTCGTAGCCGCGCATGTCGGGCGCGACGATGAGCATGATGAAACTGCGGCCGCCGGTCACATAATAGCATTGCTGGACGTCGGGATCGTCGCGGAACAGCTTTTTCGCTGTGTCGACGGTTGCCGCTTTCTCATCGACCAGATTGACTTCCACGATCGAGGTGACGCCGAGGCCCACCGCGTCGGGATCGACGATGGCGACATTTCTGGCGATGACGCCGCTTTTTTCCATGGCCGCGATACGCCGCTGCACAGCGGCTGCGGACAGGTTTACCGTTTCGGCAATGGCGCGCTGAGGCATGCGATTATCGCGCTGGAGGAGCCGCAGAATCGCCTTGTCGAACGAATCCAGCGGGCGAGGCGATGAACCAGTATCCGGCATGTGAATGAGTAATTGTTGCATTCGGTCCCCTAATCAAGAGCGCATTTCTCAACTCGTCGATGATATCACTCACGCCGCCATCAGCAGATCAGGAAAGCAGCCATCATATGGACAAGGGATCGAACGGGGCGACGCTGGCGGGCGTATTGTTCGGCGCCGGCGCGGGCGCGCTTTGGGGACTGGTGTTCCTGGCTCCAGAAGTCGTACGCGGCTTCAGTCCGCTGGAACAGGCGGTCGGCCGCTATCTGGCCTATGGCGCGATGTCGGCACTGCTGATCGCGCCGCGCTGGCGGGCGCTCATGGCGCTGATGACGCCGCGTCTCCTCTGGGCGCTCGGATGGCTCGCGCTGGCAGGGAACCTCTTTTATTATGTGCTGCTGGCCAGCGCCGTGCAGATGGGCGGGATCGCCATGACGTCGCTGGTGGTGGGCTTCCTGCCGGTAGCGGTGACGATCGTCGGAAGCCGCCAGGCGGGCGCGGTGCCGCTGCGCCAGTTGGCGCCCTCGCTGCTGCTTTGCATGGCAGGCGCGCTCT
>NZ_DATKFP010000319.1:0-3138 GCF_035511395.1 Sphingobium sp.
CGCGGGGCGCCCGCGGGGCCAGACCTTGCTGGCAGCGGCGGTGTCGTCCTTTGGATTTTCGACGCGACGGACAGTCAGAGCGAAATCCAGGGCCTTAAGACCCAGGTTGAACAGTTGCGTGAAGCGCTGGAAGCCCTCGCCGGCCTGGTAGAGGCCGCGCCTTTCCCGATGTGGCATCGGACGCCCGACCTTCGCCTCAGTCTCGTCAACAGCGCCTATGTACGCGCGGTCGATGGACAGGATGCGCGCGACGTCATCATGCAGGGCATCGAACTGGTCGAATCGGTCGGTGGCGTGCCGCCCGAGGCAGCAGCAGCCGACGCGATGGCGCGGGACGATCTAGTCGAGCGGATGGTACCAGCGACCATCAATGGCGAGCGCCGCACCATGCGCGTCGTCGACGTACCATTGGGCGAAGCTGGCATTGCCGGCTATGCCGTCGATCAGCATGAACTGGAGCAGGCCCGCGTTGAACATCGCCGTCTGGAAGCCGCCCAGCGCGACCTGTTGGATCGCCTCTCCGCCGGCGTCGCGCGTTTTGGTTCCGATCGCGCGCTCCGCTTCTGGAACCAGCCCTTCATCAGCCTGTTCGGACTGCAGCAGGATGCGCTGGCCGACGCACCGCTGTTCGAGCGTGTACTCGACCAGATGCGCGATTCGCGCCGTCTGCCCGAGCATCGCGATTTCCCGGCCTGGCGGTCGGAACGTCGCAACTGGTTCCTGTCTCCCCAACCGCTTGAGGAAAACTGGCTGTTGCAGGACGGCACGCACCTGCGCGTCTATGCCCAGCCTTTGCCAGACGGCGGCCTACTGCTGATTTTCGAAGATCGTACCGAACAGGTTCAGTTGTCGAGCGCGCGCGACACGCTGTTGCGGGTCCGTACCGCAACCTTCGACAATCTGTTCGAATCGATCGGTGTCTTCTCCGCGGACGGACGCCTCCAGATGTGGAACAGCCGTTTCCGTGCTATCTGGGGCGCGAGCGAGGATATGCTCGCCACCCATCCGCGCATCGATGATCTGATGCGCGAGGTGCAGTCGCGCCTGAGCAAGCCTCAGCAATCCAACCTGGTGCGCGAACTGGTGCGCACTGCCACTGTCGAGCGCAAGCAGCGCGTCGGCCATGTCGGTTTTGCAGACGGTCGCATCTTCGAATTTGCCGCTATCCCGCTGCCCGATGGTAACGCGCTTTTCACCATGCTCGACGTGACGGACAGCCGTCGAGTGGAACAAGTGCTTCGCGACCGCAACGAGGCGCTGGAGCAGGCGGACAAGATCAAGACCGCGTTCGTCACCAACATGAGTTACGAACTGCGCACGCCGCTCACCACCATCGCCGGTTTCGCCGAGATGATGAGCGCGGGCTATTCCGGTGAACTCAGCGAGTCAGCAAAGGACTATGTCGACGGCATCCTGCAAAGTACCGGACGCCTGTCGATGCTGATCGACAATGTGCTAGACCTGACGCAAGGAGAAGCCGGAACATTGCCGATCGAGCGCACGATCGTCGATTTGACGGCTGTTTCGAATGCCAGCATCGACCGGGTGCGGACCGAGGCCACTGCCAAAGGCATTGAATTCGCCATCCAGATCGAGCCGTCGCTGGGCAAGGTGCAGGGTGATCCGCGGCGGATCGGTCAGGCGATCGACCATCTGCTGGAAAATGCACTGCAATATTCAGGCCGGGGGACGCGCATCCTGCTACATGGCGACGGGAGTGTCGACCGCGCGCGTATCGTGATTTCAGACAATGGTCCCGGCATTCCGTTGAGCCAGCAAGCTGCTATATTCGATCCGGTGGCCCGCGCCGAACAGGCCCGCGCGGGCAGCAAGGCCGGCATCGGCCTGCCGCTTGCCCGGCAACTGGCGCAGGCCCATGGCGGCGCGCTGCAACTCATATCGGAAAAGGGGCAGGGGACGATGGTCGTGATAGAGTTGCCGCGTGGCTGAAACCGACGTGCGTCTGGAGGGGGAAGCAGCGATGCTCCACCTTGGCCACCGGATTGCGGCCGATGTCCGGATCGGCGACGTGATTGCGCTTGAAGGCGGGCTTGGTGCTGGCAAGACCACGCTCGCACGCGGTATATTGGAAGCGCTTGGCCTGGAGGGCGAGGCGCCAAGCCCCAGCTTCGCTATCGTGCAGCCCTATGACGTCCCCGAAGTACGGTTGCCCGTCGCCCATGTCGACCTCTACCGGCTGGACGATGCCGAGGAAGCGGAAGAACTGGCGCTCGGCGATTATCTGATGGATAGCCTGCTCATCATCGAATGGCCGGACCGACTTGGCGACGCGCTATGGCCGCACAGCCTCCGCCTGCATATCGCAATCGAACCGGATGGCGCGCGGCGCTTGACAGCGGACGTGCCGGAGGCTTGGACGGATCGATGGTCCCAACTATGATCCCGCCCGCATCCGCCTCCGATTTCCTCGCCAAGGCCGGCTGGCCCGACGCCGCCATCGTGCCGCTGGCCGGGGACGCATCCTTCCGCCGCTATTTTCGCGTCGTGGACGGCGGTCGCCGCGCCGTGCTAATGGATGCACCGCCGCCGCATGAAGATCCACGTCCATTCATCGCCATTGCCGAGCATCTGGTGGCCGACGGTTTCGCTGCTCCGCGCATCCTGGCGCGGGATCTGGAAGAAGGCCTGGTGCTGATCGAGGATTTCGGCGACGATCGGCTGAAGGAGCATGTCCAGGATCGGCCCGGTGAACAACTTACCGTTTATGGCCGTGCGATCGAACTGCTGGCCGAGTTGCACAAGCTGCCCGCTGCCGAACTTCCTCCCTATGATCGCGGCGTCTATCAACGCGAGGTCGGCCTCGTGACCGAATGGTATTGCCCAGCCATCGAACTTGCCGTCGATGAAGACGCCTATGTCCGTGCCTGGGACGATGTGTTGCCGATCGTCGATCAGTCGGCCAGCCCGATCGTCACGGTCTTGCGCGATTATCATGCCGAAAACATCATGCTGATCGATCGACCCGAAGCTTGGGGGCTCGGCCTGCTCGATTTTCAGGACGCGCTGGCCGGTCATCCAGCCTATGATCTGGTATCGCTGTTGCAGGATGCCCGGCGAGACGTTCCACCCGAGGTCGAAGCGGCGATGCTGGCCCATTACAAGGCGATCGCGTCTCCA
>NZ_DATKFP010000320.1:0-20171 GCF_035511395.1 Sphingobium sp.
ACATCCCGATGGCCATCTCTGCTTCATCGTGCCGTCAAAGCCGCGGGTTTGGAGCTGGCTTGGCCGCGTCGATGCGAGTGAAACCGTCGAACGGCTCGCGGCCGCGCTCGAATCCTGCGTGCTTAAAAGCGGCGTCGCGCATCATCTGCGCTGGTGGAACGATGAGGAGGTGCGGGCCGGGCGCGGTTGAAATCGCCCGACCGCCGGGTTTCAGAATACCGGACCCTGCACCGGGCCAGCCGGCTTGGCCACGCTCTTGGCCGCATCCAGCGCTTCGGTGAGGCCGGGGGTGCGGCTGTCGCGCTGGGCATAGTCGCGAGCGGACATGCCGGCGATGCTGTCGCGCTTGTCGGGATTGGCGCCCTGCGCCACCAGCAGGCGAACGATGCCGACGTCGCGCAGTTGCACCGCGCGGATCAGCGGGGTTTCGCCGCTGCCATTGGCCTTGTCGACCTGCGCCTTGTAGGCCAGCAGCGTGCGCACGCCTTCCTCGAACCGGCCCTGCACCGCGTCCATCAGCGGCGTGTTGCCGTCATTGTCGGTCAGGTTTGGATTGGCATCCTTGGCCAGCAGGAAGGTCAGCCAGGTCGCGTCGCGGCGAGCGACGATGATGTGCAGCGCATTTTCGCCGGTGGTGACGTCGCGGCTGTTGATGACGGTGGAGCCTGGCTTCTGGATCAGGTCGGTGACTTTCTGCCCGTCCTTGTCCTTCACCGCCTTCAGGAAATTATAATTGTCCGAAAACTGGGCCTGCGCCGGGCCAGGCACCAGCAGCGCCAGCGCGAACGACCCAAGGATAGCGGAAACATAGCTCTTCTTCATCATCGCGCCCCGTTGCATTGCAAATCGCGTCCTAGCAAGGCATGGCTGGCCATGCCATGAACAAAGACGTAGCCCTTGCCGCTTTGCCGCTGCTCGCCCTGCTCGCTGCCTGCAATATGGGCGCGGGGGGAAATGGATCAAGCGCCGACAGTGCGCAGGGCGAACTGGTCGGCGCCCGGATCGGCGCCCCCTTCACGCTGACCAACCAGGACGGCAAGCCGACCAGCTGGGACGATTTCAAGGGCCAATACCGGATCGTCTATTTCGGCTATACCTATTGCCCGGACGTCTGCCCGGTCGACCTGCAACGCATCATGCAGGCCTTCGCGAAGTTCGAGAAGGCCAAGCCGGCGTTGGCGGCCAGGGTGCAGCCGATGCTGATCAGCGTCGATCCCGATCGCGATACGCCGGCCGTGCTCAAGACCTATGTCGCCGCCTTCCACCCGCGCCTCATCGGCCTCACTGGCACGAAGGAGCAGATCGCCAAGGTCGCCAAGGATTTCGTGGTCATCTACAATCCTGAAAAGGCCGGGCCCGAAAAATCGGGCGGAACGACGGATTATCTGGTAAGCCACAGCCGCACCCCCTATCTGTTCGATGGTGAAGGCAAGCCGGTGGCGCTGGTGCCGGTGGATGATCCGGGGACACCGGACGTGGACGAAGGTTCGCCCGACAAGGTGCTCGCCTTCCTTGAAAAATGGATCAAGTGACGAACTTCTGGGAAAAGCCCCTCGACAAGCTCGACCGCGCCGAATGGGAAGCGCTGTGCGACGGCTGCGGCAAATGCTGCCTGCACAAGGCCGAGGATGAGGATACGGGGCATATCTACCCCACCAATGTCGCCTGCCGGCTGCTCGATCGGCAGAGCGGTCAGTGCAGCAATTACAAGGACCGGCGCAAATTCGTGCCCGATTGCGTGCGGCTGACTCCGACCAAGGTGAAGCAGATCGGCTGGCTGCCCCGGACTTGCGCCTATCGGCTGCGGGGAGACGGGCTGCCGCTGCCGGAATGGCATTATCTGGTCTGCGGCGACCGGGAGGCGGTGCATCGCGCCGGTGAATCCGTGCGCGGCTGGACCGTGGCGGAGGCCGATGCGGGCGACTGGGAAAATCATCTTGTCGACCGTGAACTTTGAGTCCGATGCTGCAATCCTGGTCGATGGTGTCGTCGTGCCGGTGCGGGTGCTGCGGTCGGCCCGGGCGCGCTCCTACAGGCTGACGATCGACGGTGCGCGGGGTGGATTGCGCCTGTCGCTGCCGGTGCGGGCGAGTTTGAGAAAGGCGCTCGCCTGGGCGCAGGACCATGAAGGCTGGGTCCGTGCCCAGATGGCCAAGCAGCCGGCGATCACGCCGCTGGCGCATGGTGCGGTCTTCCCGCTGGAGGGACGCGACGTGCAGATTCACTGGGTCGAGGGCGCAACCCGCACGATCAGACTGGAATCTGGCAGGCTGGAGGGCGACCGGCTGCTGTTGGGCGGCGCGGCGGAAGCGGTCGGTGCGCGGGTGCAGCGCTGGCTCGTCACGCGGGCGAAAGCGGTGCTGGAGACGGAAAGCCACGAACTGGCGCGCGACCATGGGCTGATCGTCGCGTCGGTGGGCGTGGGCGACCCGCGCAGCCGCTGGGGCAGTTGCGCTTCATCGGGCGCGATCCGCTACAGCTGGCGGCTGATCCTATGCCCGCCCGAGGTGCGGCGGGCGACAGTGGCGCATGAACTGGCGCATCTGCTGCATATGAACCATAGCACGGCCTTTCACGCCGCGCACCGGCGCATCTATGGCGCCGATCCCCGGCCCGCGCGCGAATGGTTGCGCATCCATGGCGCTGGCCTGCATCGCTACCGGGGATAGGCAATATGGCGCGCCGGAAACGCTATCTGACCGCGACCATGCCCGATGGCTATGTGAAGACGATCGGGCCGACGGCGGATGCCTTGACCCATTATTGGCGGATCGTCGCTGTGCTGGAAAACGGCAAGACCGAGGTTTTCTGGGGTCATACTCGGTCCCTAGCCGAGGCGAAGAAGCTGAAAGGGCCGGCCGCCGATGGCGCAAAGATGCGCGGCTGGAAAAGCTATGCGTTCGAGATCGCGGAATTGGTGGAGAAGTCGGGCTGATTTGGGATGGGCCGTTTTGACTGCAACCCCACCAGATACGGAGCCTTACCGCGTCGTGCTTAGGAGGGAGATTGGCACAATGCTGGCCTATTCTCGCGAGCTTGCCTCCCCCTCCCCCAGCTAGGATCAGGCAGCAAACTGCCAAGTCTGCGCAGCCTGTCCCTCAAGGGAGCGGATATGCGTATGTCCGCTCCCCGTTTTCAATTATTCCGCCTTCCATTCAAGGCGGACTTAGCTGTCTTGTTCACTCAAGGCTTTTGCCCGCCTGCTCAGTCACATCCTTGGACAGGCCCGGTTCGGCCAGGATGCGCTGCAGTTCCGCACGCATCAGCGCGCCGCGCGTTTCATCGAACCGCTTCCAGCGTCCCAGATTAGGCACCAGGCGCGCGGCTGTCTGGGGGTTCAGCTTGTCCAGCGCAATGATGCAGTCTGCGACCAGACGATAGCCCTTGCCCGATTTGTGGTGGAATGCCCATTGGTTGCCCGCGAAAGCGCCATAGAGAGAACGCACGCGGTTAGGATTGGACAGGGTGAAATCCTTGTGCCGCCCCAGTTCCTCGATCTGTTCCACCGCATCGGGATGAAAGGCGAAGGCCTGGGTCTGGAACCATTTGTCCAGCGTCAGCGCATCGGCCGAATAGCGGTTGTAGAAGATATCGAGCGCCGCCACCCGTTCCGCGCTGGTGCCATTGGCAAGGGTAGCCAACGCCGCCTGGCGCTCGGTCATATTGTCCGCCTCACCAAACTGGGCGAAAGCAATGGCAGGGCCGTCCTCCGCGCCTGATGCCACCAGATAGTGAAGCGCCGCGTTGCGCAGCTTGCGCGTGCCCTTGGCCGCCGAGGAGAGCGAGAAGCCATTGGCCTTTGTCCCGGCATGGATATCCCGCCAGAGCGCCTCCAGTTCGGCCCCGATCTTCTGCTGCAAGGCATCTCGCGCAGCGTGGATCGCGTCGGGATCGACGATCTTCATCTGATCGCCGAGATAGGCTTCGCTCGGCAGGCGGATCGCCTCAGCGATGAAGGCCGGGTCCAGCACCGGATCGGTCAGCGTATTGCGGACAGCCTCGATCACTGGCGCGTCATCGACATCGTGCCCGGCGATGCGACCGATCAGCACATTCACCATCAGTTGCTGCATCGCCTCGTACCGGGCGAAGGGATCGTCATCATGCGCCGACAGGAAAGCGAGGTCGGCCTGGCTGCGGTTGGTTTCCACGATCACCGGGGCGGAAAAGCCGCGGTTGATCGACAGCACGGGTGCGCTGGCAAAGCCAGTGAAGGTGAAGCTCTGCTTCGGCTCGGTCAGCATGAGCAACTCGTCGCCATGATGCTGTGCCGTCGCCGGATCGAACAGGGCCGTGCGCAGGGGGATCGCCATCGGTTGCTTGTCGGGTTGGCCCGGCGTGGGCGGCACCATCTGTTCCACCGTCAGTTCGACGCTCTGGCTCACAGGATCATGCGACAGAAGCGCACGGACATGGGGCGTGCCGGCCTGCTCATACCAGCGGCGGAACTGCATGAGGTCGATCTGGCCGCCCTCCTCCATCGCCAGCACGAAATCCTCACAGGTCGCCGCTTCACCGTCATGCCGGTCGAAATAGAGATCGGTGCCCGCTCGAAATCGCTCCGGACCCAGCATCAGCGCCATCATGCGGATGATCTCGGCACCCTTGTTATAGATGGTCGCCGTGTAGAAGTTACTGATTTCCATATAGGATTCAGGACGGATCGGATGGGCAAGCGGCCCGCTATCCTCCTGGAACTGGGCGGCGCGCAGGATACGGACATCCTCGATCCGCTTGACCGCATGGCTGCCCATGTCTGCCGAGAAATTCTGGTCGCGGAAGACCGTGAATCCCTCCTTCAGGGACAATTGGAACCAGTCGCGGCAGGTGACGCGGTTGCCCGACCAGTTGTGGAAATATTCATGTGCGACAACGCCTTCGACCCCGTCATAATCAATGTCGGTCGCCGTCTCCGGGTCGGCTAAAATGTAGCGTGAATTGAATATGTTGAGGCCTTTATTCTCCATCGCGCCGAAATTGAAATCCGCCACGGCGACGATGTTGAACACGTCCAGATCATATTCGCGGCCATAGATGCGCTCGTCCCAGGCCATGCTATCCTTCAGCGCCTTCATCGCATGGCCGGTGCGTGGCAGGTCGACTTCCTTGACCCAGATGCCCAGTTGCACTTCGCGTCCGCTCATCGTCACGAAGCTGTCGGCGTTGCAGGCGAGATCGCCCGCTACCAGCGCGAAAAGATAGCAAGGCTTGGGAAAAGGATCGTTCCAGCGCGCCCAATGGCGGTTGTCCGCCAGGTCGCCCTGTTCGATGGGGTCACCATTGGCCAGCAGCACCGGGAAACGTACCTTGTCCGCGACCATATATACACTGTAGCGGGACAGCACGTCTGGCCGGTCGGGGAAGAAGGTGATGCGGCGGAAGCCCTCCGCTTCGCATTGGGTGCAGAGCAGTCCGCCGCTGGCATAAAGGCCCATCAGCTTACTGTTGCTCTCCGGCGCCAGCTCCACCAGTGTTTCGACACTGTGTGTTTCGGATGAAAGCGCGACAATGAGAGCACCCGCCTCCAGATGCCATTGCGTCTCTTCCAGCACCTGACCGTCGACCTTGACCTCCAGAGGGATCAAGCCATCACCGTCCAGGCGCAGCGGGCGGTCATGGTCGCCATTCCGTACCACGGATAGCGTTGCGCGGACCCTTGTGAGGGCGGGGTCGAGATCAAAGTCGAGCGCGATATCCGGCACCAGCCAATCGGGCACGCGATAATCGGCGCGGCGAATGACGGCGGGAACGGCGGCGGTGGGGGAGAGCATGTCGGCCATGCGCTCAACCTAGAGCATTCCGAGGGCGGCTGAAACAGCCGAGAATCTGTAGGACTTGGAAAAGAGGCAAAAGTTGAATGGTCTGCGCTGCGCGCTGGGGTAAGGGGCTGTGCGGTACCGCGTCCCCTCATCCCTTATGTGAGGCAATCAAATCCGCTCGCCTGACAGGCGTTGACAGAGCATGTCGAGCTGGTCGAGGTTTGAATAACGCATAGAAAGCGTGCCACCGGTCGACGCGCCATCATGCGCAATGTCTACCTTCAACCCCAATATGTCGGCCAGATGCTGCTCGAGCGCGGCGATGTCCGGATCCTTTTGCGTGGATTCGCCGCCACCGCTGCTGCGCCGCGTGGCAGGCGTCTCGACGCCGGTCTTTACCTTGCGAACCAGCTGTTCCGTATCGCGAACGGAAAGCCCTTTTTCCTCGACCTGTTGGGCCAGACGTTCGCAATCGGGCGCGCCAATCAGCGCACGGGCATGGCCCATGCTGATCTTGCTGTACATCACCTGCTGCTGCACGGTCTGCGGCAATTCGAGTAGGCGCATCAAATTGGCCACATGGCTGCGCGACTTACCAACGATGCGACCCAGCGCTTCCTGGCTGTGATGGAATTCAGCGATCAGCTTGCGATAGGCTTCTGCCTCTTCGATCGGGTTCAGATCCTCGCGCTGGATATTCTCAATCAGCGCGATTTCCAGCGTTTCCTGTTCGTCGAAATCGCGGACGATCGCCGGTATGCGATGCATCTGGGCGCGCTGCGCGGCACGCCAGCGGCGTTCGCCAGCAATGATCTGGAAGCCTCCGCCATGGGGCCGCACGATGATCGGCTGGATGACGCCGCGCTTGGCGATGCTGTCGGCCAGTTCCTGCAACGCGCCATCGTCGAAATGCCGGCGAGGCTGTTCGGGATGCGGATGAATGAGCGCAACTTCGATGCTCTGCACGGACTTGCCATTGGCAACCGGAGCAGTGGTGGGCGCAATCGGTTCTTCGCGGGACACGTCGCCCAACAGGGCGGACAGACCTCGACCCAGGCCTTGGGGACGCTTGGCGATCTTCGGCTTGTCGGTCGTTTCGTCGCTCAAGCGGCAACCTCCTGTCGGGGCAGACGCGCGATCAATTCGCGCGCGAGACGCATATAGGCTTCCGATCCGGAGCAGCGGAAGTCGTAGATAAGGGCGGGAACACCGTGGCTGGGCGCTTCAGACAGGCGGACATTGCGCGGAATCACAGTCGAAAAGACGAGGTCGCCCAAGCAGGCGCGAACATCATCGGCGACCTGATCGGTCAGGCGATTACGGCGGTCATACATGGTGAGTGCCACGCCCATGATCGAAAGGCCGGGATTGAAGCGGCCACGGATGCGCTCGACCGTCTGGAGCAGCTGCGACAGCCCTTCCAGCGCGAAAAATTCGCATTGGAGCGGCACCAGCAGATATTGGGCACCGACCATCGCATTGATCGTCAGCAGGCCGAGCGATGGCGGACAGTCGATCAGGCAGATGTCCCAGCGGCCCGGCTGTGCTTCGGAAAGGACGCGTTCCAGGCGATGGGTGCGCTCCTCATAATCGATCAGCTCGATCTCGGCGCCCGACAGATCCTGCGTTGCTGGAACCAGATCGAGCTTGGGCACACGGGTCGTGACGATTGCATCGTCCAACGCACAATTACCAACCAGCAGGTCATAGCTGGACTGGGCACGCTCGCCCTGCCCCACACCAAGACCCGTCGACGCATTGCCCTGCGGATCGAGATCGACCAGCAAAACCCGAAGACCCGTAGCCGCGAGGCCCGTCGCAAGATTGATCGCGGTTGTGGTCTTGCCCACCCCACCCTTCTGGTTGGCGATCGCGATGCGGATCATTTGCGCCCTTTCTTCTTGCCAGCGGGTGTTACGGAATGGGCGACGATGATGGCGCTGTCCGCATCAGTCACGCTCGGTTCCACGTGGAACACACCTTGCCATGACGGGCGCGCCGCCTCCAGTTCATTTTGCGCATTTCGTCCCTTTGGCAGCACCCAAATGGTCTTTTTATCGGACAGATGCAGAGCCGATCCGAGCAGTTTGGGCAGAGGTGCATAAGCGCGCGCGCTGATGACGGCAGCTTGTGTGGCAGGAACGGTTTCGACCCGACCGCCATAGACGCGGGCACGGACTAGCCCCAGTTCGGCGATCACCTCATTCAGAAAGTCGATCCGCTTGCGACGGGATTCAACCATCGTCAGCGACCGATCGGATAAGCAAGCGACCACGATACCGGGCAGACCCGCGCCGGCGCCAAGGTCGAGCCACTCTCCTTCCCCCGCATTCCGCGCATGCAGCATCAGTTGCGCTGAGTCCACAATGTGGCGCGCCCAGATATGGGGACGCGTCGATTCAGCGATCAGATTCTGCTCTTCCATCGCTGACAGGAGGATGGCTACATAGCGCTCCAGCCGGTCCCATGTTTCACGTGGAACGTCAAATTGCGCCTCCAACCAAGCGCGGGCCTCTTCTTCGGTCACGCAGCCTCCCGGCGAACATGGACAAGGATTGCTGCCAAAGCGGCCGGCGTGATGCCGCGAATACGGCCGGCTGCCGCCAGCGTGTCCGGCCGGGCGGCATCGAGCCGCTCGATCATCTCGGTCGACAATCCGCCGATGGCGTCAAAATCGAAGTCGGCCGGAATATGCACGCGCTCGTTCCGACGCAGTTCGGCGATCTCCGCATCCTGTCGCTGGAGGTAAGGCGCGTAATGCGCGTCCTCCAGTATCTCCGCGCGCAAATCCTCCGGAGCGGCGCGAAGAGCCGGTGCTAGATCGATCAGGAGCGCCTTGTCGACTTCGGGGAAACGCGCCCAGTCGAACAGGCTCCGCCTCGCGCCATCCTGCCGAACAACGGCTCCCGCCCGCATCATCTCGCTCGCGGTCATCAGCGTCGCCAACTCGGCCTCGATCGCATCGCGCCGCCCTTCACGGTCCGACAGGCGCTCGGCCCGCTTCGTTCCGATGATAGCATGCGCGAGACCGATCGAGCCAAGCCGCGTTTCAGCATTATCGGCTCGCAGGCGCAGCCTATATTCGGCACGCGCGGTCAACATGCGATAGGGTTCGGTCACACCCTGCAACACCAGATCGTCGATCATCACGCCGATGTAAGAACTGGCCCGATCGAGGATCATCGGTGCCTCGCCTCGCGCCCGCGCAGCAGCATTCGCCCCTGCGATCAGCCCTTGGGCTGCGGCTTCCTCATAGCCGGTCGTACCATTGATCTGCCCCGCACAGAACAACCCTGGCACCGCCCTCACCTCCAGCGACGCATCGAGCGCGCGCGGATCGACATGGTCATATTCGACCGCATAACCCGGCACCGCGATCTCCACCTGCTCCAGCCCTGCCATCGACCGCACCATCGCCACCTGCACGTCGGTCGGCAATGAGGTGCTGATCCCGTTGGGATAGACAAGGTGATCGTCCAGCCCTTCGGGTTCGAGGAAAATCTGATGCCCGTCGCGATCGCCGAAGCGCAGCACCTTGTCCTCTATAGACGGACAATAGCGCGGGCCCCGTCCCTCGATCGCACCACTGAACAAAGGCGACCTGCCCAGACCGTCGCGGATGATCTGATGCGTGCGATCATTGGTGCGGGTGATGGCGCAGGCTAGTTGCGGGAGCACGCGCGCCGTCGAGAGCGACGACATGGTCCAGCCCTCACCGTCCGACGGCTGCGTCTCCAACCGGGCCCAGTCGATGGTTCGACCGTCGAGGCGCGGCGGCGTACCGGTCTTCAACCGCGCGATCGGCATATCCAGGTCACGCAGCTGAACGCCCAGCGCTGTCGCTGCCCGTTCATTGACACGGCCGCCCGTTTCTCGTTCGTCGCCCCGGAAGAGCTTGCCGCCAAGGAAAGTGCCGGTGGCCAGCACGACGGCCGCGGCCTCCAGCGCACGACCGTCTGCCAGCGCCACGCCGGCGATCCGCTCGCCGGACAGAAGGAGAGCGCTCGCCTCCCCCTCGACGATGTCCAGCCCGCTCTGCGCATCGAGCATCGCGTGGATAGCGGCACGATACCGCTTGCGGTCAGCCTGGATGCGCGGCCCTTGGACGGCGGCGCCCTTGCTGCTGTTGAGCATTCGATAATGGATCGCTGCCGCGTCGGCCGCACGCGCGATCAGGCCGTCCAGCGCATCAACCTCGCGGACCAGGTGGCCCTTGCCCAGTCCACCGATGGCAGGGTTGCAGGACATGGCGCCGACCGTCTGCCGGGCGAAGGTAAGCAGCGCGACGAATGCCCCCTTGCGCGCCGCCGCTGCGGCGGCCTCGCAGCCGGCATGGCCGCCACCGACCACGATCACATCATAGCTTGTTCGCATGGGGCGCCCTTATCAGATTTGGAGCACCCCGGTCAAAACGTTCCACGTGGAACATCTATTATTTGCCGATGCAGAATCCGGAAAAGAGGCGATCGAGCATATCTTCGGTTCCGGCCTGTCCCGTCAGCGCGTCGATCGTCCTGCGGGCCATCCGCAATTCCTCAGCAATGACGAGCAAGTCCGAATCCCGCATCGCCGCCTCCAAATGCGCCTGCAATTGTCCAACTTGCTGTCGCTGTCGCGCATGCAGCGCATAATCGCCTTCGCCCGGCAACATCGTCACCGCCCGATCGCGAAGCGCGGTCACAAGTTGCTCCATCCCCTCGCCAGTCTTCGCCGACAGCCGCAAGCCCGGACGATCGAACCCCGCCCGATCACTCTGCGCTGCGATCAGCATCGCATCGTCGCGCGGCAACTCTGCCGGATCGCCCAGCCACAAAATAATGTCCGCCGCGTCCAGCGCCGCCCGTGCGCGATCTATCCCTATCGCTTCGATCGCGTCACCGGCCTCGCCACGCAGTCCGGCCGTATCGGTAAAGAGGAACGCCGTGCCACCGATCGCGGCAGGCACCTCGATCCGGTCACGGGTCGTGCCCGCGATGTCGGACACGATCGCCGCCTCGCGCCCGACCAGCGCGTTGAGTAGCGTCGACTTGCCGGCATTGGGCGGCCCGGCCAGCACCACACGAACCCCATCGCGCAGGCGTTCGGCGGACGGCGCGGCGAGTATGCTCGCCACATCCTGCGCCAGCGTAGCTATGCCATCCCCGATCCGCGCCTCGATCGCGGCGTCGGGTACGTCATCCTCATCGGAGAAATCGAGCGCTGCCTCGGCCATCGCCGACAGGTCGAGCAGGGTGTGCCGCCATCCGTCGATCCGGCGCGAAAAATGCCCTTCTGCCATCAGCAGCGCGGCCCGCCGCTGTCCCTGCGTCTCGGCCGCGAGCAGGTCGGACAGCCCTTCGACCGCGTTCAAATCCATGCGGCCATTGGCGAAGGCACGTCGGGTAAACTCTCCCGCCTGGGCGCGGCGCAGGTGGGGCATAGCGCATAGCGCCTCTTCTACCGCCGCCACGATGGCCCGGCCACCATGGCAATGCAGTTCGGCCATATCTTCGCCGGTAACGGTGTTGGGGCCGGGCAACCACAGCAGCAGCGCCCGATCCAGCGCCGCCCCATCGCGCGGATCGCAAAGCAGGGCGAGGCTGGCAATACGGGGCTTCGGCAGTCGCCGGGCCAATGCCTCAAGCGCCGATCCCGCGTTCGGACCGCTTACTCGAATGACCGCAATCCCCGCTGGCGGCGCACCGCTCGACAGGGCAAAAATCGTTTCGTGCTGACAGTCAGTCACGATCCTTATTTCTTCTCATCCTTGCCGCCGCCGATACCGGCAAGCCCGACATTCATCATCTGCTGGAACAACCGCATGCCCGCGTCGCCAAGTGGCGAAAAGCTTTTGAACAGCGTCTCCATCTGCTCGACATTGCCGACGCCATCGAAGCTGTCGAGCATCGTCCTGATATATTTGTCGTGAATGGGGGTCACGTCGGGCAGGCCCAGAAAGGCACGGGCCTCGGCTGGCGTGCAGTCCACGTCGACAGTTACCTTCATGTCCCGGCCCTTCCCTGTTGGCGGTCTGATACAATGCGCCCTCATGCAGCAAACCGCCGTATCAAGGCAAATTTTTAAGCGAGTCGCGTGGTTGCTTACCCGTCGGGATAAGCCAATATGCGCTCCATTGTTGACGGCGGAAAGGATATCGGCATGGGCAATTTCACTCATATCACCACGCTGGATGGTGGCGCGCAGTTCGACGCCTATGTCGCCAAGCCGGAAGGTGAGGCGACTGCTGCAATCATCGTCGTTCAGGAAATATTCGGGGTAAATGAAGGCATTCGCCGTAAATGTGACAGTTGGGCCAAAGCTGGCTATCTCGCTTATGCACCCGACTTGTTCTGGCGGATCGAGCCGCATATCGAACTGGACGCCGACGTGCCCGCCGAAATGGAGCAGGCGCTGGGCTATATTCCCAAATATAATCAGGATCAGGGCATCCGCGACATCGAGGCCACGATCAAGGCGGCGCGTGCAGATCTTGGCGGCAAGGGCAAGGTGGGCCTGGTTGGCTATTGTCTGGGCGGTCGTATCGTCTTCATGGCCGCGTGCCGGACCGACGGCGATGCCTTCGTCGGCTATTATGGCGTAGGCATCGACGGGTTGCTCGGAGAGCAACATGGCATTGGCAAACCGACAATGCTGCATATCCCGACCAACGACGGCTTCGTTCCGCCGGAAGTCCAGCAGAAGATGCATGATGGCCTTAAGGATAATCGCCATGTGTCGCTGCACGACTATGAAGGACTGGACCATGGCTTTGCCGCCGAAATGGGCAATCGCCGGAACGAGGAAGCAGCACAGCTGGCCGACAAGCGCACTGCCGATTTCTTTGCCGAGGCGCTGGCCTGATGCCGGCGGCATGGCGGATGGTCGCCCGCAGCCATGGCGGGCCGGACGTGATTGCGAAGGAAGAGTTCGAGCCGGGGCAACCCGGTGACGGCGAATTGCTGATCGAACAGGATGCTGTCGGCCTCAATTTCATCGATACCTATTATCGCACCGGCCTCTATCCTGCCCCGCTCCCCACCCCCCTGGGTTCGGAGAGCGCGGGCCGGATCGTTGCTGTAGGCGATGGCATTGACGGCTTTGCCGTCGGTGACCGGGTTGGCTGCGCCAGCGGGCTGGGTGCCTATGCTACCCACCGGATCATCCCGGCAGATCGGGCGGTAGCCATCCCCGATGGCGTATCCAACGAGGATGCGGCGGCGATGATGCTCAAGGGCATGACCGCCTGCTATCTCGCGGAGGACATCATCAATTTGAAAGCGGGCCAAGTCGCGCTCGTCCATGCGGCAGCAGGCGGCGTCGGATCGATCCTCGTCCACTGGCTGCGTGACAAGGGCGTGATCGTCATCGCCCATTGCGGGTCGGCGGAGAAGGCCGCGACTGTTCAGGCCAACCACAGCCTGTACGGCGCGTTTGACGATCTTGCCGCCACTGTCCGGGAATTGACCGGCGGTGCGGGCGTCGATGTCGTCTATGACGGCGTCGGCAAGGATAGTTGGAACGCTTCACTGGCAAGCCTGAAGCGACGGGGCCTGCTGGTAAGCTATGGCAATGCTTCAGGCGCGGTTCCGCCCGTCAGCCTGCTCGACCTCAGCCGTGGGGGATCGCTCTACGTTACGCGCCCTACGCTGTTCGATTATGTCGCCACGGTAGAAGAACTGGCTCACACCGCCGGGCGCCTGTTCGACCGCATGCAACGCGGCGTGGTGTCGGCGCAGATCGGCCAGCGCTTCGCGCTCGCCGATGCGGCAGAGGCGCACAAGGCGCTGGAAGCGCGTCAGACGCGCGGCGCGACCATTCTTATTCCCTGAACGGTTGTCACAGCGTCGGGCAAGATTTGCCCGACGCTGTGACGTCACCAGGGCCGTCAGGCTCGTACCTTGTGGGCAAAAGCGGCGACAGTCATTTTCAGTTGAAGAGCGTCAAAATGCCGACCTGATGATCGACGAAGCCGTCATAGATCATCTTCACCGCGACATAGATGATGACGGCCAGGCCCAGATAGGCGATCCAGCGGAAGCGCTCGATATATTTGGCGATGATGTTCGCCGCGATGCCCATCAGCGCAACCGACAGGATCAGGCCGATGATGAGGATGCCGGGATGCTCGCGCGCCGCGCCGGCGACGGCGAGGACATTGTCGAGGCTCATCGACACGTCGGCAAGAGCCACGGCCCAGGCGGCACCGGCAAAGCTCTTGGCAGGGCGCAGGCCCGACACATCATCGTCGCTGGGATCGTGCGGCGTATCCCCGCCCCGCTTGGGATGAAGCTCGCGCCACATCTTCCAGCTGACCCACAGCAGCAACAGCCCGCCCGCCAGGATCAGGCCAACGATCTGCATCAACTGGCTGACGACCAGCGCGAAGGCGATACGCAGCACCAGTGCGGCGATGATACCGATCAGGATGACCTTCTGCCGCTGCGCCGCGGGCAGGCCCGCCGCCAGCGCACCGACGACGATGGCATTGTCCCCGGCGAGCAGGATGTCGATCATCAGCACCTGGCCGAAGGCCGCTAGCGCACTGGGCGACCCGATATTGCTGAAATCGTTGACGATATGCTGCCAGATATCGGCCGGGGAGCCAAGTCCCTGGGCAGCCGAAGCGGCGATGGCGATGAGGTCGAACATGACGGCCTAACGTCCCTGTGTCTGAAAATGGAGAAAGCCGGACCATATACATGGCCCGGCTCTCACGGCAAAACATATGGCAAGGCGTTGGGCGATCACGGCGATCGCCCCGCGCCTTACTGATTCATGGTCGCGAAGAAATCCTCGTTGGTCTTGGAATCCTTCATTTTGTCGAGCAGGAATTCCATCGCGTCGACCGTGCCCATCTGCATGAGGATACGACGCAACACCCACATCTTGCTGAGCGTCGGCTTCTCGACCAGCAGTTCTTCCTTGCGGGTGCCCGACTTGCCGACGTCCAGCGCCGGGAAGATGCGCTTGTCCGCGACCTTGCGGTCCAGCACGATTTCGGAGTTACCGGTGCCCTTGAACTCTTCGAAGATGACTTCGTCCATGCGGCTGCCGGTGTCGATCAGCGCGGTGGCGATGATCGAGAGCGAGCCGCCCTCCTCGATGTTACGCGCAGCGCCGAAGAAGCGCTTGGGCCGCTGGAGCGCATTGGCGTCGACACCGCCGGTCAGCACCTTGCCCGATGAGGGGACGACGGTGTTGTAGGCGCGGCCGAGGCGCGTGATCGAGTCCAGCAGGATCACGACGTCCTTCTTGTGCTCGACCAGGCGCTTGGCCTTCTCGATCACCATTTCGGCGACCTGAACGTGGCGGGTGGCCGGCTCGTCGAAGGTGGAGGACACGACCTCGCCCTTCACGCTGCGCTGCATGTCGGTGACTTCTTCCGGGCGCTCGTCGATCAGCAGCACGATCAGGAAGACTTCGGGATGATTGTCCGTGATCGCCTTGGCGATGTTCTGGAGCATCACCGTCTTGCCGACGCGGGGCGGCGCGACGATCAGCGTGCGCTGGCCCTTGCCCTGCGGCGACACGATGTCGATGACGCGGGCCGACTTGTCCTTGATGGTCGGATCGAGCGTGTCGAGCCGCAGCTTCTGTTCGGGATAGAGCGGCGTCAGATTGTCGAAATTGACGCGATGGCGGACGACATCGGGATCGTCGAAATTGACCGAGAGCAGCTTGGTCAGGGCGAAGTAGCGCTCGCCATCCTTGGGCGCGCGAATTTCGCCTTCCACCGTGTCACCGGTGCGCAGGCCGAACTTGCGGACCTGGTTGGGCGAGACATAGATGTCGTCGGGACCGGCCAGGAAGTTCGCTTCGGGGCTGCGCAGGAAGCCGAAGCCGTCGGGCAGCACCTCGATCGTGCCCTCGCCCATGATCTGCTCGCCATTTTCCGCCTCGGCCTTGAGGATCGCGAACATCAGATCCTGCTTGCGCAAGGTCGATGCCCCTTCCACGCCCAGCTCTTCGGCCATGGTGACGAGATCGGCGGGAACTGTCTTCTTGAGATCCTTGAGATGCATTTGCGAGTCGGTCCGATGCGGTGATGGAAAAATGGGCCGGAAAGGAAGGAGATAGCCGAACAGACGGTCCGGAAACCCTCGCTCCGGACGGGCGAGGATGTAGCATTTCGCGTTTAGCGATCCGTCGCCCATCTCGTCAAGGCAGGATAGATGCGGATAGCGACGGAAATTCGCGCTTTCACCGCCATGGTCGATCAGCGGTGGCGCTGGCGCGATGGCTGGCCTTCATGATATAGTGAAACGATAAAAGATACAGACGAGGACGAGGGTTATGGGACGGCTCCCCGTTTCGATAAGGGCCTTGCTGGGAATCGCGCTTGCGATTGGTGGCCCGGCCCTTTCCGCGCAGGATGCTCCTGCCCCCGCTCCGGCCACATCGGTGCTTGATCCTGACATTCCGCCAGCCATCGTTCATACCGGGCCGTCGCCCGACGATCGCGTCACCATTCCGATCTCGATCGATGGCAAGGGGCCGTGGAACTTCATCATCGACACCGGATCGCAGCGTACCGTGATCGCGCGCGACCTGGCGCAGAAGTTGGCGCTCGCACCGCGCGCCAATGTCATCATCCTCAGCATGACCGGCCGATCGGAAACCAATACGGTCGCCGTGCCCCGGCTGGGCTTTGCCGGCAGCACCCTCACCGATATCGAGGCGCCGGTGCTGGAGGGCGAGCATCTGGGCGCGCCGGGGCTGCTGGGCCTCGACAGCCTGCATGCCAAGCGGGTGACGCTCAACTTTCGCACCGGGCGGATGGAAATCGCCAATAGCGGTTCCAGCCGCCGTTTGTCGGTCGATCCCGACACGATCGTGGTGGAGGCGCGGCGCAAGCGCGGCCAGCTGATCCTGCTCGATTCCGACGTCAACGGGATGCGGGTCAACATCATGCTCGATACCGGCACCAATTTCAGCATTGGCAATCTGGCGCTCCGCGACAAGCTGCTCCGCAAGAAACGTGCTCCGGAGCTTCTGACCGCGACGCTGACCAGCGTGACCGGCGGAACGCTGGTGGGCCAGGTCGGGAAGATCAAGTCGGTGCGGATGGGCCGGGTCAACCTGACGCAGGTGCCGGTCATCTTCGCCGACGCCAGCCCGTTCAAGGAACTGGGTATGGAGGACAAGCCGGCATTAATGCTGGGGATCAGCGCGCTGCGGATCTTCGATCGGGTGGCGATCGATTTCGGCCGGGGGAAGGTCGACTTCCTGCTGCCGGACGCGAGCGCGGTGGAGAAGATGCGCTTTGCCGCGAATGATCGGGTAGAGGGGTAAGCCCCCTCCCCCCGATTTACTCGTTCGGCGTCGGCCGGTTTGCCGGAGGCTGCTGCTGGCGCTGGCGATCCCGACCCAGCACATTGTCGATCCACTGCTGGTCCAGACGCGGCGGCTGTGGCCGATCGTCGGGATCGACCTCCATCTGCTGGTCGTCCGGATCGGCGCCCGGCTCCTGGGGTCGCGGACGCTCGATCGGCAGGCCGTTCTCGTCGACCATCATGCCGCCGTCCCCGCCCATGCCATTATCCGGCTGGCCGTAATAAGCCTCCGCATCCGGCTCCAGCTGCCATTCGGGCAGGGTCACTTCGGTTTCGAACTGCTCGACCGGCCGCTTGGCGACCGCCACCTTCATATAGTCGGCAAAGGCGCGCGCCGGCGACCGGCCACCATAGAGCGCCGGTACCGCCTTGGCATCGTCGCGGCCGACCCAGACGCCTGTCGTGATGCCGCTGGAGAAGCCGAGGAACCACCCATCCTTGCCGCTGTTGGTGGTGCCGGTCTTGCCCGCGACCGGACGGCCGATCTGCGCCGCCTTGCCGGTGCCGGTGGAGACGGCGGTCTGCATCAGGTCGGTCATGCCCGCAGCGACCCAGGGGGCGACCAGCACGCGGCTGGTATCGTCCTGATGTTGGTAGAGCATGCGGCCGTCGGCGGTCGTCACCTTGGTGATGCCATAGGGCGTCACGGCAATACCCTTGCGCGCGATCGAGGCGAAGGCGCGGGTCATGTCGATCAGGCGGACGTCGGACGTACCCAATACCATCGAGGGATGGGTGTTGATCGGGGTCGACACGCCGAAGCGACGCGCCATGTCGGCCACGGTCGGGAAGCCGACCTCCACGCCCAGCTTCGCCGCGACCGTATTGATCGAATAGGCGAAGGCGGTGCGGATATCGATGTCGCCGGCGAACTTGCCGTTGCTGTTGCGCGGGCTCCAGCCGTTGATCGTCACCGGCTCGTCCGTCACACCCGTGTCGGGGGTATAGCCCGCCTCCAGCGCTGCCATATAGACGAAGATCTTCCAGGCCGATCCCGGCTGGCGCGTCGCCGTGGTCGCGCGGTTATAGTTGGACGTCACATAGTCGAGACCACCGACCATCGCCCGCACCGCGCCGTCGCGGTCCAGACTGACCAGCGCGCCCTGTGTGCCGGCCGGGACATTGGCCTTGATCGCCGCCGTCGCCGCATTCTGCATACCCAGATCGATGGTGGTATAGACCTCCAGCGGCTCATTGGGTTCGTCGATCAGCAGGTCGAGCTGCGGTAGCGCCCAGTCGGTGAAGTAGCGCACGCTGTTCTGCGGCGGCTCGGGCGCCATGCGCACACCGGAAAGATTGGCATTGGCATGTTCGGATGCCGAAATCGCGCCATTCTCCTGCATCAGGTCCAGCACCACGCCGGCACGGCCGATCGCGGCATCGGCATCGGCCGTGGGGGAATAGCTTGACGGCGCCTTGACCAGGCCGGCAATGATCGCGGCTTCGGGCAGGTCCAGCGACGTGGCGGGATGGCCGAAGAATTTCCGGCTCGCCGCATCGATGCCATAAGCGCCGCCGCCGAAATAGACCTTGTTCAGATAGAGTTCGAGGATCTGTCGCTTGGAAAATTTACGCTCCAGCGCCAGCGCCAGCACCATCTCGCGAATTTTGCGGCCGAAACTGTAGCTGTTGTTCAGGAAGATGTTGCGCGTCACCTGCTGGGTGATGGTCGACGCACCCTGCCAACGGCGGCCTGTGCCGCGCCGTTCCACGGCGACCCAGGTAGCGCGCACCATACCGATGGGATCGACGCCTGGATGCAGATAATAACGCTTGTCCTCGGTCGACACCATGGCATCGACCATGACCTGCGGAATGCGGTCATAGCTCATCCACTGGCCGAAGCTCGGCCCCAGAGAGACGATGACACGGCCATCGGCCGCATGCACGCGGATCATCTGGCCATTGGGGGACGATTTCAGGCTGTCATAATCGGGCAGCGACTGCATCGCGATCACCACCGCGACCACCACCGCCAATATGCCTGCGACTACCGCCGCCAGGCCGATCTTCAGCCCGCGCACCAGCCATGTCCTTGCGCGGCTACGCGGCGCGCCCTTGCTCTTGCTTGATCCTGCCATTTGTGCCGCTCCGAATAGGCGCTAATCCGCGCGTCGGCCAGCGCAAATCATGCACCGGGCGCGGAAAAACACCGTCGCAGCGTCATGGAGAATGGCCGTTTACCGGCGATGAACGATATGTCCGACGCGCGCCCTATTTGACGTCGTCGCGCGGCTTGAAGTCCAGGCTCGCGCTGTTCATGCAGTAGCGCATGCCGTTGACGCCCGGCCCATCGGGGAAGACATGACCCAGATGCCCTTCGCAATTGGCGCAACGCACTTCGGTGCGCATCATGCCATGGCTGGTGTCGCGAATTTCCTCGACCGCGTCTATATCGACCGGCGCGGTGAAGCTGGGCCAGCCGGAACCGCTGTCATATTTTTCCTCGGCATCGAACAGCTCGGTGCCGCAACCGGCGCAATAATAGACGCCGTCGGCCTTGTTGCTGTTATATTTGCCGGTGAAGGCGCGTTCGGTGCCGGCCTCGCGCAACACATGATATTGTTCGGGGTTCAGGCGGTCGCGCCATTGCGCGTCGGTCAGGTGCAGCTTCTCCATGGCCGGCAATATGGCGCTGTCTGACAGGTCTATCAAGCCCGCTCCCGCGCGGCCTGACGGGCGATCGCCAACAATTCGTGGCGCACCATCAAGTCGCCCGTTCCCCTGCCCCCGCGGCTGGCGCGCTCGGCCTCCAGCAGCCGCTGGATAACGCGGGCGATGCCGGTCGAATCCCACAGCCGCACCTGGCGCGACACCAGCCCCTTCTCCTTCCAGAATACCGCCTTGCCCGCCGATTCGACCGCCGCCTCCAGCCGGCCGCTGGCGTCGAAGGCATCGCGGATAGTGGCGATCAGCATGGCGCGGGTCAGCAGCGGCCGGATGACCGATGCCATGGCCGCACCGGTTTCGCTGAGGCTGGTCAGTTCGCGATGCATGGCGCGCAGGTCGCCGCCTAGAACGGCATTGACCAGCGGAGCGACTTCCGTATCCGGATTGTCGGCCGACAGCGCGTCGAGCGCCTCGGCAGTTGCCTCGCACG
>NZ_DATKFP010000321.1:0-5918 GCF_035511395.1 Sphingobium sp.
AGCGCCTGATGACGCTCAATAATGCCATGTCCAACACTCCATGGTCCCCCGCTCGCCAAAGCCAGGGACGTGTTCAAACATGGGTCACTTCTCAGTGGAAATTACTGGCCTCCCCGGGTCACTTCTCAACGGCAATCAACACCTACTGCCTTCCTGTGAGTTCGTGGATCGAGGTCAGGAGCGCCGTGCCGTAGCATTCGCCCAAGCCGGCCTGGCGCGCGAGATTCACAAACTGCTTCTCGGCGAAGATTACGTCCGCAAATGGCAGCACGGTGATAAAGGACATCATGTCTCGCAGATCGTTCTCTGAGATCGCCCTTCTCTGGTCTTCTAGCCGAACAACGAGTTCTCGCTCGGCTGCCAGCATAGGCACGTCGACCGAGGTGCTGCGCACGAGCGACGACCCGATGTCAGCGACGGTGCTCCAGTCGAGACCAAGCCCGCGTGCGGTGGGCAGGATTGAAGCCGGCGTGCCAGCAGTGGAAGGAGAACGGTATTAGCTAAGATAAATCGGTTGCGTCGGACCAATGCATTTTCGTGGCGTTCAAAAATCCTATCTGGCGCGTTAAATCCCATAATCAAAGATGGACGCGTGACGACTCGTCGGACCAAAACCGGAGGCCGGGAGTTATAGGTTGCGCCTCTGTAACGATCGTGGAGATTTGCGTGACGGCCGATGAGCAACTGACTGCGATGGCTTCTACCGGGATTGCCGGGCTCGATGAAATCCTCAACGGCGGCCTTACGCCCGAACGTATGTATCTGGTCGAAGGGACGCCGGGTACCGGCAAGACTACACTTGGCCTCGGCTTCCTGCTGGCGGGTGTCGCCGTCGGCGACGTCGGTCTCTACATCACGCTCGCCGAAACCGAGGTCGAATTGCGCGCGGTCGGCAGATCGCATGGCTGGTCGCTCGATAAGCTGCAGCTTTTCGAAATGGTCCCGGCCGACGGGTTCACCGAAGATCACGAGCAGACACTGCTCCATCCAAGCGAAGTCGAACTCGGCGAAACGGTCCGCAACATCATGGCCAAGGTCGATGAGCTAAGGCCCTCGCGTGTCGTGCTCGACAGCCTCTCGGAGCTGCGGTTACTTTCGCAAAGCCCGATCCGTTATCGCCGCCAGATCCTCGCGCTCAAGCATTTCTTCTCTACCCGGGCTTGCACCGTACTGGTGCTGGACGACAAAGGCGCGAGTGGGAGTGATCTGCAGCTTCACAGTATTGCGCATGGGGTAATCTCGCTCGATCAGGCACTGGCGGGGTTTGGCGGGCAGCGACGGCGAATGCATGTCGTCAAGATGCGCGGCGTGCGGTTCCGGGGCGGCTATCATGATTTCGAGATCATGCGGGGCGGCCTGTGCGTCTACCCGCGTCTGGTCGCCGGAGATCATGACACCATCGACGGCGGCACGGCGATGACGACCGGCTCGGACGAACTCGACACTTTGCTTGGCGGTGGTCTGGTTCCGGGGACCGCGACCTTGCTGACCGGACCAGCCGGGGTCGGCAAGACGACCGCGTCGGTGCAATGCATGGTCGCTGCGCTCGAGCGTGGTGAGCGCGCTGTCTATTTCCTGTTCGACGAACGCGTACCAACGCTGATGACGCGTAGCGCTGCACTCGGCATGGACCTCAAGCCTTTCCTCGACAACGGTCTGCTGACGCTACGGGCGATCGATCCCGCCGAAATGTCGCCAGGCGAATTCGCGGGCTCGGTCCGGTCTGCTGTCGAAAACGATGGCGCCAGCATCGTCGTGATCGACAGCCTCAACGCTTATCTCCAGTCGATGCCGAACGAGCAGTTCCTCGTCCTGCAGATGCATGAGATGCTGAGCTATCTTGGCCAGAAGGGCGTCGTCAGCCTGCTCATTCTTGGCCTGCACGGCATCACCGGCGACATCCGGTCAGATGTCGATCTGAGCTATCTTTCCGATACCGTCGTCCAGCTGCGCTATTTCGAGGCGCATGGCGAGGTCCGCCAGGCAATTTCCGTCATCAAAACGCGGACCGCGCGGCACGAACGAACGATCCGCGAGTTTCAGATCGGCGGCAGCGGGTTGCAGCTCGGCGAACCGCTCAGGCAATTTCAGGGTGTGCTGACAGGCGTGCCAACCTTTTCGGGCGAGGCGAAGACTTTGATGGCGAGCCAGACGGATCCGGATACGACTCGCGGATAAAATGAACGATCTTGTCCTGATCTTTGCGCCGCGCGGCCGCGATGCCGCAATCGCCGCCGGTTTGCTCGGCCGTCACGCCATCGCAGCGCTAATCTGCACGGATGCGCGCGACCTCACTAAGCGCCTGGATGAAGGCGCCGGTGCGGTCCTTCTCACCGAAGAAGCACTTGTCGGGCCAAACGCCTCGGAGATCGCTGGCTGGGTGGCCGGGCAGGAAAGCTGGTCGGACATTCCATTCGTCGTTCTTGCCAACGGGTCGCGCACGCCGCGTACGGTCGCCGCGACGGAGCGGCTTGCCGAGCTGGGCAATGTGGTTCTACTCGAGCGTCCGCTTCACGCCGAAGCGATGCTCGGCGCGATCCGATCGTCGCTCAAAGCGCGCGCGCGGCAGTTCGAAGTGCGCGACACCGCACGCCTGAGCGCGGCGCAGAATCGCATTCTCGCGCTTGCCGTCGAGGCCGCGCCGCTCACCATCACGCTGGACGCCATCGTGCGCGAGGTCGAAGCCCTGTCGACTTCGGGTATGATCGGGTCGATCCTGCTACTAAGTGAAGACGGCCGACAAATGCGTCAGGGTGCCGGGCCCAGCCTGCCAGCCGCTTACAACGACGCGATCGACGGTATCGAGGTTGGGCCGGCGGTCGGTTCCTGCGGCACGGCGGTGTATCGCAGAGAACCGGTGTTCGTTGCCGACATTAGTACCGATCCGCTTTGGGTCGACTTTCGCGATCTGGCGCTGGCGCATGACCTGCGTGCCTGCTGGTCGCTTCCTATCACTTCGGTCGAAGGTGAGATTCTTGGCACATTCGCCATGTACCACTGCGAGCCGCGCGAGCCCGTCGCGACAGACCTCGCCATCGTCGACTTCGTGGTGCGAACCGCCGGCATCGTCATCGCACGTGCACGGGCCGAGGATAATCTTCGCGCGAGCGAGGCCCGCTATCGCCAGATCGTCGAAGGGGCCGAGGATTTCGCCATCGTGTCGCTCGATCCCGCCGGCACGATCACTGGATGGAGTAGCGGCGCCACACGTCTGCTGGGCTATTCGGCAAGCGAGGCGCTCGGCCAGACTGGTGGCCTGTTCTTCACGCCTGAGGATCGGGCCGCGAATGTGCCGGCGCGGGAGATGGCGCGGGCGACCGCCGAGGGCCGCGCGATCAACGAACGCTGGCATGTGTGCAAGGACGGTCACCGCTTCTGGGGCTCGGGCCTCACCATGCCAATCGCCGAACAGGACGGCGGCTACGTCACCATTTTCCGTGACCGGACCGCCGAGCATGAAGCGGAGGCGGCGCTGCGGGAAAGCGAGGCCCGGCTACGCTTCTTTGGAGCGTTGGAAGAGCGACTGTTCGGCGCTGCCACCGCTGACGATGCGATGCTTTCGGCCGCGGAGATGCTGGGCCGACAGATCGATGCCTCCCGCTGTGCCTATGCGAATGTCGACGCCGACAATGACCGGTTCTGGATCCGCAACGACTATACAGCGCCAAGCATCGCGACTTCTGCCGGGACCTATAGCCTCAATCTCTTCGGGCCGCGCGCTGCAGCCGAACTGCGGCAGGGGCAAACCCTGATCGTTCGCGAAGTGGCGGGTGAGCTCGGACCCAATGAAGGGCGCGCAATGTTCCAGTCGATCGGCATCGAGGCGATCGTCTGTTGCCCGCTTGTAAAACAAGGGCAGCTCGCCGCGATGATGGCGGTGCATCAGGATGTACCCCGCGACTGGAGTGCGAGCGAGATCACCCTGATTCGCGAGGTTGTCGAGCGCTGCTGGGCGCATGTGGAGCGTGTCGGTGCCGAGGCGCGGCTGCGTGAGAGCGAGGAGCGGCTGCGCCTTGCCGTCGAAAACGCCGAGATTGGCTTTTGGGATGTTGATGTCATCAACGATCGGCTAATCTGGCCAGCCCAAACCAAGGCCATGTTCGGGATCTCGGCCGACGTGCCGGTTACCATGGCGGACTTCTACGTTGGCCTGCATCCCGATGACCGTGAAGCAACTAGCGCAGCTTATCTGGCCGCAGCCGACCCCACGCAGCGCGCGCTTTACGATGTCGATTATCGCACCATCGGCAAGGAAGACGGCGTTCTGCGCTGGGTTGCTGCAAAAGGGCGAGGCGTGTTCGATGTCTCGGGACGCTGTCTGCGTGTCGCTGGCACCGCGCTCGATATCACCGCGCGCAAGCAAGCCGAGGAGGCGCTGCGCGATCTCAATGCAACGCTTGAAACGCGGGTGGCAGAGGCAATCGCGGAGCGCGAGGCAGCGCATGAGGCACTTCGCCAAAGTCAGAAAATGGAGGCGATGGGCCAGCTCACCGGTGGCGTTGCGCACGACTTCAACAATCTACTTACCCCGATCGTTGGTTCGTTGGACATGCTCCAGCGTAAGGGGGTTGGAACGGAGCGTGAGCAGCGGCTAATCGCGGGCGCGGCGCAGTCCGCCGAACGTGCTCGAGTGTTGGTGCAGCGTCTGCTCGCGTTCGCGCGGCGCCAGCCATTGCAATCGGTCGCCGTCGATATTGCCCAGCTGGTCGCCGGGATGGGCGATCTCGTCGAAAGCACCACCGGGCCTCAGATCAAAGTCGTAGTCGATGCCGCCAGCGACCTGCCATCGGCCAAGGCTGATCCCAACCAGCTCGAAATGGCGCTGCTGAACCTCTCGGTGAACGCGCGCGACGCCATGCCTGATGGCGGAACGCTACGCATTTCGGCGACAGCTAAGCCAGTAGGCGCGAACCACCGCTCCGGCCTTCCCCCGGGTGAATATGTTCGAATCTCTGTTGCCGACACAGGGTCAGGCATGGATGAGGTGACGCTCGCCCGCGCGATCGAGCCGTTCTTCTCGACCAAGGGGATCGGCAAGGGCACTGGCCTTGGCTTATCGATGGTGCATGGCCTGGCCTCACAGCTAGGCGGCGGTCTAACCATCCAAAGCCGACCGGGCATGGGTACCAACATCGAACTCTGGCTCCCCGTCAGCACAACACGTGTCGAGGAGGCACCGGATCATCAGCGTGCAGCAGCCACCGCCGCGCATCAAGGCGTAGCACTACTTGTCGATGATGAGGAACTGGTTCGCATGAGCACGGCCGATATGCTCATAGAGCTCGGCTACGCCATAATTGAAGCCAGTTCAGCGGAGGAGGCGCTACGGCTGCTGGATAGCGGCACCCCCGTTGACATTGTCGTGACCGACCATCTCATGCCCGGCATGACGGGTACCGATCTCGCCCTACGCGTCCAGTTGGCGCGGCCGCAACTGCCGATCCTGCTCGTATCAGGATATGCCGAGCTCGAAGGCATCGATGCCAAACTCCCGCGGCTGACCAAACCATTTCGAAAGGATGAGCTTGCAGCGACGCTCACTTCGCTACTCCATTAGATGTCCGGTCAAACGGCAATAAAGAGTGTCGCCGACGGGCTGGTTTGCATGAGCCAAATGACGGATTTTGGCACGATACGGTATCACTAAAAAGTCGGGAGTTGCTCGAGAGCCGTTGGAATAGCGGACCGTCCGGACCTGGCGATCGAAAATCGGCTCCTGAATGGCGATAAAGGGTCGGCGGCGGAAGTGGCAATCGTGCATTTAATCCAGTCTGTACAAAGCCCGCGCGCGGAAGCTGACCGTAAGCGCTAAAACACCCCCACTCGGCGGCATTTAGGCAGCCTGATCGATAATGGCGCTGGCGGCGGCGCGGCTATCGACCCAGTTGTAGGGGAGCAGATCATCGATCGGATCTGCG
>NZ_DATKFP010000322.1:0-41465 GCF_035511395.1 Sphingobium sp.
AAAGGTATTTTTCCTTGAAGTCGTAGCTCACGCGTCCGAAAAAGTTCTGACGCCCCGATTCGGTAGCTGTTCCGTCATTGTTCCAGTTCGCCCAGTTGGTACTTCCGGCAAAAAGCTGGTCGATGAGCGGCGAATCGTAGCCGAGGCGCTGCGCCCAGAACAGGTTGTCGTTGTAGCTCATCTGCTCATAGGCCACAAATGCATTTATTTTATGGTCTCGGGCAAACGTAGTGGCGTATGAGAGCTTCACGTTTCCGGTAGTACGCAGACTTTGTTTAAAATCCTCCCGCAGATCATGCAACGCGCCAAGCGCCTTGGCATGACCAAGCAGGAAGTGAAGGACGAGCATAAGGAAAGCGAAGGCTCGCCCGAACTGAAGGGTCATATCCGCCGCCGTCAGTTCGAGGTGCTGAGCGGGTCGACGCGCAAGGCGGTGGCCGAAGCCAGCGTCATCATCACCAACCCGACCCATTTCGCCGTCGCGCTACGCTACAAACCGGGGCAGGACGCCGCTCCCGTCGTGGTGGCCAAGGGGTGCGACGCGATTGCCGCGGCGATCCGTGACCTGGCCGACACCAACGGCGTCACCGTCCTTCAATATCCGGAACTGGCGCGCGCCATCTATTTTACTTCGCGCGCGGGGCAGATCGTCAACGAAGGCCTTTACATGGCGGTCGCGACAGTGCTGGCTTTCGTCTTCCGCGTCGAGAACCGCATGGCGGGCGAAATGGACCGGCCCTTCATCACCGTGCCCCACGATCTGCGCTTCGATGCCGATGGAAAGAAGCTCTGAACATCCGCCCCGATATCTGTTGGCGAAGAAGAAAAAAATCCCTCTTTCCAAAATCTTCTGTAATGAAACGAAAAAAAATCGTGCGGTACATTAAAGTTTAACCGCACCTGTCCGTAATCTGTTCATGGGGACGCGTGAAAGTGGTGCGTCATGGACGACTATGTATCTCGAACCGAGTTGTCGGCGATCGACCGGACGGTCGTCCGCGCGCCATCACCCGCGTCTGTCGTCCAGCCTGTGGCGGCCGGCAGCGCCAATGACTCTCTGGCCCAGGACCGCAAGGCATCCATCGTCCAGCCCATAGCGTCGAACGCCAGCCAGGAACTGGCCAGCGTGGCTGAATATGTCGAGGTTCATGCCCGCATCGCCGAGATTCTGGCAGACCTGAGCGCCGGGACGACCAGCGTCGATGCCGCTGCCGGATCGATCCAGACGATGATTCCCAAGCCCATGGTGCTCGTGCCCCTGCCGCCCGCCAGCAAGGAAGCGGTGGAACATGCCGCCGTGCTGGCGAAGCGGATCGTCGAGCGTGCCTCCTACGCGCATGTCGCGCAGGCTCATGTGACGCGCGGCACGGTCGAACAGATCACTTCAGCTAAAGGCTGATTTTGGCGAGGCATTCCAGGGCGGAAAATCTTTCCTAAAGGTCTTGGCGCTACCGCCGTTCTAGCATTTGAAAGGACGGGCCAATGACTTCGGTAGGCAGCAGCATCGTAACAGCGCTCAACGCTGGTTCGGGTATTGATACCGCCGCACTGGTGTCGAACCTGGTCAGCGCGACCCGCGAACCTAAGGAAACGGCGATCGCCAGTCGCCAGACGCTCAACTCGTCGCGTATTTCCGCGCTGGCTTCGGCCATGAGTTCGCTCGACACCTTCGCCGATGCCCTTTCGGAAGTTCTGTCCGGCGCCGAATATACCGGCACCGTTTCTTCCAACGACACCAGCATCGCCAATGTCAGCCTGCTGAGTGGCGGCACGCCGTCGGGTCTGCCCGCACAGCTGACCGTAGAACAGCTCGCCACCGCCCGCGTGATCTCGTCCAGCGCCACAAGTGGCGCGACCAGCAGCACCGCAATCGGCACCGGCAGCTTCACCATCACGACCGCCTCTGGCGAAAGCACGACGATCACGATCGGCTCCGGCAACAACAGTTACGCCGGTCTTGCCTCCGCCATCAATGCGGCGGACATGGGCGTCACCGCCCGCGTCGTTACCGATGCCAGCGGCACGCGCCTGGTGTTCAAGGGCGAAACAGGTGCGGACAATGATTTCAGCATCAGTGTCGCGGCTGACGACAGCAGTAGCGTGCTTGCCGGCCTGGGCTGGAGCGGCACTAACAGCGGTACGATGAGCAGCACGTCGGCGCCGCAGAATGCGAAGATCACGCTGGATGGCGTCGAATATGAATTCGCCAGCAACACCATCGACGAAGCGATCCCCTATATGCGGATCGACCTTGCCAAGGCATCGCCCGGCACGACCGTGACCTTGGCCATGTCGCAGCCGACATCAGGGCTTTCGGACCTGCTGAAGGAATTTGTCGATGCCTACAACACGCTGATGAAGGCGCTGAACACAGCGACCGCCACGGGCACGGACTCTTCGACTTCGGGCGTGCTGAACGGCGTGGCGGGCGTGCGCGACATGAAGCGGCAGCTGGCGGCGATCACCTCGACCCAGCTCAGCGCGACCGGTACTTACCGGACGCTTGCCGACATCGGCGTCACCACCAACCGTGACGGCACGCTGTCGCTCGATACGGCGCGGCTTGCGACGGCCATGGAAAATGACCCGGAAGGCGTGGCCAACATGGTCAATCCCAAGACGTCGACTGCCGCCAATCCGGGCCTGTCGGCGCTGATGGACTCGGTACGCGACAACATCGAGAAGGACGATGGTCCGCTCAAGACCGCCCAGAAGCGCTTTGATGCCCTGGCGGAGGATTTTACCGAGCAACTCGAAAAGCTCGACGATCAGATGGCCAATTATGAGGAGCATCTGACGAAGGTCTACGCGGCGATGGAAACGCGCCTCAGCGCGCTCAAGGCGACGCAAAGCTACCTCGAACAGCAGATCGAGGCCTGGAATAACAGCGACAGTTAAAGCGTTTTCAAGTTTACCATTTACGGTCAACAACTCGGAAACGAAGTTCAGCGCAGCAAAAATGCGGCATCAAAAGACCAGAATGTTTTTACTCAAAGGGAAAACATTCTCATTCGGGGACGACGGGACGATGTTCTACAATCAGGGTTATGCGGGCACCACGGCGGCGCGGCGTTATGCGGCTGTCCATTCGGGCAGTCGGACAGAGGGCGCCACCCCGCACGGATTGGTCAAGATCCTGTTCGACGAGTTGCTGCTGGCGATGGACGCCGCCGCGCTGGCCGAACGCAATGGCGACCGGATGAAGGTATCCGATAAGCAGGCGCGCGCCATGTCGATCCTGTTCGCGCTCGAATCGAGCCTGGACTATGACAAAGGCGGTGATGTCGCGGTCGGCCTGGCGCAGATCTATCGCGAAGCACGTCGCCTGCTGCTGGTGGGCGCCAAGGAACGTTCGGCCGAACCGGTCGATCAGGCCCGCGCCATCGTGGCGGAAATCGCTGAAGCTTGGAACCAGATCGGGCGGTAAACAGGGCGACGCCCCTGCCCGAGGGCGGGGTTGCGCGACCAAAAGCCCGCCTGTATAGGCGGTGCTCGCAAAGGGCGGCCCGGCGGGGGGCGCCTTTTTGCGTTTACGCGCAAATGACGCGCATCTGACGAATACACGTTCCAGAAAGGGAAGGCCCATGTCGATTACGCCGCTCATGCCCGTTTACCCCCGGTGCGATGTGCGTCCGGTGCGAGGCGAGGGCTGCTATCTGATCGGGGAGCGTGGGGAGCGTTATCTCGACTTCGCCAGCGGCATCGCCGTCAACCTGCTGGGCCATGGCCACCCGAAGCTGGTGAAGACCATCGCCGATCAGGCCGCGACGCTGATGCACATCTCGAACCTCTACGGGTCGCCGATGGGTGAACAGTTCGCGCAGAAGCTGGTCGACAATACATTCGCCGACACCGTCTTCTTCACCAATTCGGGCGCAGAAGCGGTCGAGTGCGCGATCAAGACCGCGCGCCGCTATCATTATGCCAACGGCGAAGCGCACCGGCACAAGATCATCAGCTTCGACAACGCCTTCCACGGACGCACGCTGGGTACCATTTCGGCGACCAGCCAGCCCAAGATGCGCGACGGGTTCGAGCCGTTGCTGCCCGGTTTTCAGGTCGTTCCCTTCAATGATCTCGATGCTGCGCTGGCGGCGATCGACGACAACACCGCCGGCTTCCTGCTGGAACCGGTGCAGGGCGAAGGCGGCGTGACCCCGGCGACGCAGGAGTTTCTGGCCGGCCTGCGCAAGGCGTGCGACGAGCATGGCCTGCTGCTGATCCTGGATGAGGTCCAGTGCGGCTATGCACGCACCGGCACCTTCTTCGCGCATGAACAATATGGCGTGACACCCGACATCATGGCGGTGGCCAAGGGTATCGGCGCCGGCTTCCCGCTTGGCGCCTGCCTCGCTACGGAGGAAGCGGCCAAGGGCATGGTGTTCGGCACCCATGGTTCCACTTATGGCGGCAATCCGCTCGCCATGGCGGTGGGCCTCACCGTGCTGGAAGAAGTGCTGGCCGACGGCTTCCTCGACCATGTGAACGCGATGGGCGCGCGTCTGCGTTCGGCGCTGGAGCAGCTCATCCCCAATCATGACGACATGTTTGAAGATGTGCGCGGCATGGGCCTGATGCTGGGCGTGAAGATGAAGGACGCCCATGATGCGCGCGCCTTTGTCGGCCATCTGCGCGACCATCATGGCCTGCTGGCCGTGTCGGCCGGGCAGAATGTGCTGCGCATCCTGCCGCCGCTCGTCATCGACGAAAGCCATATCGCCGAATGCATCGAGAAGATTTCCGCCGGCGCGCGGAGCTTCGCGGACGCCAAGGCCGCTTAAGACCATATCCCGTTCGTTTCGAGCGCAGTCGAGAAACGGGGCAGAGCCGAGTTCGGTGACGCCAGACGCTTCTCGACACGCTCGAAGCGAACGGATGAGGGAATCAAGTTCCATGAAGCATTTCCTGAATCTCTCCGACGCGGGCGGAGATGCCATTGCCGCGATGATCGCCGACGCCATCGACCGGAAGGCGGGGCGCCAGGGCAAGCCCAAGGGCATGGTTGACGCCGACGCGCCGCTGGCCGGCCACACGCTGGCGATGATCTTCGAAAAGAACAGCACCCGCACCCGCGTCAGCTTCGACATGGCGATCCGCCAGCTTGGCGGCACGTCGCTTATCCTCGACGGCGCGACCAGCCAACTCGGCCGGGGCGAGACGGTGGCCGACACTGCCCGCGTCCTCAGCCGCATGGCCGACGCGATCATGATCCGCACCGACGATCATGCCAAGATAGAGGAAATGGCGCATTACGCTACCGTCCCGGTGATCAACGGCCTGACCGACCTGTCGCACCCCTGCCAGATCGTCGCCGACCTGCTCACCGTGGTCGAACATGGGCTTGCGCTGCCGGGCAGCCAGTGGGCCTGGCTGGGCGACGGCAATAATGTCCTCCATTCGATCGTCGAAGCGGCCGGCCTGCTGAAGTTCGACGTGCGCATGGGCATTCCCGACGGTTACGATCCCGACCCATCCTTCGCCGACGCGGCCCGTGCCGCCGGTTCGACCATCACCCTGACCCGTGATGCGGCCGAAGCGGTGAGTGGCGTGGACGTGGTCGTCACCGACACCTGGATCTCCATGGGCCAGTCTCATGCCGAGGAAAAGCTGGCCGCGATGATGCCCTATCAGGTGACGCCCGAACTGATGGCGGGAGCGAAGCCCGACGCGAAGTTCCTCCACTGCCTGCCCGCCCATCGCGGCGAGGAAGTGGTGGCCGAAGTGATCGACGGCCCGCAGTCGCTGATCTGGGACGAGGCGGAAAACCGCATCCATGCCCAGAAATCGGTGCTGCTCTGGGCGCTTGGCCGGCTTGGTTGAGTTTTCCGGCGGGCTTCCTATTTAGGCAGCTCGCCCGCATCGCTGGATGCATATTTTCCCCGGCGCGCAATGTGCGCCGGCCGACCGGAGCTGTACCGTGACTTCTGCCGCCTCTATCGACCAGGCCATGGGCTTCACCATTCCCGGCCGCCATGCACGCGGCCGTCTGGTGCGGCTTGGCCCGGTGCTCGACGACGTGCTCGCCGCCCATGCCTATCCGCCGCCTATCGAGCGGGTCTTGGCCTCCGCGCTGGTGCTGGCGGCGCTGCTGGGCAGCACGCTCAAGCTGGAGGATGGCCAGCTGACGCTTCAGGCGCAGACGGAAAATGGCGTCATCAGCCTGCTCGTCGCGGACTATAAGAATGGCGAACTGCGCGGCTATGCCAAGTTTGACGCCGACCGGCTGGCTGAGCTGGGGCCGAATCCGTCGCTTTTCGGCCTGTTCGGCAAGGGCTATCTCGCCATCACCTTCGACCAGGCGGTGACGGGCGAGCGCTATCAGGGCATCGTCCCGCTGGAGGGCGAATCGCTCGCCCATGCGGCAGAGCTTTACTTTTTCCAGTCAGAACAGATCCCCAGCATCATCCGCATCGCCACTCGCCATGATGCTGGCGAGGGCTGCTATGCCGCCGGCCTGATGCTCCAGCATCTGCCGGAAGGCGAAGTGGGCCGCGAACGTCTGCATGTCCGCCATGACCATCCGGAATGGGAGCATGTCCAGGCGCTAGCTGTCACGCTTCAGGATGAAGAACTGACGGATGCCGGCCTGCCGTTGACCGACATTGTCTGGCGCCTCTTCCATGAAGAGGATGAAGTGCGCGTGACCGAGGCTGCGCCGCTGGCGAAGGGCTGCCGCTGCGACCTTGCCCATATCCGCAGCGTCATCGGCCGTTTTCCGCCGGAGGAGCGGGCGGACATGGCGGACGATCAGGGTATCATCGGCGTCGATTGCGCCTTCTGCTCGCGCATCTTCCCCCTGGCGGTGGACAGTTTCGCCTGAGCGAGATCAATCGTTACGCTAACGCCATTTGTAATTGGGGCAGGGTAGCCGGTTCACGCTATCAAATTGCCGCATTTATGCGTGATGGATGGCGGGATCGCTCGCGGCGCGGCCGGCGGGCGCCCTTCTGATGGGATCGTACAGGGATCATGAACAAGGTGGGACTGCGTGCGCTTGGCGCTACGGCGGCATTGATGATGACGGGTTGGGCCGGCGCAGTGACGATGCCGCAGCTTGTGGCACTGCGTGGTCTGGAAGCGGGCGAATGGGAACTGCGCGGCCGGGGCGAGGGTGCGGAGACACGCAAGATGTGCGTCTCCGACCTGCGCCAGCTGCTTCAGCCGCAGCATCCCGGTTCGGTCTGTCGCAGCTTCGTGATCAACGACAGTGCCCATGCCGCCAGCATAACCTATGATTGCGCTGCGGCGGGCAACGGTCGCACCGACCTGCGTATTGAAACGTCGCGGCTGGTGCAGATCCGCTCGCAGGGCATAGCGGATGGCGCGCCTTTCGCCTTTGCGGCCGAAGGTCGGCGCGTTGGCGACTGCCCGTGATGCCGGCTTTTGCTCCAACCCTTGCTCTGGCAATCCTTGCGCTGCCACGTTTCGAGGCGTAGCGCGAAGCCATGGTTGCCAATCAAGGAAAATTCGCCGTCGTCCTGCTTTCGGGCGGACTGGACTCGATGGTCGCGGGCGGTCTGGCGCGAGAAGCCGGATATCATGTGCTTGCGTTGTCGATCGACTATAATCAGCGTCATCGCGTGGAGTTGAACGCCGCGCGGCGCGTCGCTGAATCATTGGGTGCGATCCGCCATATCGTGCTGCCGCTCGACCTCACCGCCTTTGGCGGATCGGCGCTGACCGCGGACATCGCCGTGCCCAAGGGCGGCGTCGGCAAGGACATTCCGATCACCTATGTTCCCGCGCGCAATACGATTTTCCTGTCGCTGACGCTGGGCCTGGCCGAGGTTGCAGGGGCGAGCGATATCTTCATCGGCGTGAACGCGCTCGACTATTCCGGCTATCCCGATTGCCGCCCGGAATTCATCGATGCCTTTCAGAAGATGGCGACGCTCGCCACCAAGGCGGGCGTGGAGGGGCATCCGATCCGCATCCAGACGCCGCTTCAATATATGAGCAAGGCGGATATCGCGCGCGAAGCCCATCGTCTCGGCCTAGACGCCGGAATCAGCTGGTCCTGCTATGATCCGACCCCGGACAACAAGCATTGCGGCCTATGCGACAGCTGCCGCCTGCGCTCCAAGGGCTTTGAGGAAGCGGGCTTGCCCGATCCCACCGTCTATGCCGTGCAACCGCCCAAGGCATAAAAGATGAGCTATGCGGTCAAGGAAATGTTCCTGACTCTCCAGGGGGAAGGGGTGCAGGCCGGGCGGCGCGCGGTGTTCCTGCGTTTTGCCGGCTGCAATCTGTGGAGCGGGCGCGAACAGGACCGGGTGAGTGCCATCTGCCAGTTCTGCGACACCGATTTCGTGGGCACCGACGGGCTCGGCGGCGGCAAGTTCGCCGACGCGGAGACGCTGGCCGATGCCGCGCTCGGCTTTTGGGGCGAGGGCGCTGAGGGGCGCTATATCGTCCTCACCGGGGGCGAGCCGATGCTCCAGATCGACGATGCGCTGGTCGATGCGCTCCACGCGCGCGGCTTCACCATCGCGATCGAGAGCAACGGCACTTTGCCAGCCCATCCCGGCATCGACTGGATCTGCATCAGCCCCAAGGCCGGCAGCGATGTCGTGCAGCGGTCAGGCCATGAACTGAAGCTCGTCTGGCCGCAGCCGGGCGGCGGTCACAGCCTGTCCGATGTCGACGCCATGTCGAACTGGGCGTTCGATCATCATCTGGTCCAGCCGCTCGACGACGCCCATGCGGTCGACAATGCCCGCGCCGCAATCGCGCTGGTCATGGATCGCCCGAATTGGCGCCTGACCGTGCAGGCGCACAAATATCTGGGATTGCGTTAGGCGCGGGGCGAATGCCTCGCCTGAAAATTGGTCAATGTGGGTAGATAGTGGGCGGATCGGCTTTCAACCTGCCGTTCGCCCGGTGATGCGCGCCTGGAAGTTGGTTCCCACCGAGCGCGCGCCAACGTCAGGGCTTCACGCCGGTCTTGTCGTTCCAGGCCTGATGGCAGACCGGCTGGAGCACGTCCTTCTTCCAGCATTTGGGATCGAAGGAGGGCAGGGCGACGACATAGTCATAGCCCGGCGTCCCGTAAAATTGCTCGCCCGCCAGCACCAGCGCCTTCTTGATCGAAGGAAGACCCCGGCGCCCGACTTCGTTCAGCGTGCCGCGATCGGCGAAGATTGCCTGCCGGCCGACTTCGGCGGCTTCCTGACAGAAGCCCTTCTGCGCCTGCACCGTCGAATAGCCCGAATAGATGCGGGTATTGTACATGTCCGCCGCCGACTGGCCGGGTCTGCCCTTGCCGGCAGTGCGCTGGAAATAGCCGAGGATGGTTGCCTGCGCGGCGTCCAGTTCGGCGTCATGATGGGCGATCATCGCATTATAGTTGCCGACCGTCAGCAGCGTGGGCTCGAACTGGCACTGGAGCGCCGCGACGTTCAGCGCAGCGCGCATGTTCCACGCAAGGCCCGCCTTGACCTCCGCAGCGGTCGCGCCGGGCAGGCCGAGCGCGGTGGCAGCGGCCTCGTCGGTCAGCGGCGGCGCGCTCATGTCGGGCGGCGACCAGTAGAATTGGGCGGCAGCAGGCTGGGCCGCGATCGGCGCAATGGTGGCGATCGCCAGGCTAATCAGCGCTCGGCGCGACGGCAAACGGACCTTCATCAACAAACCCCTCAGGCAGGATGCGCCCACCGGCGCATCCGATATCATGTCCAGCGGCAACTGTATCGTCGCTGAACCGGCTTGCCGTTGCTAGCGGAGGTTCTTATTGATCGGCAAGCACTTCGTCGTCTGCGGTCGGCGCCTTTTCGGCAGGCTTGGCCGGTTTCGCGGCTTCGCTGCTGTTGGAGGACGCGCTGGCATTCGGCATGGCGACTGCGGTGCCTTCGCTCTGCACCCCGTCCAGGTCGGTCATGGCGTCGGTGGCGGTGCCGTCCACCACTTCCATGTCCTTCATCTGCACGCTGTTGCTGCTCTTGTCAGCGCCCCCGCAGGCGGCAAGAGGCAGCAGTGCAGCAATATAGATGGTCCTTGCAGTCAGGCGCATCCGGGTCTCCTTGAAAGTCCAATCCAATGCCCGGCAGCCCCCCGCCCGGCGAAAGGGCGGACCCTAGCCGCCAGCCCCACATTGCTCAACCCCCGCGCCGCAGCGCGCCAAACGGCTGAGAAAGGCAGGAAAATGCGCCCTGAGCGCGCTATCCAGCGCTGCCATCGAAGAATTTCCGCCCAGAGCCGCGATACTGGTGACGGGATATTCGCTGATGCCGCACGGCACGATGCCGCCAAAATGCGACAGGTCGGGATCGACGTTGATCGAAAAGCCATGGAGCGTCACCCAGCGGCGCACCCGGATACCCAGCGCGCCGATTTTCGCCTCGCGTCCCTGCGGGTCGTCGGTCCAGATGCCGATCCGTCCCTCCGCACGCCGGGCGGCGATGCCGAGGTCGCCCAGCGCCGCGATCATCCAGCCTTCCAGATGATGGACGAAATTGCGCACATCCTTCCCGCGCTCGCGCAGGTCGATGTTGAGATAGCCGATCCGCTGCCCCGGCCCATGATAGGTGTAGCGCCCGCCGCGCCCGGCATCATGCACCGGAAAGCGCGGATCGAGCAGTTCGGCAGGGTCCGCGCTGGCTCCGGCGGTGTAGAGCGGCGGATGCTCCAGCAGCCATACCCGTTCCTGCGCCTGTCCCTCGTAGATGGCGGCGGCGCGTCCTTCCATTTCGGCCAGCGCCGGCGGATAGTCGACCGGCGCATCCTCGACACGCCATTCGACGCTGGCGGGAAAGGTGAGGGGTTCCGGTACGGGATGGGAAACGGGATCGGACATGGGGCGCTTCCTTGACTTGGAGCGGGCGAGCGATCAAGTCTCGCGCCGTAATTTCCGGAACACAGGCAGGCATATAGATATGACGACGATGTCGATCGGCAAGGCGTGGGAAGAAGCGGTCGCCTTCGTCGCGCGGGAAGCGTCGCTGCTCTTTCCCGTGGCGCTGCTGTTCGTGGCGCTGCCTGGCCTCATCCTTCAGGAAATGACCCCACCCGAATTGCAGGCCTGGTTCGCTCAGCCCAAGGTGGATGCGATTCCCGCCATGCCGCCCGGCTTCGGCCTGGCGATGCTGATCACGATCATCCTCATCTGGTTCGGATCGCTCGCGCTGTTCGCGCTGGCGCTGCGTCCCGGCATCAGCGTGGGCGAAGCGCTGCGCCTCAGTTTCGCGCGCCTGCCGGTGCTGATCGGCACCGCGCTGGTCGTCGTTGGCATCATCGTCGGCGCCTTTGCCATTGCCATGTTGGTGGGTGTGATTTTCTCGCTCGCCTCCAAACAGCTTGCTGCCGCGGTCGGTCTGCTGCTCGGTGCAGGCGCGGTAGGTGTCGTCTTCTATGCCAGCATCAGGCTCGTGCTTCTAAATCCGGTGGTCATAGACAGTCAGGCAGGCGTCATGGACTCGCTGCGCCGTGCCTGGGCGCTGACTCGCGGCCATTTCCTGCGACTGTTCGCCTTCCTCATCATCGTGATGATCCTGTCCACCATCGTCGCCTCGGTGGCCCAGGTTGTGGTTGGCCTGATCGGCGGCCTGATCGCCGGGCCGGAAGGGGCACGGGTGGCCGGCAGCATCGCCGGGGCTGCGGTATCGAGCATCATCCAGGTCTATATGCTGGTAATGCTTGCGCGCCTCTATCGTCAGGCGGTCGCCGTCTGATCCAGTAGCGGCACATGCGGCGCGGCATCGCGCGGCAGCACGCCCGCCAGCCGCGGATCGGCGAAGGTCTCGATCTCACGCCCATAGGCCACGAAGCCCGATTTGATGTAGAAGCCCAGCGCCGCCGGGCTGTCGAGCGTGCAGGTATGGACCCAGAAACGCTCGACGCCCTTGCGCCAGGCGAGCGACTTGGCCTGTGCCATCAGCCAGCTGCCCAGCCCCTTGCCGTTGAGTTCCGGCACCAGTCCGAAAAAGCCCAGTTCGCAATCGGGCAGCGAGCGGAAGTCCAGTTCCAGCAGCCCGACTTCGGTGCCCCGCGGATCGGTCACGGCATAGACCTCTACCGCCAGGTCATGGATAATCGCCGCCAGTTCCGAATCACCCATCACCAACCGGGAAAACCAGAGCCATGGCGTGCCCACACGACGGAACAGCGTGCGATAGGCGCTAAGGTCCGGCTGTTTCCACGGCACCAGCCGCAGCGGTGCGGGCGGGATCGGCGCGGGCTTGGGCCGTTCGCGCATTTCCAGATGGGTGACGATCGTCGCGACCATGCCCGGTTCGACCGGCGTCAGCGCCATGGTTTCAGTTCCAGCTTGCCATGGGCGGCAGGCTCATCAGGATCGCGTCGATATTGCCGCCGGTCTTGAGGCCGAACAACGTTCCCCGATCATGCACCAGATTGAACTCGGCGTAGCGTCCACGCCATTCCAGCATGGTGCGATAGTCCTCCTCCGTCCACGCCTCGCCCATGCGCCGCCGTACGATCGGCGGGAAAGCGGCGAGGAAGGCGTCCCCGACATCGCGGGTGAAGGCGAAATGCGCGTCGAACGCGGCATCGTCTGGGCATTCGAGATGATCGTAGAAAATGCCGCCGACCCCGCGATGCACATTGCGATGGGGGATGAAGAAATACTCATCCGCCCATTTCTTGAAGCGCGGATAAAGGTCCGGATCATGCACGTCGCAGGCGGCTTTCAGCACGTCATGAAACTGCGCCGTGTCCTCCGCGAGGGGCAGGGGGGGATTGAGGTCCGCACCGCCGCCGAACCAGCTTTTCGTCGTCACCAGATAGCGTGTGTTCATATGCACCGCGGGTACATGCGGGTTCGCCATGTGCGCGACCAGGCTGATGCCGGTGGCAAAGAAGGCCGGGTTTTCGTCCGCGCCATGAATGGTCTGGGCGAAACCGGGAGCGAACTCGCCGCCTACGGTCGACACATTGACCCCGACCTTCTCGAAGACCTTGCCCTTCATCACGCCGCGCACGCCGCCGCCGCCTTCGCTGGGTGCCTGGCCTTCGGCCTCGCGGTCCCAGGCGGTGAAGGCGAATCGCGCATCGCTGCCGGCCTCTCGCTCGATCGCCTCGAACTCGGCGCAGATGCGGTTGCGCAGCGATTCGAACCAGTCGCGCGCAGCCTGCTGCCGGGCATCGAGTGCGAAGGGGACGTTGGGAATCGGATTGGTCATGCGGGGAACTTTCCGGTCTGGCGGAGGGCTTCGGCGACGGCGATGCCCGTGGAAACGGCGATGTTCAGGGACCGAAAGCCCGGCGCCATGGGGATGCGGACACGGATGTCTGCCAGGTCGCGCACCTCGTCCGGCACGCCGGCACTCTCCGATCCCATCAGCAAGACGTCATTGTCCTGAAACGCCACCTCCGGCAATCGCTGCGAGGCATGGGCGCTCATCAGCAGTAGTCGGCGGCCTTCGGCGCGGCGGACGGCGTCGAAGACGGCGAAATTCACATGGCGCACCACCTCGGCCGCCTCGCCATAATCCATCGCTGCGCGTTTCAGGCGCGCGTCCGAAAAGGCGAATCCGGTCGGCATGATAATGTCGACGGGCACCGAGAAACAGGCGGCAAGGCGCAAGATGGCGCCGACATTTCCCGCAATCTCGGGTTGATAAAGGGCGATACGCATGGGGCGTCGCCATAATGCATCCAGAGCATTTGCAATAGGCTAGGTAATATTGCGACTGGCAAAGACGACGCAGTCCGGTTATCACCCCCTTCGAACACGCCGGGGGAAGGCGGGATCAGTTCAGGCTGTAAACCCAAATCCCTTGATAAATCAGGGCTGTTAAAGGCACCCGGTGTGAGCAGGGAAGTCTTGCAAGGGTAGAGGTGCATGGCGAGCGTAGAGCATTCTGACGGCCAAGAACTATCCGGCGGAGAAGGGGTACGCCGCCGCGATTTTATCAACATCGCTGCGGTGAGCTTCGCAGGAGTCGGCGCTGTCGCCGTCGTCCTGCCGCTGATCGACCAGATGAACCCCAGCGCGGATGTACTGGCGCTCGCATCGACGGAAGTGGACCTGTCGGCGATCCAGCCGGGCCAGGCGATCAAGACCACCTTCCGCTCGCAGCCGCTGTTCGTGCGGCAACTGACCCCCAAGGAAATCGCCGAAGCCGACAAGGTCGACCCGTCCACGCTGCGTGACCCGCAGACGCTGGAGGAGCGCACCGTCGACGGCAAGAAGCAGTGGCTCATCACCATGGGCGTCTGCACCCATCTCGGCTGCGTCCCGCTGGGCGCGGGCGAGGGGGAGAATCGCGGTGAATTCGGCGGTTATTTCTGCCCCTGCCACGGCTCGTCCTACGACACGGCCGCGCGCATCCGTAAGGGGCCTGCCCCCAAGAATCTGGAAGTGCCGAAGTTCAGCTTCACTTCCGACACTGCCATTCTCGTGGGTTAAGGGGGGTAATAACATGAGCTTTCCATGGGCCGAACATTATACCCCCAAGCATCCGGTGATGCAGTGGGTCGACGAGAAGCTGCCGCTGCCGCGCCTCGTCTACAACGCGATCGGCGCGGGCTATCCGGTGCCGCGCAACCTCAACTATTTCTGGAATTTCGGCGTCCTGGCCGGCCTCGCGCTGGTGATCCAGATCGTCACCGGCGTCATCATGGCGATGCATTATGGCGCCAATGACCTGGTCGCCTTCGGCACGGTCGAACAGACCATGCGTGACGTGAATGCGGGCTGGCTGATGCGCTATGCGCATGCCAACGGCGCCAGCTTCTTCTTCATCGTCGTCTATCTCCACATCTTCCGCGGCCTCTATTTCGGCTCCTACAAGGCGCCCCGCGAAATGGTGTGGCTGCTCGGCCTCGTCATCTTCCTCCTCATGATGGCGACCGCTTTCATGGGCTATGTGCTACCCTGGGGGCAGATGAGCTATTGGGGTGCGAAGGTCATCACCGGCCTGTTCGGCGCGATTCCCGTGGTGGGCGAGCCGATCCAGACCTGGCTTCTGGGCGGCTTTGCCCCCGGTAACGCCTCGCTCAACCGCTTCTTCTCGCTGCACTTCCTGCTGCCCTTCGTGATTGCAGGCGTCATCATCCTGCACATCTGGGCGCTGCACATTCCGGGCTCGTCGAACCCGACCGGCGTGGAAGTGAAGGGGCCGCAGGACACCGTTCCGTTCCATCCCTATTATACGGCAAAGGACGGTTTCGGCGTCGGCGTCTTCCTGATCCTGTTCGCGATCACCCTGTTCTTCGCGCCGAATTTCCTCGGCCACCCGGACAATTATATCGAGGCGAACCCGCTTTCGACGCCCGCGCATATCGTGCCCGAATGGTATTTCTGGCCCTTCTACGCGATCCTGCGCGCCTTCACCGTCGACTTCTTCTTCGTGCCGGCCAAGCTGCTGGGCGTGCTGGCAATGTTCGCGTCGATCCTGCTGCTCTTCTTCCTGCCCTGGCTCGACACGTCACCGGTGCGGTCGGGCAGCTATCGGCCGACCTTCAGGAAATTCTTCTGGATCCTCGTTCTGGACGTGCTGGTTCTGGGTTATTGCGGCGGCGCGCCGGCGGAAGAGCCCTATGTGATGATCTCCCAGGTCTTCGCGGGCTATTATTTCGCGCATTTCCTGATCATCCTGCCGCTGATCTCGCGGTTCGAAAAGCCGCTGCCACTGCCCAACTCGATCACGGATGCGGTGCTGGCCAAATATGCCAAGGCTGACGGCGAACCCGCCGCGGTCCCGGCTGAATAAGGGGGACGAGACTATGGTACGCATCGGCGCATTTCTCGTCGGCCTCTTCTTCGCCGGCTGGCTGCTGGTTTCCTTCCTCGTGGGCGCCTATGCCTATGTGACGGAGCCGCCGGCCAAGACGGTGGAGCATGAATTCCACCTGGCCCCCAAGCACGTCTCCTTCTCGTTTGACGGGCCTTTCGGCAAATATGACCAGCAGCAGCTCCAGCGCGGCTTCCAGGTGTTCAAGGAGGTCTGCTCGGCCTGCCACAGCCTGAAGTTCGTCGCCTTCCGCGATCTTGAGGCGCTGGGCTATAACGAAGCCGAAGTGAAGGCGATCGCCAAGCAATGGGCGATCAAGACTCCCGATGTCGATCCCGCCACGGGCGAGGCATCGACCCGTGATCCCGTCCCGGCCGATCATTTCCCCAAACCCTTCGCGAACAATGTCGCGGCGGCGGCGGCGAACAACAATGCGATCCCGCCAGACCTGTCGTTGATGACCAAGGCGCGCCATCATGGCCCCGCCTATGTCTATTCGCTGCTGACGGGCTTCCAGTCGCAGCCGGCCGAACTGCTAAAGAAGTTCCCGGACTCCAAGACACCGGAAGGGCTGCACTATAACCCCTATTTCGCCAACCTGAACCTCGCCATGGCGCCGCCACTGACGGCCGATGGGCAGGTGACATATGGCGACGGCACCAAGCCGACGGTGGACCAGATGGCGCAGGACGTATCGGCATTTCTCGCCTGGACCGCCGAGCCGAAGCTGGAAAACCGCCACCGCGCGGGTCTTGCGACGGTCGTCTTCCTGCTGATCGCCACGGCTTTGGCCTACATGTCCTATCAGAATATCTGGGCGGAAAAGAAAAAGGCTGTCGCCTGACGGCCTGACCCAGCCACCGGTGATTCAAGTCAGATGAACCATCTGACGGTTCGAAATCACGGAAAGCAGGCTAAGACAAAATGACAGGGCGCGGTTCCTTGAGGGGACCGCGCCCTTTCTCTATGGAGCATGGCATGAGCATCGACAGCCTGACTGCCCTGATCCGCACCATCCCCGATTTTCCAAAGCCGGGGATCATGTTCCGCGACGTCACGACCCTGTTGGCGGACGGTCCCGGCCTCACCGAACTGGTAGAGCGGCTGGCCGCCGTCGCCCGGCCGCTGGACCCGGACCTGATCGTCGGGATCGAGGCGCGTGGCTTCATCCTCGGCGCGGCGCTGGCGGTGGCGCTGGGCAAAGGCTTCGTGCCGGTGCGCAAGAAGGGCAAGTTGCCCGGAAAGACCGTCGGCATCGATTATGTGCTGGAATATGGCACTGACCGCCTCGAACTGCATGAAGGGCAGGTGCCGCAGGGCGCGCGCGTCGTACTGGTGGACGATCTGATCGCGACGGGCGGCACCGCGCTCGCTGCCGCCGAGTTGCTGCGCGAACAGGGCGCGAGCGTGCTGATGGCGCTGTTCGCGGTCGACCTGCCTGATCTGGGCGGCAAGGCCGCGCTGGAGGCCGATGGCATCGCTGCCGAGGCGCTGATCAAGTTCGCGGGCGAGTAAAGCGGAATCTAGAGCAGATTCCGATCCGATTTCATCGGCTCGGCTGCTCCAGTTCTTTGTTTTACCGCGTTTTCCGAGTCAGCAGGTGATTCCACCTGCTTAGAAAATGCCCTAGCGCTTCCGAGGGGCAGGGCATGAGTGGACGAGCGAAAGGAAGGATCATGCGCGCCCCCTTTGCGGCTCTCGCACTTGCCCTGACGGCATCGGGCTGTACCACTCCCCTGCCGCTGCGGACTATGGCATGCGAAACTGCTTCGCCGCCGTTGATCACCCCGACGCCGGATGGGCAGAGCTTCACCACCCTGTCGGTGCTGACCTATAATATTGAGGGGCTGGGCTGGCCTGCCCGTTCCGGGCGCGCGCCATCCCTGCGTGCCATCGGGGAGCGGCTGGCGGCGCTGCGGGCTGAAGGCAGGGCACCCGACATCGTCCTCTTCCAGGAAATGTTCAGCGGCGCAGCGAAGAAGGCGGTCGCCGCCACCGGCTATCCGGCCATCGTCACCGGTCCCCGTCGCACCACCCGCGCGCGGGGCGTGACGAAGGAGACGCTCCCTGGCCGCTCCCATATCAAGCGCGGTGAGGTCGGCCTGCACCTGACCGGCAGCGGCTTGGCCATCGCTTCGCACTATCCGGTCGTCCAGGTCGACATGCACGCCTATGGCCGCCGGTCCTGCGCCGGGATCGACTGCCTTGCCAACAAGGGCGTCATGCTTGCCCGGATCGCCATTCCGGGCGTGCCGACGCCGATCGATATCTACGATACCCATATGAACAGCCGGGGCGCATCCCGCGCGCCGGGGTTGCGCAATCTCGCCGCGCATGAACGCCAGTCGCTCGAAGCCTCGGCCTTCATCGACCGCAGTCATGACGATGCCTATCCGCTGATTTTCGGCGGCGATTTCAACATGCGCCATTCCGACCTGCGTTGGGAAAATTTCTCGCGTTACCAATCGCTCAATCTGGTGCATCGCGTCTGTGCGGATCCCGCGTCCGGCTGCGACGTGCGCATGTCATGGGATGGTGACGAGCCGTGGATGGACACGCAGGATCTGCAATTTTTCTGGCCCGGCGACCGCGTGTCGGTTCGTCCGATCCGGGTGGAAGCGATGTTCGACGGTGGTCCCAGCGGCCCCGAACTGTCCGACCATGACGGCTTTCTGGTAACCTACCGCCTGTCCTGGCCACGGCAGGCGGCTCCGCAAGGCGGCTGCTGACCCGTCAGGCGGCCTTGCGCGCCAGCGCGTCGGGCAACTGGTCCACGGTCTTCGCCAGCCGCTCGTCGAGCAGACCCAGCAATTCCATCCAGCCATTGATATGGTCCAGTTCGCCCGGCCCATCCGACACACCGCGCAGGCCCATCAGCGGCACGCCGAATCGATCGCAGGCCCGCGCCACGGCAAAAGTCTCCATGTCGACCATGTCGGCGTCGATGCCGGCATATTCGTCCCCGCCCACGACATTGGCGCCGGTAGACAAGCGCGCGGTGGGCAGGGCGAGCGGCGTCACCAGCGGCAGGTCGACCGGATGATCGGTCAGCGGCGTCACCCCCTTGGTAAAGCCCAGTCGCGAGGCGTCCATGTCGCGCCATGACACGCTGGCGATCTGGAAAATCTCCCCCAGCGGGCAGAGCCGCGATCCGGCAGAGCCAAGGCAGACGACGAGGTCGGGCAACGCCTGTTCGCGCTCGAGCGCCTGCAACGCCATGCCGGTGACCAGCGCGGCCTCCACCGGCCCCACGCCGGTCAGCAGAGGCGCAAATCGCGCGCGCAGATGCGGCCCATATTCCGCCTCCACCGCCATCACGAACAGCACGCGCTTGTCGGCAATCATTTCACAGCCCGGCGTCATCGTCGAAATCCTCTGATGGTTGGGGCCGCCTTAGAGTATCGAGGACAAAAGTGGGAACCGGTTTTCCATACAAATAATGCCAAAATGAAAAAGGCGCGCGCATTCGCCAGAATGGTCGGCCGGACGCTGAAACCCTGCACATCGGTGATACCACCTGTGCTGACAGATTTCGACTATACAGAGCGCGCCAACATGGTCCCAGACCATTGGCACAAAACGCAGCCATTATCGTCCTGTTTTGCTTCGATCGCTCGTCCTGTCGCGCATCCCGCGCTTTCTGTCCCGTGCGGGCTGGATCGAAATGGCATAAAGCGACATTATTTATGTCACTAAATGACATGCTAGGATATTTTCAGTGGCTGCCCGTGACGAAGTGCGATTGAAGATTTCACGAGAATCCGCGCGGCTATTTCTCGCAAATGGCATCGCGGACACGAGCGGTGACGCTATCGCGGCTGCCGCTGGTGTTTCGACAAGAACCGTATGGCGTCACTTCGCCAACAAGGAGAATTGCATTGAGCCGGTACTCGCAGTGTCGATCCAGCGCTTCGCTCGGATACTCGATGAGTGGCCGCTCGATCAGGCGCTGGAGGATCATCTTCGTGTAGCGATGCCACTGGATGGCGAAGCATCGGCGTTGATCGCCGACGGTGTCATTGCGGTCCGGTTGGTTGCGCTGTGCGGCAAGGAGCCGGCCATCCGTTGCGTCTGGCTTGAAGCCTATCATGCGCTTGAAGTGAGGGTGCAGGATGTGGTGGCCCGACGCGCCAACCGATCGAGCCTCGATTTCGATGTTCGGCTGTGCGCTGCAACGATCGTGGCGGCGATCAGGGTTCTCGACGAGGGCATCAGCGTTGCGGCCGTGACCGAAGAACGGAGCTACACCTCAGCCGACCTCGTGGCTCTGATGTCCGATGCGATCCGAACCGCCGCCACACTGCCAATCTGCGACCCGATCGCGGTCGGCATCTACCATCTTTGGGGTGGTGGAAGTGTACGCGCCAAGCGCGACTGACCGTGGAACGGTCGAACAATCTTCATCTCACAGGAGAGTGACATGCGTAACATCAGCCACAATCAAGACTGGCAGGCACCGCGATATTGCAGCGGCGTGCATCGACCTGCCTTGATGGCGGTAGCCGCGCTGCTGGCGATCGGCACCGCTGGTGGCGCATCGGCCCAAATCGATTGGGGCCGCTCCGCTGAGCACGAAGACCGGAAGACCTGTGAACGTTTCGGTGCCGACCACGGCCGCGAGTATACAAGATGCATGCTTGAACAGCAGCGCCGCCGCGACAATGCGCCGCTCTATGCCGCTGAGCAACAGCGCAACAATGCCGAGGCGGCCCGCAATAATGTCGAGACAGTCCGTCGGATGCGCCGCAATCGCGAAGCCAAACGAGCGCGTGAGCGTGGGGAGCAACCGCTGCCGTGCCGGTGAATAGTGGGTGGTTCAGACGGAACATCGGCGCGTTAGCGTTAGCAGACCGCGCCCAGGCTGGCTGCGACATGCATGATCTTTCCGGCAATCAGCCCGCGCCGGATACAGGTCTGGTCGCGATTGCGTACCCGAAAACCGAAAAAGGCGCCGTGGCCGAGATCCAATTCGGTGTGCCTGTCGCCGGTCCATAACGCTGGCTCGAAGCGGACTCACGCACCGATCCAGTGGTCGCAGCCTGGATCGGCGAGCAGCGACGTACGACGGACGCCTATCTGGCTGGCCGGCCTGCCCGGCCGGCAGACATTCCGCCAGTTACAGGCGTCGACCTACGACTATGAACGTCTCAGCATCCCGCATAAGGCTGGTGGCCGCTACTTCTTCACGCGCAAGGCAGGTGCCCGGGACCATCCAGTGCTTGTCATGCGCGAGCGCTCGAGAGCCGAACGTATCCTTTTGGACCCTGCTTCATGGTCGAGGGACGGCACGGTCACCTTTTCGGAACGGCGCGCGTCCCGATACGGTTCCCGTGGCTTATGCCGAGCAGGACGGTGGTAGTGATTGGCGCACGATCCGCGTTCTCGACGTCAAAACCGGCGAATCGTCGGCCGACATGCAATTCATGGGGTCGAACAGGGCCAGTGACCAGCGGTGCTGTTTCGCCACGGCTTTCCGGACACCGCCGCGGCATGGCGCCATCAGACGCGCGCGGTCGCGGACGCCGGCTATCGTACCTCCACTGGATATGCGCGGTTATGGTCGTAGCTATGCGCCCGATGCCGCCGATCGTTATAGCGCGCACCGCCTGCGATCTGGTCGGGTTCTCGATGCGCTGGACATCGACAAGCCGTTCTCGTCGGCCACGACTGGGGCGCTGATCGTGCATCGCGCGCCGCTGTGATGCACCCTGACCGGTTTCGGGGAGTCGTCAGCATCAGCATTCCTTTCGCACCACGCGGCGAGTGGAGTCAGTGGGATCAGTTGCGTGCTGACGGGCTTGGCGAGCGATATTGCACATTCGACATCATGAAGCCGGGTGCCGAGGCGGGTTTTCGAGCCTGCTGCGGAGTCATCCCGCGCACGCTGCACTGGCTGTCCGCGAGCCCGCCGCCGCAAGAGCGTTGGGATCCGGTCGATCCGGCAAAGCATATGCTGCGACCCGTATCGATCGACATCCCGTACTGGGCCGATCCCGACTATGTACGGCACAAGGTCTGAGCAGGTGCCCGCGCATGGGCGGATTCTCCGCTGATCGATCGCCCTTCTACCGCGTGAACAGGAACCCGATCAGCAGAAGCAGGACCACGGATTGGAGCAGGGCTAGAATCGCGGTGCCAAGCGCGCGGATTGGACCGATTGACAGCTGGGCCATGAACCATCCCGTCTCTGCCACGATAAAGTGTATCAACCCTATTGCCGCCAAGGCCAAGCCTGCGATCTGCGCCGAACGTGCGGGCAATGAGGCGAATGTCGTGCCGAAACTCAGGGCAAGTGCAAACGCCGCGGCAGGATAGCACTGGCCATAGAAAGGAGCTCGCAGCGTTTCCCGCTTGATCGGCTCGCCCCGACGGCGCAGCAGTCGCACCGACATCATCAGCGGGAAGATGGAAAATACAACGAGACGTAGTAGCAGCGCGCTGGTCTGATCATCGACCAGGCCGGCGAGGCCATGCCGGTTCGCGATGATCGCGTCGGCCTGCCCCAGAGCCGTGCTGGCGCCATGCGCGAGCAGTAGCGCAAGCGCGAGAAAGAGCGGGGGGCTGACTGCCGCGGCGTACTGATCTTCTTCCGGTAAAGCGAGTTGCTCGTCGGCATATGCCATCATGTCGAGCGGATTGACCACCGCTCGCCAAAGCGTCAGCGGGAAGAAAATCAGCCAACTCATCACCTCAAAGAGGAGTTCGTCGAGCGAGTTGAGCCATTTCATGAAATCCATTGCGGCATCGTCGCGAATTCGGCGGTTGAAGGCAATGACCGGCTGGCATCCCTACGAGCGCGAAATCCTTTTCCGCGTCTTGCAGCGGCCGTTGGGCTGGATGCTGCGACTTCTCCCCCGGCATGGTGGCGCGCATCGCGGCAGCGAACGCGCCCAATGTCGAAACTCGGGTGATGGACGGGCAAGCGCTGGCGGATATGGCGTGATCGCGACATGGCAGGACCAAGACAGGGAATGGTTAGAGCAGATGCCTGTTGCGCCTGTAAAAAGGCCTGAACCGCGATGGCACGCGATCTGGGTATCCCCAAGGATCGGGGGCCTAAGCTCATCCGACATTCGGTCGCGACGACCATTACGCGCGATAGGGTCGATCTGATCGAACAGGAATGGCCCTTGGTCACCGTGTGCTGACGAAGGCGACCAGCATCTACGCGATCTTGAGTCCGATTATATCAGCTCCCCCGGTCTGCGATCGAAGGCCTATGGGCTCTGCTGGAGCAGATATGCGAATATCCGTTAAACGCAAATCTCACGCAAGTCGGCAAGGATGGGCGCCGACGAAGGGCATAGAAAAAGCCCGGTAAGTCGTTGACCTACCGGGCTTTTCCATGGTGGGCGTGGCAAGGATTGAACTTGCGACCCCTGCGATGTCAACACAGTGCTCTACCACTGAGCTACACGCCCGCCGTGGAGGGGGCCAATAACGGGGGTCGGTGACTCGCGCAAGCAGGAAATTGCATCTTTCCAACATTCTTCTGGACAGGGGTGGGGTCGCTCATATGCTGCGGGGCAAACAGGGGGACGCCAACACCTATGCTGCCATCGCCATCCTCGCCGCTGCAAACGGCGCCGCGCCTGCCTTTCTACCGCCAGCTTTATGTCCAGGTGCTGGCCGCGATCGCGTTGGGTGTAATTATCGGCCATGTCTGGCCTGACGCTGGCAAGCAGTTGAAGCCTCTCGGCGAAGCCTTCATCAAGCTGGTGAAGATGATCATCGCGCCAGTCATTTTCCTGACCATCGTCACCGGCATTGCCGGGATGAAGGAACTGGGCGCGATCGGCCGGGTCGCGGCGAAGGCGTTCGGCTATTTCCTGACCTTCTCGACCCTCGCGCTGATCGTCGGCCTGATCGTCGCCAATGTCGTGCAGCCCGGTGCGGGCCTCAACATCGATCCCGCGACGCTCGACGCTGGCAAGGTCGCCGACTATGCGCATCAGGCGCATGAGCGCACGCTCACCGGCTTCCTGATGAGCATTATACCTTCGACCATGGTGTCGGCGGTGGCGGACGGCAATATCCTCCAGGTGCTGTTCGTGGCGATCCTGTTCGGCATTGCCATGACGTTGATCGGGGACAGGGCGCAGCCGTTGATGACCGTGCTGGAATCGGCCAGCCATGCGGTGTTCAAGCTGGTGTCGATCCTGATGAAGGCCGCGCCGATCGGTGCATTCGGCGCCATGGCATTCACCATCGCTGAATATGGCGTCGGCACGCTCGCCAATCTCGCCGGGCTGGTGGCGACCTTCTACCTGACGTCCCTGCTGTTCGTGCTGGTAGTGCTGGGCGGAGTAGGGTGGCTGGTGGGCTTCAATATCCTGCACCTCATCCGCTATCTGAAGGCGGAACTGCTGCTGGTGCTCGGCACCTCCTCGTCGGAGGCGGCGTTGCCCAGCCTGATCGAAAAGATGGAGCGTGCCGGTTGCCGGAAGTCGGTGGTCGGGCTGGTCGTGCCCACCGGCTACAGCTTCAACCTCGACGGCACCAATATTTACATGACGCTGGCGGCGCTGTTCATCGCGCAGGCGTGCAACGTCCATCTCAGCCTGGAGCAGCAGATATTGCTGCTGCTGGTAGCGATGATCTCGTCCAAGGGGGCGGCGGGCGTCACCGGCGCGGGCTTCATCACGCTGGCGGCGACGCTGTCGATCGTGCCGACAGTGCCGGTTGCGGGCATGACCCTGATCCTAGGCGTCGATCGTTTCATGAGCGAATGCCGCAGCCTCACCAACTTCGTCGGGAATGCCGTGGCGACGGTAGTGGTGTCGGCATGGGAAAAGGGTCTGGACCGCGAGCGGTTCAACGCCGCCATGGCCGGCATCCCGCTCGATCCCACTCCCGACATGCAGGAAGTGGTGCCGGATTAAGGCCTGATTTCCGGCGCCACCGTCTCGCTGCCGAACATCCGCTCGACCTCCAGCACCAGGTCGCGCAGGTGGAAGGGCTTGGACAGAACTTTTGCCTGTGGCACGGCCTTGCCCGCCTTCAGCGTCACGGCGGCAAAGCCGGTGATGAACATGATGCGCATGTCCGGCGCGACCTGCGCCGCATGCTGGGCGAGTTCGATGCCGTCCATTTCCGGCATGACGATGTCGGTCAGCAGCAGGTCGAACCGGTCGCTGTTGATATGGGGCAGCGCCTCCAGCCCGGTAGCCGCCGAGACCACGTCGTAACCCGACTTTTCCAGTGCGCGGGCCAGATAGGTCCGCATGCTTTCGTCATCTTCAGCCAACAATATGCGAATCATCGCCCCGTTTCGTCCTGTCGCAAGCTTACGCGCGTGCCACCCCGATGGCTGGCGCGAAGCCATCTTATATGCGACAAGGTGTAAATATTATCCACCCGGGTAACCAAATTTGGCGCGCCGGCGAAAGGAAACGCATTGGACGACAGCGCGCCGCACCCCCTTGTTCCGATACATCCGCCCTTCGACCTGCACGGACCAGAAATACCCGACCGCCCTGTGATCGTGTCGGTGCCCCATGCCGGGCGCGACTATCCAGCAGAACTGCTGGCGAAGGCGCGGGTCAGGCCGGACATGTTGCGACGGCTGGAGGATCGCTGGGCCGACCTGCTTGCCGAAACGCTGATCGCGCGTGGTTTCACCGTGCTGGTGGCGCGGGCGCCGCGGGCGACGATCGACCTCAATCGCAACGAACGGGAAGTCGATCCCGTCATGCTCTGCGACGTGCCGCATGGTGTTGTGCTCCAGAGCAGCGCCAAGCTGCGCGGCGGTCTTGGCCTGTTGCCGCGCCGCCTGCCCGGCGCGCATGAACTGTGGCGCGGGCCTCTTCCCTGGACGGAGGTGCAGCAACGGATTGATCAGGTCCATCGTCCCTATCATGCGACGATCGCCCGGCTGATGCAGGCGGCGCGGCAGGAGCATGGCCACGCTATCCTCATCGACTTGCACAGCATGCCGCCCTTGCCGCCGCCCGCTGCGGGGCAGCGCGCGGCGGGCATGGTGCTGGGCGATCGTTTCGGCCGCAGCGCGTCGAGCCGGCTGATCGCGCTCATCGCCGACATCGCCGAGGCGCATCAGGTGGTGACGGCGCAGAACCATCCCTATGCCGGCGACCATCTGCTGGAGCGGCATGGCCGGCCGGGGCGAGGGATGCACGCGATCCAGGTGGAGATCGACCGTGCCCTCTATCTCGACGTGACGCTCGACCGGCCGGGGCCGGGCATGGAGCGGATGCGGGCGCTCGTCACCGACATGGCCGAAGCACTCGCGCGCGAACTGCCGCATGAGGATTATGCGATGGCGGCCGAGTAACGGTTAGCGCCCGTCGCCGATCACCAGGCGGGCGCCCGCGACGCTCAGATGATGGGTGTCGAAATAGAGCGGCTTGCCGTCGCGCTCGATCGTACAATGGGTCGCACCGCACAGCGCCTTGATCGGATCGATATAGGTCACGCCGCGTGCCTGCCACCCGGCAAAAGAAGCGCGGAGATGGCGTGTGTGCGCCTCTATCGCCGCGCGGTCTACGCCCGTTGCGCCCGCCAGCTCTCCCGCGCGGGCAAGGTGGGCCAGGCGACGCGGCACGTCGAAGGGCTGGGGCGGCACCGGGCCGATAATCGTCACCTGTCGTCCTTCCGCGCGCAGCGCCCTTATGGTGCGCTCCAGCTTTGCGACGAAGGCCGGATCATCGAATTCGCCATTGCCCCAGAAGGCGGCCAGATAGACGCGTCGGATCCGTGGGTCAGCCCGGATGGCGTCGAAGGTCGCCCGGTTGGCAGCGGCACAGCGCGCGTCCTTGGCGTCGTAGTCCAGCACCGGCGGGCAACTTGACGCGGTGCGCTGGATCAGCGACCGGCCCTCCGCCTGCGTCTGCTCGCCAAGCGCATAGGCCAGTTCCACGCCATGGCTGTCGCCCCAGAGCAGCGCATCCGGCGGTACCGCCGCACCAAGCGTACAGGGCTGCACCCCGCGCACGAAGCTGTCATGGCAGCGCCCGCGTTCCGGACTGACATCGTTGCGTCCGGCAATCTGCGCCAGCACTGTCGGGGAGAAACGCGATGGCCAAGGGCCATTGGTCAGCAATGCCAGCGACAGCAGGCAGAGCAGCGCCATTGCGCCAGCAGTAAAAGCGAAAATCCGACGCGCCGGTATTCGGCTGTTATCGCGGAAAGGGCGCTCCACGAAGCGCCAGGACAGGAAGGCGGCGACAAAGGCGCCAGCGATCACCGCGATGCGGGGCCAGCCCGCCAGCGGCATGTCGGTCGCATATTCGGTGAAGACGATCAGCGGCCAGTGCCAGAGATACAGCGAGTAGGAGAGGAGGCCCACGCCCACCAGCGGCGGCAGGGCGAGCAAGCGTCCCATGCTGGTCCCCGGCGCGGTATGGAGCAGTGCGGCCGCGCCCGTCACCGGCAGCAGCGCCGCCATGCCGGGGAAGAGGGTGGTGCGATCATAGACGGCGACCGCTATCGCGATCGCGCCGCATCCGGCCCAGGCGATCGCCTCGCGCAACCATCTTTGCCGCACCGACGGCACGGCCCCCAGCGCCAGCAGCGCGCCCGCAAACAATTCCCAGGCGCGGGCGGGGAGCAGGTAGAAGGCGAAGCCGGTCGGGTCGCGCTGCATTGCGATGCACAGCACCAGTGATCCCGCTGCGATCATCGCCACCACCGCCGTCCGCCAGCGCGGCGCGAAGCGGGCCAGCAGCATCAGCAGAACCGGGAAGCCGATATAATATTGTTCCTCGACCGCCAGCGACCATGTGTGAAGCAGGGGCTTCACATCTGCGCCACCTGCGAAATAGCCGGTATCGGCAAAGAACCAGAGATTGGATGCGAAGACGGTCGCGGCCAGCGCCGATTTCGGCACGCCTTCCAGATCGCCCGGCAGATAAAACCACGCCGCCGCGCCCAATGCCGCGACGATCATCAGTGTCAGCGCGGGCAGGATACGGCGAAAGCGACGTTCATAAAAACGGATGAGCGAAAAACGCCCCTCGTCCACCTCGCGCGCGATGATGCCGGTGATCAGGAAGCCCGAAATGACGAAGAAGATGTCGACACCGACATAGCCGCCCGAAAAGCCCGGCACATGCGCGTGGAACAGCAGCACCGGCAGAATGGCAAGCGCGCGCAAACCGTCAATGTCGCGGCGATAGCGAATCGCTCCGTCTGTTCCTGCCTGTGTCGATACCGGGCCGTGCATCCGGCGGCGTTAGCGCGAAAGCCCTGATAATCTCTTTATGTGATTCGCACCGATTCGCGCTGGCGATTGGCGGCGACGTAACGATCGCTATTTCCGTAACGTCATTCGCAATCGTTCCGCATGTGATTGCATTTCATGCAACTGCTCTTTTTTCCTTCGCATTTGCGAAGCTTGCGGGTGGTTGGCAAAGGGGGTGTGCCTTTCAGGCATCCTCTCCTAAAAACTTTCAGGCTGGTCTTCGGACCGGCCTTTTTTTTGTCTTATCGCCGCGCTACAAGAATGACGCTGATGCCGCGTTCATAATAGTTTCTTGGAGAGGATGCTGCCGGCAAAACCGGCAGGGCGCGACATGGCTGGGGGATGAGCGCGGCCTTCGCGATCTCCCCCATTTTCTTTCTCGCAAGTTTATCCATCCGCAAAGCCGAAGGGCGCGCGCGTCCGGCGATAATCGTCCGTCAGCATTTCGCGCCCGATCGGCGGGGCGGATCGCGCCATGCACTGGGCGCGATGGCACAGGCGACAGGTGACGCCGATCGGGGTCGGCTCCACGGGCGGCGCATCCTGCGTGTAGATCAGCCGATGCGCATGCTCGGCCGCGCAGGCGAGTGCGATCGCGCGTTCGACCTTCGGCGCGGCCCATCCGCCGCCGCCGGCCGTCACCGTCCGCGCGATCGAGAAGAAGCGCTGGCCGTCGGGCAGTTCCAGCCATTGCGTCACCACCTCGCGCGGGGTTTCGAACACGCGATGCACCGACCAGAGCGGGCAGGAGCCGCCATGACGCGCGAAGGGAAAGCCCGCGCCGTCGAGCCGTTTCGACACATTTCCCGCCGGATCGACCCGCAGGAAGAAGAAGGGCACACGCTCCTGACCTGGTTTCTGGAGCGTCGTCAGGCGATGCGCGGTCTGCTCGAAACTCGCGCCGAACTGTCGGGCCAGCGCCTCCACATCATAGCGTTTCGCCTCCACAGCTTTGGCAAAGGCGGTATAGGGCATCAGGATCGCCGCCGCGCCGTAACTGGCCAGCGCGCGACGGGCCAGTCGTCGTCCGCTTTCGCCGCTGAACTGCCCGTCTTTCAGCAGCGCGTCGAAAGTCTTGCGCATCTCCAGATAGGCGATCTGGAGCGCCAGCTGGAAGGACGAACTCGCCCCGTCCAGCGCATCGTCCAGCAGCACTGCGTCGCGATGCCGGTCCAGCCGCCGCATCGACCCCGCCATCACGTCCGACGGCAACCGCCGCACGCGCAGATTATGCCGCGCCTTCAGCCAGCCAGCCAATCCGCCTTCGGCTTCAGCTTCTGCCGCCAGCGTTTCTGCCGCATCGTCCAGCAAGGGGAAGCTGTTGCGCCGCGCGGCGAGGAAGCGGCGCGATTCCGCCACGGGATCGGCCATGTCCTCCTGCGGCTCCGGCCCCGCGCCGCGATCCGCAAGCGCCAGATGTTCCTCGCGATAGCTTGTGTAAAGCCGCAGCAGCGCCTCGGTAATGCCGGGATAATTGACCGCCACGTCGCCGGTCGCGAGCTGGGGCAGGTCGATGTCGGCGAACATCGGATCTTTCAATACGGCCTGCAATCGCGCCGTCTGCTCCGCGCCGCCGTCGCCCGCGACCTCCGCCATGTCCAGCTTGTAGGTGCGCGCGAGCCGCAGCAGCATGTCGGCGGTCAACGGCCGCTGGTTGCGCTCCAGCAACGCCACATAGCTGGGCGAAATCTCCAGGTCCGCCGCCATATCCGCCTGCGTCAGTCCCAGGTCGCGCCGCAGCCGCCGCAGGCGCGGTCCCATGTAAACCGGGCGATCCTTGGCCATGACAAAATCTCTCCTGTGTAAGCTTTACAACTTTACACCAGATTTTTGTAAAGATCGACAACTGGACTGTGGCAGGGGTGCTTAAAGGCGTTGAGACTGTCTAGTTCGATGTCCATTCCCGCTCACCCAAGGATGGACATATGACCTATCAAAGTGAAATCGCGAAGGCCGGCGACCTGATCGGCGGCCAGTCCCATTGGGACGGCATTGCGCCTGAATCCGTCGCCCGGATGCGGGTGCAGAACCGTTTCCACACCGGTCTCGACATCGCGCGCTACACCGCGAAGATCATGCGCGCCGACATGGCCGCCTATGATGTCGATCCGGCCAATTACACCCAGTCGCTCGGCTGCTGGCACGGTTTCATCGGCCAGCAGAAGATGATCAGCATCAAAAAGCATTTCGGTACGACCAAGGGCCGTTACCTCTATCTGTCCGGCTGGATGGTCGCGGCGCTCCGCAGCGAATTCGGTCCGCTGCCCGACCAGTCGATGCACGAAAAAACCAGCGTTCCCGCGCTGATCGAAGAACTCTACACCTTCCTGCGTCAGGCCGACGCCCGCGAACTGGGCATGATCTTCCGCGATCTCGACAAGGCGCGCGAGGAAGGCGACGAGGTCAAGGCGGCGAAGCTCCAGCAGCAGGTCGACAATTACGAAACGCACATCGTTCCGATCGTTGCCGACATCGACGCCGGTTTCGGCAATGCCGAGGCGACCTATCTGCTCGCCAGGAAGTTCATCGAGGCCGGCGCCTGCTGCATCCAGATCGAAAATCAGGTCTCGGACGAAAAGCAGTGCGGCCATCAGGACGGCAAGGTCACGGTCCCGCATGAAGACTTCCTCGCGAAGATCCGCGCGGTGCGCTACGCCTTCCTGGAACTTGGCGTCGATGACGGCGTGATCGTCGCGCGCACCGACTCGCTGGGAGCGGGCCTGACCAAGCAGATCGCCTTCACCCGCGAGGCGGGCGATATCGGCGACCTCTATAATGGTTTCCTCGACTGCGAGTCCGTAGATCCGGCTACGATCGGTCATGGCGATGTTCTCATCAGCCGCGACGGGCAACTGATGAAGCCCAAGCGCCTGCCGTCGAACCTCTATCAGTTCCGCGCAGGCACCGGCGAGGATCGCTGCGTCCTCGACTGCATTACAGCGCTCCAGAATGGCGCCGACCTGCTGTGGATCGAAACCGAAAAGCCGCATATCGGCCAGATCGGTGGCATGGTCAGTCGTATCCGGGAGGTGATCCCCAACGCCAAGCTGGTCTACAATAATTCGCCCAGCTTCAACTGGACGCTGAACTTCCGTCAGCAGGTGTTCGACGCCTGGGAGAAGGAAGGCCGCGACCTTGGCGCCTATGACCGGGCGAAGCTGATGAGTGCGGACTATGACGACACCGCTCTCGGCATCGAGGCGGACGAGCGGATCCGCACCTTCCAGCGGGACGCGGCGCGCGAGGCGGGCATCTTCCACCACCTCATCACGTTGCCGACCTATCATACGGCCGCGCTCAGCACCGACAATCTCGCGCGCGAATATTTCGGCGAGGCCGGGATGCTGGGCTACGTCAAGGGCGTACAGCGGCAGGAAATCCGTCAGGGCATCGCCTGCGTGAAGCACCAGAACATGGCCGGCTCCGATATCGGCGACGACCATAAGGAATATTTCGCCGGCGAAGCTGCGCTGAAGGCGGGCGGCTCGCACAATACGATGAACCAGTTCGCGGCCTGAACCCTGGGTCCGTCATCTTCTTCCGGGGAATGGCATCAAGGCTTTGCGGCGTGCAGGCCGCAAACGCTCCATCTCCCCGGCGGGAACCCGATGCTGGCCGGGAAGATGGTTGCTTCACCTGATTCGCGGCCGGGGCCGTGAAAACAGCCAGCTCGCGGGGACATCGACACTCCCCTTGCGACTTGGGTGGAAGGAACTGGACGGCCCGGCGGCGCACGCCGGGCCGTTCTTTTTGTCCGCGATGGGATCAGGCGATCCCCGCCCGCTGCCGCACCGTCTGCTTCAGGATATCGAGCGGCATCGCGCCCAGCGTCAGCACCTCATGGAACTGCTTGAGGTCGAACGCCGCGCCCTGCTTCTTCTTCACTTCCTCGCGCAGGTCGTTCCACACCGTATGGCCGATCTTGTAGCTGCACGCCTGACCCGGCCAGACGGTGTAGCGGTCGATCTCGCCCTGGCTGCGGCCACGCGCGATGCCTGTGGTGGCGATGAGGTAATCCGTGGCCTTCTCGCGGCTCCAGCGCTTGGCGTGCATGCCGCTGTCGACCACCAGTCGGGTGGCGCGGAAAAGCAGCGACTGGAGATAGCCGACCTGCCCCAGCGGATCGCCTTCATACATGCCCATCTCGTCGGCCAGCTGCTCCGAATAGAGCGCCCAGCCTTCCGAATAGCCGCTGTAGAAGCCGCGCCGGCGGATCATCGGAATGCTGTCGGATTCAAGCGCCACCGTCACCTGAAGATGGTGCCCCGGCACCGCCTCATGATGGGTCAGCGTCGCAAGGCCGAACTTGGGCCGGTCGAACGTGTCGCGCAGGTTGATGAAATAGATGGCCGGCCGCGACCCGTCGAGCGAGGCATTCTGATAATAGCCGCCCGGCGCGCCCGCCTGGATCGTCACCGGCACACGGCGGACCTCGACCGGTGCCTTGGGCACGGTGTTGAACGCTTCGCCCAACCGCTTCTGCATCGAGACGATCTGGCTATTGAGCTGCGCCAGCAGCGCCTCGCGGCCCGGATCGGTGTTCGGATACAACTGGTCGGGCCGCTTGTTGAGCGCCACCAAGCGATCGCCGACCGTGCCCTGGCTCATCCCTTCGCCCTTCAGGATCGCGTCGATCCGGCCGGAGATATTGCCCACCTGATCGAGGCCCAGCTGATGGATTTCCTCCCCCGACAGCTTCGTGGTGGTTGCCGCTTCGGCCGCAGCGGCGTAGAAGGCCTCGCCATCGGGCAGGCGCCAGCAGCCTGCATCATGCACGGCCTTCGCCCGCAACTGCTGCACCAGCGCGCGCTGGCGGTCGACGGCAGGGAAAATCTTCTCCGCGACGATCTTCTCCGCCTGCGCGGCGCGTTCGGGCGGCAGGCCGGCCGCGGCCAGCTTCTTGGCGAAGGACGCGACCAGCACGGTCTGTGCCGCCGGTTGATCGCGCAGCGCCGCCTGCATCTTCATCGTCGTGTCCAGAATATAGTCCGGCGCGAACACGCCTTTGGCCGCGTCCGCCTTCTGCCGGTTGAGCTCGCCGTCCATCGCGGCCGGGAAGGCTTCCAGGCGCGCCAGATAGGCGTCGGCGTCCGTTGCGTCCTTCACCCGGTGCTGCGAATCTAGAAAGTCGGGCACTTCGCGATAGCTGCCGGTCAGCTGGCTGAGGATATAGGGCGCATAGCGGCCCGCTGTCTCGCCATAGCCGAACCGCTCGCCACCAACGGCGCGATCCAGCTGATAGGCGACGACATCATAGTCGAGCTGGCTCGCCGCGCTCAGCGTCGCGCGATCGACGCTCGCCAGCTGCTTCACCTGCGCCTTGGTCCGCGCCAGATCGCGCGCCGCACCGGTCGCGCTGGTGTCGGACAGCTTGCCGCGCAGCGCTGCGCGCGCACCGGTGTCGAGGCCAAGCCGTGTCGCGCTTTCCGGCGAATCCTCCAGCCGTTCGTAGAAGAAGCCGTCCAGCATGGCGCGCAGCCGCGCATCGGCGGCGCCCGTCCGGGCAAAGGCGCTGGGCGTGGCGGCGGCGATGGCGGTTGCGCCGCTGGTGGCAAGAAACTGGCGTCGGTTCACGGGAAGGGGACTCCATGGATGGGGAAGGGCGGCAGAGGGCGCCGCCCGCGATGCGCTCTTTTGACGTGCGTTCAACAGCTTGGCTAGGGCCGTCACGACACCCGTTCGGTTCGAGCTTGTCGAGAACGTTGCGCGAGAGTTCTCGACAGGCTCGAACCGAACGGAGAGATATGTCTTCCATAAGTCCAACTTGTCAGCTGCATGGATCGTTGCCGCTGTTGCGCCGTTACCCGATCGGCTATTTCGCGCGCACCTTGCACAGGAAGGGAACGCATGTCCTACACGCTCATCACCGCCAACCGTAATTACAGCAGTTGGTCGCTGCGCCCGTGGCTGCTGATGAAGGCGCTGCACATCCCGTTCGAGGACCGGATCGAACCCTTCGTCTCGGCCACCAACTATGCCGCCTTCCGCAGCTTTTCGCCAACGGGGCAGGTGCCGGCGCTGATCGACGGTGAGCGTATCGTCTGGGATTCGCTCGGCATTACCCTCTATTTAGCCGACCGTCATCCCGGCGTCTGGCCCGCGGACGAAGCCGCGCGCGCCTTCGCCCAATGTGCAGCCACTGAAATGCACAGCGGCTTCACCACCTTGCGCAACGACTGTACGATGAATGTCGGTGTCCGGGTCGAGCCGCACATGCATTCGCCTTCGCTCAACAAGGATATCGCGCGGCTACGCGAATTGTGGGAGCAGGGTCTGGATTATTTCGGCGGCCCTTTCCTTGCTGGCAAGGTCTTCACCGCGATCGACGCTTTCTATGCGCCCGTCGCCTTTCGCGTCCGCACCTATGGCCTCGACGTCGGGCCGATCGCGCAGGCCTGGGTCGACCATATGCTGGCGCACCCCGCCATGCTGCAATGGGAAAAGGAAGCGCTGGCAGAAACCTGGCGCGAAGAAAGCCATGAGGCGGAGATCGGTGCAGCCGGACGCATCATCGAAGACTATCGGGCGTCATAGTCGGATAGTGTAACATTCTTGCCTGGCCGATAGGAAAAACTGCCGATTTCGGTCGTTCACCCCCTTTCCCCATGGCCCTGACGGGTCTAGGGGGAAGGGACTATGGTTAAGCCTCGCACCCTCTATGAGAAGATCTGGGACGCACATGTCGTCGAACGGCGTCCCGATGGCACCTGCCTCATCTATATCGATCGTCATCTCGTCCATGAAGTGACGAGTCCGCAAGCGTTCGATGGGCTTCGCCTCGCCGGGCGCAAGGTGCGCCGGCCTGACCTCACCCTTGCGGTGCCCGATCATAACCTGCCGACCACCCCGCGCCGCGACGCACAGGGCAACCGTATTCCCATTGCCGATCCCGAAAGCGCGCAGCAGCTCGCCGCGCTGGAACGCAACGCGCCGGAATTCGGCGTCCGCCTGATCGGCGACGCTGATGCGGAACAGGGCATCGTTCATGTCGTCGGTCCGGAACAGGGCTTTACCCTGCCGGGCGCGACGTTGGTCTGCGGCGACAGCCATACCAGTTCGCATGGTGCGCTGGGCGCGCTGGCCTTCGGCATCGGCACGTCGGAGGTCGAGCATGTGCTGGCCACCCAGACGTTGCTGCTCAAGCAGTCGAAGACCATGGCGGTCGTCGTCGACGGCGAACTGGCGCCCGGCGTCACGCCCAAGGATGTGGCGCTGGCGATCTGCGGCACGATCGGCACGGCGGGCGGCACCGGCTATGTCATGGAATATCGCGGCTCCGTCTTCCGCGACATGTCGATCGAGGGTCGCCTGACCGTCGCCAATATGTCGATCGAGGCGGGCGCGCGATCGGGCCTGTTCGCGCCTGACGAAAAGACCTTCGTCTATCTGCGCGACCGTCCGATGGCGCCCAGGGGCGCGGATTTCGACGCGGCCGTCGCCTGGTGGAAGACGCTCGCCACCGACGAGGGCGCGGTCTTCGACAAGACCGTGGTCATCGACGCCGCCGACATCGTGCCCAATGTCACCTGGGGCACCAGCCCGGAAGATGTCGTGCCCGTGACCGGTATGGTTCCCGATCCGCAGAGCTTCGCCGACCCGTCCAAGCAGGCCGCCGCCCAGAAGTCGCTCGACTATATGGGGCTCGTCGCCGGCCAGCGGATGGAGGATGTCGCGATCGAACATGTCTTCATCGGCAGTTGCACCAACAGCCGGATCGAGGATCTGCGCGCTGCCGCGTCGTTGCTCAAGGGCCGCCATATCGCGTCTGGCATCAAGCATGCGATGGTCGTTCCCGGCTCCGGCTTGGTCAAGCGTCAGGCGGAGGAAGAGGGGCTGGACCGGATCTTCCTCGACGCCGGTTTCGAATGGCGTGAGCCGGGCTGCTCGGCCTGCCTCGGCATGAACCCGGACAAGGTGCCCGCCGGCGAGCGCTGCGCATCGACCAGCAACCGCAATTTCATGGGCCGTCAGGGACCGGGATCGCGCACCCATCTGGTGTCGCCCGAAATGGCGGCGGCGGCGGCCATCACCGGCCGCCTGACCGACGTTCGCGCGATGTTGAACGATAAAGAGGGGATGGTCGCATGAAGAAGATTTTCTGGCTGCTGACGCTGGGTGCGCTGGCAAGTGCGGCGATGGCCGCGACGCTGGGCCGCGCCGAAGATACGCCGGCTGCCGAGACGAAGAAGGTTCATTGATGGAAAAGCTGAACGTCGTCGACGGTCGGGCTTATCCGTTCGGCATGAAGAATGTCGACACGGACATCGTCATCCCCGCCCATTGGCTCAAGACCATCTCGCGCTCCGGCCTTGGCAAGGGCGCGTTCGAGGTGCTGCGCAAGGAACCGGGCAACGTCTTCGACGATCCCGACTATGCCGGCAGCCCGATCCTGATCGCGGGCGACAATTTCGGCTGTGGTTCCAGCCGCGAACATGCTGCCTGGGCGCTGGGAGATCTTGGCATCAAGGTGGTGATCGCGCCGAGCTTCTCCGATATTTTCTCCGGCAACGCCTTCAAGAACGGCATCCTGACCGTGGTCCTGCCACAGGAAGCGGTCGACCGGCTGCTGGAAGTTGCCCAGGGAATCAACGGGACGCCCGACCCGATCCATGTCGACCTGGAATCACAGACCGTCACCACCCGGTTTCAGGATCGCTTCAGCTTCGAAATCGATCCCTTCCGCAAGCATTGCCTGCTGGGCGGTCTGGACGAGATCGGCCTGACGCTGGATCAGGGCGACGCGATCGACGGCTATGAAGCGAAGGTGGCACAGCAGCGTCCTTGGATTATACCCTCGCCCGTTCGCGCCGTTGCGTAACTTCACGCTTCTGCCTATCTCTCGGTCTTATACAGCTTTTAACGGGGCCTAGACTCATGACCACCTTCGACGATCGCGAAAAGGCGTTCGAAAATATGTTCGCCCACGATCAGGAAATGCAGTTCCGCATCCAGGCGCGCCGCAACCGGCTGTTGGGTGAATGGGCCGCGGCGAAGATGGGCCTGACCCCGGAAGAAACCGACGCCTATGCGAAGGCCGTCGTGCAGGCCGATTTCGAGGAAGCGGGCGACGAGGATGTCATCCGCAAGCTGGTGGGCGACATGACCTCGGCCGGCATCGATATCGACGAAGCCGGCGTGCGCGCGGCGCTGGACGAACAGGCGGTGATCGCTCGCCGCATGTTCATCGAAGCCCAGTAAGGTCATCAACGATGCCGATGGCAGCCGACGATATTGCAGCCATGATCAAGGCGGCGATTCCCGATGCGCAGGTCGAGATTACCGACCTCGCCGGGGATGGCGATCATTATGCCGCGCGTGTCGTGTCGGAAAGTTTCCGGGGCATGACCCGCGTGGCCCAGCAGCGGGCGGTCTATGCCGCGCTGGGCGGGCGCATGGGCGGCGTGCTCCACGCCTTGCAACTCACCACCGCCGTTCCCAACTAACGGCCATCTAGACATTCGTGCGCGCCGACGGCGCCGCCAGAAAGAATTGGACAAACAGCAATGACCGACGCCGTGCAGCAGCGGATCGCCGAGATCGTCAACGGCAATGATGTCGTGCTCTTCATGAAGGGCACCCCGCTTTTCCCCCAGTGCGGTTTCTCCAGTCGCGCCATCGCGATCCTGGAACATCTGGGCGTTGCCTATGACACGGTCGACGTGTTGCAGGATCAGGCCGTGCGTCAGGGCATCAAGGCCTTTTCCGACTGGCCGACCATTCCCCAGCTCTATGTGAAGGGTGAATTTGTCGGCGGCAGCGACATCATGATGGAGATGTACGAAGCCGGCGAACTCCAGCAGCTGATGACCGATCAGGGCGTCGCAGCTGCCAACTAAGCGGCGCTGACTAGGCGATGTGAGGAGGGCGGTCCGGGTTCGGGCCGCCTTTTTTCATGTCCTCGGCTGGTGGTGTGCGGACATTACTCCAATCCGTCTCCCGAACTTGATTCGATATCCATGGGCCTCTGCCTCTGACGAATGTTCAGGCATCAGGAAATAAGAACCGAATCAAGCCGGCACGACAGCGATGGCCGGGGCGTATTGACGGCTATCGTGTCAAACTCGGCTGCTATCCAATGAAATAGAATGATCGGGAAATGGTCGCGTTGGGCAGCCGATCCGGCGGGCTGGCCGCATCAGATCATCGGGGATGAAGAACCACCGGGTGGGGGATGCTAGCGGAGACCTGCCTGCATCCCCCGGTAGTTGAACGGTGGGAATATCCTGAATTACGCAATCGCCGTGCCATTACGGAGAGGGGCAGGGTTTTCGCCCGTACCGAAGGTTAATGCGCAAATCGATCCCGAGCACTTTGTCAAAATTCCCGACAAATCTCGCTTTGCCACACAAATGCGTGCTTCCCCGCCCGCGACAATCTATTGACTACATCCGTAATCGATGCGACTACAGATGTGGTTTTAAAGATCGAGTCGGGTGCCATACAAGTGAGCGAGAAGATCAGCGAAGCGGAACTGGTGGTGATGGAAGCGCTGTGGGAACTTGCCCCCCAGACCGCCAACGATGTTGCCGATCGTGTTGCCGCCGATCGCGACTGGAGCCTCCAAACCGTCAAGACGCTTCTGTCGCGGCTGATGGCCAAGGATGTCATTGCCGCCGACCAGGATGGCCGCCGTTTCCTCTACCGTCCGCTGGTGGCGCGCGAAGATTATGTCGCTGGCGAATCCGGGCGGTTGGTGAACCGGCTGTTCGGCGGGCGCGTGTCGCCGCTGGTTGCCCAGTTGGCCAGCCAGGATCAGTTGACGGCGGACGATATCGCCGAGCTTGAGGAAATCCTGAAAGGGTTGAAATCATGAGCGTCTGGATCGTCGAAACGCTGATCGCCACCACTCTGCTCATGGCGCTGGTCATGATGTTGCGTCGGCCGGTCGCGCGCTGGCTGGGGGCAGGGGCTGCCTATATGCTCTGGGCCTTGCCGCTCGTACGGATGCTGATGCCCGCGCTGCCTGACGATGTCGCCGATCCCTCGCCGTTGCATGTCGCGGTAAATCAGACGGGATTGCCGGCGATCCTCACCGCCGCACCCGCGGGTGCCATGGCCAACACGGCGCCGGCCCTTCCCTGGCTGGAAATCGCCATCGCGGTATGGATCGTCGGGTTGGTCGCCTTTCTGGCGGTTCAGGCGGTCGGCTATGTCCGCTTCCGCCGCCACATATTGGCGGGATCGACGGAGATCGATCGGGAAGGCCGCATCCGCATCGTGACCAGTCCGCATGCGTCCGGCCCGCTCGCCTTCGGCATATTCCACCCCTTCATCGTTCTGCCGGTGGATTTCGCGCTACGCTACGATCCGCAGGAACAGGATATGGCGATCGCCCATGAGCGGGCGCATCATGAACGCGGCGACCTCACCGCCAATATGATCGCGCTGCTGTTGCTGGCGATCCATTGGTGCAATCCGGTCGCCTGGATCGCCTATCGTGCCTATCGCGCGGATCAGGAAACCGCCTGCGACGCGCGTGTCCTTTCGCTCTACGGCAGCGACCAGGCCCATGCCTATGGCCGCGCCATCCTGAAGGCCGCCGGCGGCCGACAATTTGCCGGCGCCTGCCATCTCACCCGTCTCGCCACGCTCAAAGGGAGGCTGAAAATGTTGTCGACTCATGAAACATCGTTGCGGCGCATCAGCTGGGGCATGGCGGCCGTCGCACTCGTCACCGCCACCGGCCTCGCGCTCACCGCGTCGGGCAGCCGTGCCGCGCAGCAGATGGCGGCGATCACCGAGAAGGTCGAAAGCGCCGATCTCGCCCGCCTGACCGATCTGGTCGCCCAGCCGGCCCAGGCCAGCATTCCGGCTGTCGCTGCCGCGCCCGCTGTTCCGGCCGTGCCAGCGCTTCCCGCCGAGCCGACCGAACCTGCCGAAGCACAGGCGCGGCACCGTAGCGATCCGCAGCCCCATGCCGCGCCTCTGCCGCCGGTTCCCCCGGTGCCGCCTGCCGCCGACATGGTCGCACCTATCCCGCCGGTGCCTCCCGTGCCGCCGGTGACGGTGCGCAGTGAGAAGGGGCGCGTCACCGTCACCCACGCCGATGGCCGTGTCGAAACCCATCGCATCCCCACCGAAGCGGAGATCGCCCGCATGGTGCCGGTGGTCGACGTGCGCGAAGGCTGCGATAGCAATCAGTCGAGCGCGACCAGCCACCGCAAATGGACCGGTTCCGACGGTCGCCGTCATATCCGCGTCCGCATCTGCGAGCGCGCGATCGAGGCGCAAGCCCGTCAGGCGGAACGCATGGGCAAGGTCGCCGCCCGTCAGGGCCTTGTCGCGGCGCGCAGGCAGATTGCCGAAAGCCGGATGGCAGAAAAGGCGCGGTCGGAAGCGCTGCGCGACATAGACGACGAAATCGCCGATCTCGATCGGGAGAAGAACTGAGCCTTACGGGTTGCTCAATCGACGGGCGACGGCGACAAATTCCTCGACACTGACGGTTTCCGCGCGGCGCTGCGGGTCGATCCCTTCGGCATCCAGCGCCGCGAGCGCACCGGGCAGCCCCTTGAGGCTCTGCCGCATCATCTTGCGTCGCTGGCCGAAGGCGGCGGCTGTCAGTCGCTCCAGATGCTTGAGCTGAACGCCTTCGGGTGAGGGTTTGGGCATCAGGTGGACCACCGCCGACATGACCTTGGGCGGCGGGGTGAAGGCGCTGCGATGCACCTTCATCGCGATCCTTGCCTCGCTGCGCCACTGCGACAGTACGGCGAGCCGCCCATAATGATCGGTGCCGGGTTTCGCGACGATCCGCTCCGCTACCTCCATCTGGAACATCAACGTCAGGCTCTGCCACCAGGGGAGGGGCGACCAGTCGGCTGACAGCCAGCCGACCAGCAGCGGCGTGCCGACATTATAGGGCAGGTTCGCGATGATATGCGCGCCTTCGCCCACTTCTGTCCGGGCATCGACCTGCATCGCGTCGCCTGAAATAACGCGCAATTGATCGGGGAAGGCCTCCTGCAACTCGGCCAGCGCGGGCAGGCAGCGCTGATCGCGCTCCACGGCGACCAGCTGCGCCCCTGCGCGCAGGATCGCGCGTGTAAGGCCGCCCGGACCAGGACCGACCTCGAAGGCGCGCGCCTCCTTCAGGGAACCGGGAATGCCGGCGATCCGGTCGAGCAACTGTTCGTCGAACAGAAAATTCTGCCCCAGCGCCTTGCTGGCATTGAGACCATGCCGCGCGATCACATCACGCAGCGGCGGCAGCGTCGGACGGGACTCAGCCATGAGCGATACGGGCGCGAGCGGCTTCGGCCGCCATCTTGAGCGCGGCCATCATCGCGCCGGGATTGGCGCTGTCGGTGCCCGCAATGCCGAAGGCGGTGCCATGATCGGGCGACGTGCGCACGATCGGCAGGCCGAGCGTGATATTGACGCCATCGTCGAAATTCAGCGTCTTGATCGGGATCAGCGCCTGATCATGATACATGCAGAGCGCCGCGTCATAGCTTTCGCGCGCACGCGCGTGAAACATTCCGTCGGCGGCGAGCGGACCGACGATATCCAGCCCCTCCTCGCGCAGCGATTCGATCGCGGGGCGGATCACCTCAATCTCCTCGCGGCCCAGCGCG